>CAZYJC010000026.1:0-1932 GCA_964647765.1 uncultured Candidatus Saccharibacteria bacterium | reverse complement strand
AGCACGAACGCTTCAAACCCTTGATAGAAGAGCTCGATAAGTTACCAGAAAAAGCCCAGGCAGTTCTAGATAGCGCCGAATCAATCAAGCAAGTTGCAGAAAAATACGCTGACTATCGAGATTTCTTGTTTATTGGCCGACACAATGCCTTCCCGTCAGCACTAGAAGGTGCATTGAAACTAAAGGAAGTTTCATATATACATGCTGAGGGCTATGCAGCCGGTGAGATGAAACACGGGCCGCTGGCTATGATTGACGATAATTTCCCTACTTTTGCTATAGCCACTGATTCCCCGCTGCTAGAAAAAACCTACTCGAATATGCAAGAAATCCGCGCCCGCAAGGGTCCGATTGTAGCTGTTGCCACCGAAGGAAACGAAGCCATCCGCGAATTCTGCGATGATGTTATTTATCTACCAAAGACTCAGGAAGAGCTTCAGCCAATATTGCACGCCGTAGCTATGCAACTCTTCGCTTACTATATCGCCACCAAGCGCGGCCTCGATGTTGATCGCCCGCGCAACCTAGCCAAAAGCGTAACTGTTGAATAAATTTAGCTGACTTTGACGATGCCTTCGATGGCGTAGGCAGTATCTTCCCAGTTTCGTACGCCGATGCAGTCGATGCCCATGTCGTAAACTGCGAAGTCGTTGCCACCTTCTTCGATTCGGTCGCCCATAAATAAGATTTCTTCTTTTGTAACCCCGGTTGCAGCCATGAGCTTATTCATGCCATAACCCTTATCGATGCCTGGTCGTGTTACATCAATAGAGGTTGCGCCGGCGGCCCGGACTTCGAAGTTAGGAATCTTCGGCGCAACAATGTCACGAATTTTGTGCTTCTTGGAGGCGTCAGGATCCCACTCTTCTTTGATGCGAACGCCTTCTTCTCCGAGTTCGGCTACGATTTCTTGTCCGAGAATTGATAGAGTAATCTGGCTGTCTCGGTCTTCGATTATTTCTCCATAAGTTTTATCGGCCTTGTAACCAGACTCTTCAAGACCTTCGGCGAGGGCTTTAATAATTGCCTTTTTATCCTCAGGGCTAAAGTCCTCGGCATATTCCAACACCCAATCCTTATTGTCAGTATGGTAGGTGTAGTAGCGAGTGCCGCTGGTTGGCATTAAGTGAAGCTTACTGAGAAGCTCAGGATCTTGGGTGATTTGGCTCAAAACTTGCCGATGGAAAAGCTCAATTTTGCCGCCTGAGATAATGCAAACTTGATACTTGGTTAAGAGCTCATTAAGTAGATCGGCCATCCGAGCTGGCAAAGTGGATTTACTGGGAGCTAGCGTACCATCAAGGTCAAAGGCAATAAGTTTTTTCATATTTACTCCTTGTTTAATCGTTTACTGACATCACCGACTTTTTGGGCATGTTCTTTGTGTGCCACTAATATACCATTTCCAGTATTAATAACGACGACGTTATCTAGCCCAATTACAACTAATGGCTCTTGGTTATAGTTTTGCACTAGTGAGTTGCTTGTACCCTCTATCTCTACCTTGCCTTGGATGTAATTGCCGTTTTCGTCCTTGCCGACAGCTTCGTGAATATCGTTGAACGACCCAAGATCCATCCAGTCAAAATCTGCCGGGACAACGAGCAGGTCGCGGGTTTTTTCGAGCAAGGCATAATCTATAGCGTCGGACTCGAAGCCAAGGTAGGTTTCGGAATAGTTGGCTTCGTCAACATTAACTAGGGTCTGGTAATTCTGATATAGCTCCGGTGCGTTGGCTTCCATTGTTGATGCAAAAGTATTGATCGAGCCTACAAAATAACCAGCGTTCCAGAGATATTCGCCACTGTCATAATACTGCTTAGCCGTCTCTAGATCGGGTTTCTCCTTGAAGGATTCGACTGCGTAGCTCTCGGTTTCTTCATCAACAAGCGCACCTTTATGAATATAGCCAAAGCCAACTGCTGGATAGTT
>CAZYJC010000025.1:0-2426 GCA_964647765.1 uncultured Candidatus Saccharibacteria bacterium | reverse complement strand
AACGCCGTTAATACCGACCACAAAAGCGCCAAAACTGCTTTGTTTTGTTTTTACTGTGGCGAGTGATTTCAAGATTGCTAGCGCGGTTTGTCCGTTCTGACCCTGATAGTAAACTATTTTTTTATCGTTGCTAGTAGTTAACTTGGCAGCAGTAGTATTGACGGTCAGCGGATTCCCCTCTGCTGAGCCAGATTGTTTATTGTTGGCCGAATAACCGACTAAACCTAATAAAGCAAAAATAATTATCGCACCAACTGCGACGATTTGTTTATTCGTTTTTGACACTTTACCCTCCTCTTGGAGCGGTTTTAGGTAATAAAAAACGCCACCCGAAGTGACGAAAATATTACAAATTCCTGCTCGGGACTTACATGCTCAGTGACGACGACCTGGCTTATCCCATAACAGGGCTTCACAGTTGCGGCACAGCGTCGGTATCCCACCGAACTTCCACGTCAACAGAGTTATTTTGTTAATGTAGCTAAAACTATAGCTGATTAATGTATGATTGGCAAAATTAGCCTTGATAAACTTCCAGGCCACGAATCCGCACTAAGCGCTCACGACTTTGCGTTTTGCCATGCAATGTTTCTGCTACCCTCATTTCGCCAACATAATTACGCCAACCGGCGTTCGCAACAGACGTTGGGCCCTCGGGATTAGGATTGATCAACTGTGCCGGCAAAGCGTAAACTATCCTTTGGTCCTGTCTGTCGGGGCCTACTATTCCAGCCATTAACTGTCTAATATATACGTGATATTTACCCCTAGCAAAGACCGGCTTCTCTGCCTGATGCCCAAATCCAATACGAAGACGCTGAGCTTCGGTTGGCGTGACATCAGCAACAGATCTAATCGCTTCAGGTGGCCTAACTGCAGTGCCACTTAATTCTTCTTCTAAAAACATAATCAACGTGCCTAATCGATTTTTTGACGCGTCGAAGACGCGTACCGGCTCAAAGCTCTGTTCGCTTGGCTGTGATGTTATTGCGGCGACCTGCTTCTTGAGAACCGCCTCTACGTTAATTGGTGGCTGAAGACCAATCGCTGGTGGCAAATTAGGCGTTTGCTCACCAGAACCTATCATGTGTCCGTCCCAGTAAACCGCATCTACATAAGGCAAGAACTTAGCATCTTCTGCTGCACTACTCATAGATATATTTTATCACTTTTTATGTTATTTTGCAAGATTTTTAAAAAACTCGTTCTGTTCAACTTCTTTTGCTAAGCCAATTTAACTTTGGTTGTATTCCACCGTCCACTCGATGCCGTATTTATCTCGAAACATGCCAAAATAGCTGCCCCACGGACTGTCGCCAAGTGGCATTTCGACAGTAGCACCTGCTGAAAGACCGGCGAATATCCTTTCTGCTTCTTCGCGAGAGTTTGTGCTGACCGATATTTTGGATCTGTTCTCGTTCTCACTAACCGGTCCCATACTTGCCGGGACATCATTGGCGATCAAGTTATTTCCTCCGATTGGCAACACGATTCGCATAATTTTATCTTCTTCGTCCTCGGGTACAGGGAAATCCTCACTCTTCAGATCCTTGAAGCGCACAATTGAGGAGAAATCTCCGCCAAATACAGATTTGTAAAATTTGAAGGCTTCTTCGGCATTACCGTTGAAGTTGATATAAGGATTGATGGTAGGCATTAAGATTACTCTCCTCTTTAAATATGTTTTTTACAGTCTATCAAAATAAAATACCACAAGCCCATAGCATCGGCCCAGTCAATTACACGCCTATATTTCCAGTTTTAACCTCTCCAGCCCGCTCGTATCGGGCAACTATAACGCCTTTATTACCGACGTGACTTTCTGTGAGAGTAAAAGTTCTAGGAGCTGCGCCATCGGCGAAGAGTTTTTTGCCATGACCGAGAATAATAGGATAGGTCATGAGGCAGAGTTCATCGACTAGATCGTTGGCGAGGAGCAACTGCACTAACTCTCTGCTTCCCCATACATGGAGGTCTGGACCAGCTGATTTCTTTAACTGCTCAATGTCTTCCAAGTTCCTCAAGAACGTCGTGTTCTGCCAATTAGTTTCGGTCTTCGACCTTGACAGTACATATTTCATATTCTCGTTAATGTAATGCCAGATGTTGCCATGTTTGGGCCAATAGCTAGACCAGATTTCAAATGTATAACCTCCTAGGAGGAACTCTACATTGGCATTTAGCGCTGGCCCGGTGATTTTATCAGCCGCCTTATCTCCTGCAAATGGAGCTTGCCAGCCCCCAAATTCGAACTTCGCAGTGGGGTCTTCTTCAGTTCCACCTGGCGCCTGCATAACCCCGTCAATGGATATAAATTCTAATACTATTATTTTCCGCATGGCATACCTCTACTTATAACTCCATCATATGCCAAGGTTTTGACAAAATAAATACCGCACTGAAGCGGTAAATTATGATAATGGTGC
>CAZYJC010000024.1:0-2497 GCA_964647765.1 uncultured Candidatus Saccharibacteria bacterium | reverse complement strand
AATCTGGCAGGGGCACGTGGAATCGAACCACGATCTAAGGTTTTGGAGACCTTTATACTAGCCGTTGTACTATGCCCCTAAATCGCCAGTAATCATAATACTTAAATTGAGTACTTTTGTCACCTTAGTAACTCTTCCCAAACAGATGTAAATCTGCTATACATATATAGATATGGCAAAAATTTATCCAATCAAGCCTTTTTTATTGATGTTTTACGGTTATCCTGGCGCTGGTAAAACATATTTTGCCCGGCAATTTTGCGATGGAGTTCAGGCAGCGCATTTGCAGTCTGACAAGATTAGGGCTGAGTTGTTTGATGAACCACGTTACGATAAACAAGAGAACGACATAGTAACTCATCTGATGAATTACATGACTGAGGAGTTCTTGGCAGCCGGGTTAAGCGTAGCCTACGATTTGAACGCCATGCGTTTGAAACAGCGCAAAGAACTCTCGGCTTTGGCGCGGAAGTATCATGCCACTCCAGTTCTAATCTGGTTCCAGATGGATCAGGATACAGCCTTCATGCGTAATGCTAGTCGTGATCGTCGACGTGCCGACGATAAGTATTCTGCGAGCTGGGATCGTACCACATTCGACTCTATCATCGGACAAATGCAAAATCCATCTGCAGGTGAAGACTGTGCAGTAGTCAGTGGCAAACATCTCTTTAACATGCAACAGAGTGCTGTGATTCACAAGCTGAGGCAGCTTGGCTTGTTGGCGGATGAAGATAGCAATAGCAAGGTGATTAAGCCAGGGCTAGTAAATTTGATTCCGAATACCCAAGGAAGATATAACGCCAGCAGGCGCAACATTTTGATAAGATAATGCCTGTAAAAACTGTTTGGCTTGATGATTCAACCAAGCTGCAAATCAGTAAAAGGCGAACCAGTCGCAATATAAAACTATCAATCAACTCAAAAGGGGAAGTACGTATATCTATCCCTAGGTGGACGCCTTATAGTGCTGCAGTAGCTTTTGCCAAATCAAGATACGACTGGATAAGAGCGAACCTTCCAGACCAAAAAATATTGGAAAATGGACAATTAATCGGAAGAAGTGATGTACTACATTTCCTAACTACTCAAGATGAGAAAATTTCAACCAGACTACTGGACGGTATTATTCAGGTAAAGGTACCAGAAGAATTTACGATAAGCAGCCCAAACGTACAGGCAAAGGCGCATCAAGCCTGTATCCGAGCTCTAAGGCGTCAGGCTGAATATTTTTTACCAGAGAGAGTATCACAATTAGCTGGCATGTATGGATATGACTATAGCTCAGTCAAAGTTCGTCAACTCCGTGGCAGGTGGGGAAGTTGCGATCAACACAAAAACATAACACTTAATTTGTTTTTGATGAATATTCCTGACACTGAGGTTGATTATGTGATTTTACACGAGTTGGCCCATACAAGGGTTCATAATCATGGCCCCGACTTTTGGCAAGAAATGACATCACACTTAGCGAATGCTAAACAGATAAAAAAACAATTAAGGCTACATCAACCCACCCTCAATTTCTAACTACAAAAAATGTGGCATAATTAAGCAGGTATGGTGCTTAAGCCTAAAATTAACGATACAACCGAACAACAACTCGATCACGAGCGGCTTAATAGCCTTATTAATAGCATGGCCGATGCGGTTATAGCTGTTGATGAAAAAATTGAAGTCGTTTTGTACAATGCTGCCGCTCTTAATATTTTTGACATAAATAATATTAAAAAAGGCTCTAAGCTTGAAACAATTTTTAAGCCTGTCGACAAAAACCATCAATCTCAAAATATTACAGAAATAGTCAAGAAGGTCACCACGCCAACAACTAGCCGTGATTTACTTCTTGGTTACAGTGATGGGTCGTTTATCAATATCTACCTTAGTATTGCGCCCGTGCATTTGGGCTACGGCAAAACTGGCGATAAAGGCTATGTCATACTCCTGCGCGACATTACTAGAGAAAAATCGCTTGAAGAGGAACGGGACGAATTCATTAGCGTTGTTAGTCATGAATTAAGAACTCCGATAGCAATATCTGAGGGTAATATTGGTAACGCTGAATTTATAGTCGAAAAATCCGGTGATTTGGCTTCGATCAAAAAAGCTCTCAAAGAAGCACATAACCAAGTTAATTTTCTTGCAGATATGATAAACGATCTTTCAACTTTGAGTAGAGCCGAACGAGGCGCACTAGAATTAAATGTTGAAAAAATCAACGTCACAGAATTAGTCAAAGAGTTGGTTTCTAACTATACCCCGCAGGCCCAAACAAAACACCTTAAGCTAAAATCCGAAATAGATCCAAAACTAGAAGTTTTGAATAGCAGCAGGCTTTATGTAAGAGAGGTTTTGCAGAATTTTATAACGAATTCGATAAAATATACTGAAAAGGGCTCTGTGACGATTAGGGCAACCAGTATAGCCGATGGGGTAAATTTTGAAGTTATTGATACGGGTATAGGCATCAGTAAAAGCGATCAAGAAAAAGTTTTTG
>CAZYJC010000023.1:3309-3585 GCA_964647765.1 uncultured Candidatus Saccharibacteria bacterium | reverse complement strand
TAGATTATAAATATGTCAATGTCGACGAGAGCCCAGAAGGCGGCTTAAAGGCTGTAGAAATCTCAGGCCAGCGCGGTATCCCTGTTATCGACTTCGACGGCGATGTTACTGTTGGATTTGATCGTCCACTAATTGACCACCTCCTCAAGCAGCACAAACTCGTTTAGTTAATAATGAATAGCTTGTGGCGGTTCTTCGTTTGGGCCGACAATGTCAACTGTTTCGGCTGCGGTCTCCGGCTCGTCCGAATTCAAAGGGAAGACTTTCTCTGCTACA
>CAZYJC010000023.1:0-3299 GCA_964647765.1 uncultured Candidatus Saccharibacteria bacterium | reverse complement strand
GATAACAGCTCGTTTGTGCAATACAGCTATCGTGGAATCGGGTTCGAGTCCTTTACCTGTAAGTTCTCCTGGCATTTTAATCCTTGTTAATTTATTAGTTCGAAGTTTTGGGAATGTTCGAAGTTTTGGGAATTAAGTATAGTACCATATAAGGAAGCTTATGTCATTCGAGGATTACAAAACAAAACAATCGGTCGTGATCGTTTACACCGGGGAGAGCAAGGGCAAGACTACCGCTAGCTTGGGGTTGATGACGCGTGCGCTAGGCAATCGCTGGAACGTAGCTTTTATACAGTTCATTAAATATTGGGGTGTAAGCGAGCATGTCTTTATCAGAGACATCCAGCCTATATATAAGGATCAGCTCCATTTTTATAAAGGCGGAAAGGGCTTCTACAAGGCTGGCGATCTTAGCGAAGTCCACATCACGGAAGAAATGCACAAACTAGCTGCCGACCAAACATATGAGGAAGCCTACAAGTGCGCAACCAGCGGCGAATATGATCTTGTTATTTGTGATGAAATCAACAATGCAGTACATGATGGCCTCGTAAAATCAGCGCAGGTTAAAAAATTAATTAAGGACAAGCATCCGCGCACCAGCCTTTGTCTAACTGGCAGAAATTTTGACCAGACACTAATGAGCGAAGTTGATATCGCGACTGATATGACCAAGCTTAAGCACCACTTTGACGAGAAGTTTCTAGCTAATAAAGGGATAGATTACTAATGGATGCTGGCAAAGCTCATTTGTATCTGTTAATTGGCTACCCTGGAGCCGGCAAATCAACTGTTGGCCGAATCATCAGCGAGCGAACAGGCGCGGTGCATGTGGTTGCCGATTATGAGCGACACAAGATGTTTCCAGATCCCCAGCATACGGAAGACGAGAGTCTTGAGCTCTATAATGCTCTGAATGATAAAACCGACCAATTATTAAGTGAAGGGAAGAGTGTAGTTTTTGATACCAACTTCAACTTCAAACATGATCGTGACCACCTTAGAGAAATTGCCGAGCGCCGAGGAGCAGACACCCTCGTTATCTGGGTCCAAGTCGATAAACACCTCGCGCAAGAGCGCGCCGTCGGCACCCACGAAACAAGAAACGGCTACACCACCGTGATGACCCAAGAACGTTTCGATAAAATTGTATCAAAGCTCGAACCGCCATTTGATGAAAATTATATTAAAATCGACGGCACAAACATTGACGCCGATGAGCTAATGTCTCTTATTAATAAGAGCAATGGATCTTAAATACCTCGTCCCACGTAAATATCGCTTCATTGTTAGCATCCTGATAACTATCTTTTTGCTAGGAATCTATTATTTCCAGCAAAATCCGTCGGCTAATCCGGCCAATAAATACGATCCGGGCCTTTATCAGGTTACGGAATTCGTCGATGGCGACACTATTGCCGTCAATATGAACGGACATTCCGAAAAAGTCAGATTTATCGGTGTAGATACGCCCGAGACACATAAGCCAAACACACCAGTGCAATGCTATGGACCTGAGGCCGCCGCCTACACCAAACGCCGTATTGGGTTAGGCAAAGTTAAACTGGTTGCTGATCCTCTGACAACAGATAGAGACAGGTATAACAGATTACTAAGGTATGTTTATCTAGAAGATGGCACGGACTTAGACAAGGCAATTATCAGCGACGGATATGGCTTCTATTATCCTTATTTTGCCTTCAGTAAGGCTAACGAATTCGATGATGCACAAGCCTCCGCCAGATCTGCTAAAAAAGGTCTTTGGTCAGCCTGCGAGCCAACCCGGACAAGCAAGGGCGGGTGGGTTTCTAATAGCCAGTAGTTAGTCGAGTACGACTGGCTCAACGTGGCGAGTAGGGTCGACACGGTTAGAGGATTCAGATTTCGTAGATAAGAGCTGGCTAAGGCTGAAGCTACCAGAAAGCTCATCATAACCTCGGTAGAGCAGTCGAGCAGGGAAATACGCTACCGCGCTTAGGGCGATAACAGGATACATGTGCCGCTGGTGCTTGAGTGAATGTGTGGCGTATGTTGAGGGACTTGCCCAGGCGTAGCGGAGGAAACTTAAGTAATCGGTATCAACTCGGCGCGAACTCACTTCGGCCGGCAAATCTTCGTCGAAGGCAACTTTGCCACCTATCTCCTGCAGATGAATCCCTAGGTCAAAATCTTCGTGAATATCGGCCCGATGACAGAGATGAGGGCGCACTCGCAGCCAAGCCGAGCGGGAAATTGCCATATTAGCTCCCCAAAGGAAATTTCGGTCTGCGAGCAGTCTATTAAGTCGGCGGCGGAAATACAAATCCGCGCTATTCCAGAGCTGATTATAAGCAATGCCGTAATAAGCTGCACGGCCACTTACGGCGTCAATGCTTGGATCTGCAAAAATCTGAAGCAGGTGAGTAGACCAATCTGATGGGATTAGCGTGTCAGCATCAATTCGGGCTATGATGTCGCCAGAAGCCGCGTCAAACCCGGTTGTCCGGGCATGTATCACACCTTGGCGAGGCTCATGAATAAGTGTCACTTCTTCGAAGCTGGACGCGATAACAGCCGTAGAGTCACTACTGTTGTTGTCGACGACAATTATCTGATCAAAAGGCACGTCTTGGCGAACGGCAGCCGACAAACAAGCATAAAGACTATCTTCTTCGTTGTATACTGGAATGACTAAAGTTAGTTTCATTTTACCTCTATAAATTATATGTCAAAACCATCCCAATCGTATAACTCCAGCCTGAAGAATCGCTTACTGCGGGGTAGCAAAAACTGGTGGCAGGGCAGTAGGTGGCACCGAGTTTTGACCATTTCAGTAGCTGTTTTAACTCTATTAACTTTAATTATGTGGTTGATTGCCCAGTGGTATATCCAATCCCAGGCATCTAAGCCGTTGAAGTTAGGGGTTAGCTTCATACCAGCCTATGCCACGAGCCTGGGCGTAGATCCCAAAGAGAGTATGGATGCTCTTAATAACATTGGCGTGAGGCATTACAGGCTGGTAAGTTATTGGTCAGAAGGTGAGCCGGTCAAAGGACAATACAACTTCGACAATCTGGACTGGGAATTCGCCAAAGCCGAAAAGGTAAACGCCAAAGTTGTTTTAACAGTTGGACTTAGACAACCGAGATGGCCGGAGTGTCATATTCCAGATTGGGCGACCAATGAACCGGCTGAAGTCTGGAAGCCTCAACTCTACGCCTATATGAAGGCAGTAGTTAACAGATACAAAGATTCGCCAAGTCTCGACGCTTATCAGCTTGAGAATGAGTATTTCTTAAAAGGGTTTGGTATCTGTAAGG
>CAZYJC010000022.1:0-4714 GCA_964647765.1 uncultured Candidatus Saccharibacteria bacterium | reverse complement strand
GTAGCAAACAATTCTGGGCATTTTATGTTGACGGGAAGCAGGCTTCCGAGGGAGCAGGTATGTACAAAACCAAAGATGGGCAGCAGATTATGTGGAAGGTCGAAAAGGTCCAATAATGCGCATTCAAAAAATTACCGATAACAATCTTAAAATCGCTCTCGTAGTCAGCTTAGTTGCCTTTGCCGTATTCGGACGGATAATGCCGCACCCGCCTAACTTTACTCCTGTCGCAGCTGCGGCGATATTTGGAGGCGCGATGTTGCCAAGACGTTGGGCAGTAATTTTGCCCCTGATAATCATGATGATTAGTGACTATTTTATTGGCTTTCACTCACTAACTTGGCTAACCTGGGGTTGTTTCGCGATAATAGCTCTGGCAAGTAATTATTTTGTCACAAGAGACAAACCATATTTGATAATTGGTGCCAGTATAGCCGGATCAATTTTTTACTACCTGATCACGAATTTTGGTGTATGGATGCAGGGAGTGATGTATCCCATGAACATATCAGGTCTAATCAATTGCTACTATATGGCATTACCATTCCTCAGAAACACAATTTTAGGTGATTTTGCTTTCACACTATTGCTCTTCGCCATCTACGCTTTGGTTGTACAGAGCAGTAGGGTCGGCGTCAACAAAACCGTAAAATCTCTTTAAGCTATTGACATAACAGTCAAAAAAAGCTATAATATTTGTCATTATGTATAAACCTGTCGAAACCCCATCTATCTCAATGTACCTGACTCCAACTGAGGCCAAGCGAAGATGCGAAGAATTTTTGCAAGAAATAATTGGCTTCAAAGCGCTCGATCACGAAGCTTTGACGGCTAAATTCGATAGTCTGCCAGGCGGCGTTGGTCGAGAGCGGATGCTCGGCCAATTATGTGGAAATTGTCCTGTCATGGTAAATGGCCAGGAGTGTGAACTGCGCACTGTGTTTGGCGAGTTGGCCGAAGAGCATCGTGAACTTTTGGGGCAGGACCGCTCGATGTGCAATAACGGCGTCGATCCGGTTGCAGATTATGCGACTGGAGCACAAGATCTAGTTGACCGCCGCTTTGACAGCGGATGGACGCAAGTAATCGTCCCCTAACTAAGCCCTTTAATCAATAGGCAGCTTACTGCAAAACTGCGTAGACGACGAAACGTTCGCTAAACTCGTTTGTGCCATGTATAACGCTGCCATTGCAGGTTATAAGGTTTAGGCCAGGACGTCCGGCGACGGCCGAACTTAGTACGCTAGCCATATCTACGCTATCAGCAGGATATACTGCTGTCCGCACGACGGCAAAATTAAGTTTTTGACCGTCGCCGCGCTCAATCGTAATAATACTGCCAACGCTTATGTTTTTAAGATTTTTAAAAACCCCGGCGGTGCTCCAGCCAGAAACATGACCGTCGATTAGGGCCGCGCCAGCATTACCAGGCAAAGATGATCCGTTGTACCAAGCGGTGTCGAAAACATTACTCGGCGTGCCAACCGCGCCTGCTTTGGTTAGGCCAACATTTAATACCCTAGCGTTTACGTTTATGGATGGAATACTAATTATTCGTGGCATATTGGCAGCAACTTTATAGTTGGTCAAAGCATCTGGTGGTAGAGGTTTTGTACTAAGATTGGCATCTTGAGGCTGAGCAATATGACTTGCTGGTCTTGGGTTTCTTCCGTTTGGCTGGCTTGGTGCTGGCTCGGCCTGATGGAAGCCTGTAGTAAGTGCAATTACGAATAGAGTTATCGCAGCACCAACAAACATGTCAGCAAGCCGACCAGCTGTTTCCTGACTTAATAGTTTGGATACAGGCTGAAATCGGCTCGCTTGTTTTTTGACGGCAGGCTTGCGCTTTGAAGCGCGCTTTTGCTTAGACCTGCTTGATGAAGTTTTTGCGGATGCCATAGGCAGAACCCAAGGCTCCAACTGCTCCCAAGGTTAGAACAGCGGCTTCAGCCCATGCCGAGCCATCGCCCAAACCGGTGTTTGGTGCGGCTGGTGTAGCTGCAGCGGTAGTAACTACTGGCGCAACAACATTGATATAAGCACTGTTGCTGTCATTGCTAGGATCTGCATCTTTGTAAGGATAGCTCTTAGGAATCACGACGGCATCGCTGACGTTAAGTTCAGATGTTTGCTCGTAGTTGTAGTGAGGTGGAGTATATTCACTAAGCGCTGCAGTATTAACTATCAATCCTGCTGTAGTTGCAGTTGTAGTGACAGTTAAGGTTGCAGGCAGATTTTTGCTTAGATCAAATGTCCAGTTGCCATCCATGAAACTTCCAGCGGTGTAGCTCAAACCAGTTACGTTTAAGCCAGCTGGAACAATGTCCTTAACGGTAACAGTACCGACGGGATAGCTCTTGCCTTCAATCGTACTGGTATTGCTAACTACAATCTTCCAAACGACTTTATCACCAACTTTGGCTTGAGCAGCAGCAGCGGCGCTATCAGCTTCGCTAAACTCACCGTCATTTACACTAACTTGTTTTGAAACTCCAAGATCACAACCTTCACAAGTTGTGTATCTTTCGCCATCGTCGTATACGCGACAAATGAGCTCCGGAGTTCTTTGGTCAATATTTTGTTCTGCGGATGCACTGGCTAGGCCAAGTGGCGCAATAGCTGAAACCGTCAATAATGTTGACGCTAACAAAAGCTTAAGTTTTTTCATATAATTTCTCCCCTTAACACCTTAATGTTACTGGAGAATAACACTATGTTGATAAGCTGTCAACAATAATGTATAGTACTTATGCTTATCTGTTGGGTGAACTTGACAATAATAAAAATTCCATCAGACTATCTAGCATCTTATTTCATTAAAATTTAATGACCTTAGGGAGTAATAGATGCCAGCAAATCTCGAATTGCCAATACCGGATTTAGGTGTTGCTATCGGCATTGGCGGGACAAACATTCGCCGCAGTTTTATTCAAGAAGGCGAACTTTTTTGCCTAAATCTAGCCCCGTACCTACACAGGTTGAATCTTACGTTGGAGAGATCGCTAGCATAATAGTCGCAGCAAAATCTTTTGGAGCCGAATATGCAGTTGTGGGACATCCTGGTCCGGTTTCTGCCGATGGCAGCACAGTTGGTCCTTTGGCTAACGTTGCAGGTTTAAAGGACAGTTCATATAAGATTAACGAACTTCTTGCGGAAGCAGATCCTGCGGTAAGGGAGTTAATAAAAGATGGATTTCCTATACATCATGTTAATGATGGGACTCTCGCAGCGCATGCAGTTTCCGAAAAGCTTGCCTCGCCTGACCATACGAGCTATACGAGGCCGGCTGTTGTGATCGTAGGTTCTGGAGTTGGGTCTGGCATAGTCCAAAACCACCCTGATTATGCCAACATACGAATTAGTGACCCAAAAAACCCTGATGAAGTTGGTCAAGTTGTCTGCGATGAAGATACCGGTGAAACCTACGAGCAAAGATATTCAGGCACTGGCATAAAGACTAGGCGAGCTCTGAGAGACCCGGATTTATCGAAGCTGTCTGCTTCTGACACCATCTGGCAAGAAGAAGGCAGAGGTATAGGCAATATTATTTCCTTACTAGGACTAATTAGGGGTGTGGATTTAGTGGTGCCAACAGGCGGTATCGGGGCTCTTGGTCGTGAAAAATGGGCACCTCATATGGAGCGATATCTAGAAGATAAAATTAACGGAAGCCCGAGAGCAGGTAAGCCATTTAATAAAACGCAAATCGATGCTTTGCCGGCAATTCAGTATGTCCCGCTTGACGGCACAATCGACCCGCACTTTTTTGAACTATTAGGCGGAATCGGTGTTGTTCGCGAGTCGCTCTTAAAACAGCACTTGGCTAGAGCAGCGATGTCAGCTCCAGCAGTGGATTTTTCAGCTGCCACTCTGTTTGGTTAATTGATTTAATCGGCATAACTTTGCTAGAGGTGCTCGTTAGGAATACATTGTCGTATTGCGCGATCTGACTGAATTGTAGGTCACGGTACTCTAGGCTAAAGCCAGCTTTTTGGGCAGCTTCAAGCATTTTTGCCCTGGTAACCCCAAGCAGAATTCTATCCTCTGGTGGTGAATAAATAGTACGGTCCTGGATGGCAAAAAAGTTGGTTCTTGTACCTTCAATAATATTGCCAGCCCGATCAATTAACAGTGCGTCGTAAGCTTCTGCCTTTTGCGCATCACGGTAAGCCAGATAGCTCGGTAGCATGTTTAAGGTTTTGGCGTGCGGGAAGAGACGTTCATATTCGTAAGTTGTGCAGTGTACGCCTTTTTTATATAGCTTGCGATCCGGAAACAGAGGGTTTAGGCAAATGACGTATAGGTTAGCATCGGCACTTGCGCGACCACCGATTAGAAGTACTTTTAAGTTGCAGGCATCAACCCGGTTTTTACTTATCAAGGTATTTATCGTTTCTGAAATCTGACTTTTGCCGAAATTGTGCTCAAGCCCGATAATTTCAGCGGAACCAAATAATCTATCTAGGTGATCGCGTAGAAACTTTGCCTCACCTGCGGTTACTCGAATAGTTTCGTAAACTCCATAACCGTATGAGTAAGCTACGTCGCTAAGGAGAATGTTTGCTTGCTCAACAGGCATAATTTCATAATTTTTGCTAAAAAAATCAAAGGCCATCTACATACATAGTACGATATAATTGTCTGGATGGCTTAAGCAGGGCGCGTTGGCCGAGGAGTTAGGCAAGGGTCTGCAAAACCCTGTACACGAGTGCG
>CAZYJC010000021.1:0-5243 GCA_964647765.1 uncultured Candidatus Saccharibacteria bacterium | reverse complement strand
GCGGCAAAAAAGCGGACTGTATAGACAGATGGGGCATCAGTTTAATGAAAGATGCGATCGCCAAGAAACCCAAGTCGGTCAATGACTTTGAAAACAAGCTAACGGCGGTCCTAACGGCTGATATCCAAAAAACTGGCGGCAGCCTGACGTCCGCCCCGGCAGGCACCAATAAGGCCCAGACTCCCACTGAAGCATGCGGCAAGGACGCCACTTGTCCGGTCATTGACCCTGCTGCCTGCGCGGCCGACCCTACATTGGAAGGTTGCACATCCGATCCAGATGCAATTTGTAATAAAAATACCTGTGACTTTGTCAAAAAGTACATTAACCCAGCAATTAGCACTGTAAGTATTATTTTTGGGCTAATAATTGTTATTTCTCTAATCGCGGGAGGTATTCAGTATTCGGCGTCGGCTGGCGATCCGAGTAAGGTTTCTGCAGCAAAGAAACGTATCACGATGACCATCGTAGCCCTAATATGTTACGCCTTCCTCTATGGATTCTTGCAGTTCTTAGTGCCTGGAGGTATTTTTTAGCTATGATTAAGAAGCTTGTACTTGCATTAGCCCTAATTGGGTTACTTGCGATTCCAGATCTATTTATCGCCAAAGCTGCGGCATTGAGCGCGCCAACGTTGCCCACAGTTAGCAATTTGGCAGATACTGCTGACGACTGTACGGTCAGCTTTTTTGAGCTCAAGCCTTGGTATAACTACATGAGTGACGAGCTTTATGGTAGCGGCCCGCATGCTTGTAGCGTCAAATGTTTTAACATTTTCCCTAGAACTGTTCCCAATGATTGTGGCCAAACCAGAAGCGATATCCCTGGAATGTTACTTGCAATAGTTGACGATTTGCTAAGGATTGCGGGGCTAGTCGCAATTGGCTTTATTATTGTTTCGTCATTCCAGTTCATCACAAGTCGAGGCAATGCAGATCAGACAGCGAGAGCAAGAAGCACTTTGATAAATGCAGTGGCTGGACTTGGAATTGCAGCAATAGCAACGGCCTTTGTCGGCTTTATTGGGAGCCGGCTATGATCAGATCTATCGGCCTGACGTTTTTGGTATTGTTTGTTGCCGCAAGCTTTGGTTCAATAGCTTCCGCCGCCGACAAAACAACCGATCCGGTTCAGATATATTGCACGCGCGTAATGCCAAAAAAGGCTGCTAGCGCCTGCGCTGGCACGAATAATATTTATATAACTCAAGTCAGAAACGCCGCCACATACCACTGTACAAATGTACCGATAGCCGGTGGCAAAAAGGCTGATTGTATCGAATCCCAAGCCAAGCTTATCCTTCGAGCCGTGGCCGACAAAAAGCCGACTAGCGTCAAATCCTTTAAATCAAAAATAAACAGCGTGTTAACCTCAGACACAAATGCCACAGGCGGCAGCATTACAACGCCAAGCCCAGATTCACTAGCTATTAGAGACCCAGGATCCTTGGCTGCACCTAAAACGGATATTTCTGCAGGTAGTCTACCTAAACCCCCAACTGATACAACTACTATCACATCAATCATGAGTTTTATTTTTGCGCTTCTGGGCGCGATTTCCCTACTTATGATTACGGTCATGGGGCTTAAGTATATGTTTGCCGCGGGTGACCCAAATGCGACTGCGGAGGCTCGCAAAGGTATAATTTATGCACTTGTCGGTCTAGTTATCGCTGTTTCGGCAGAGTCGATAGTGGTATTTTTAGTAAATAACGTATTAAAATAACATGCTTCAAAAAACGCTACTCTTAATTCTCTCCACAATCGTTATGTTGGCTGTCTCGAATGCTGCTGCGGCGGCTTTTGATCCCTTCCCCGATAAGGCCGTAGATTGTTCTAATGCCAAAATGAAGGAATCCTCAGTCTGTAATACAGACATGAGCGACCCATTAACTGGCGAAAACGGTCTTTTACTTAAGGCTGTTAACGTTATGGCTTATATTGGTGGTGTCGGAGCAGTAATACTCATTATTATCAGTGGTATAAATTTCATGACGTCTGGTGGTGATGCCAATAAGGCGGCCACCGCGCGTAAAATTTTGCTCGACACCGTGATCGGTCTATTGATAATCATACTAGCCAAGGCAATTGTGACCTGGGTAGTATTAAAATTATAAGGATAAATATGAAACAACTACTTTTCGGATTACTACTGTCGCTCTCCTTGCTGATTATGCCTGCTACGGCATTTGCAGCTGGATGCCCACAAAAGGCTGGCGATTCCAAGACTGAAATATTAAAAGGCATTAATCAGACCGGAAACGGCTGTGATGACTCAAAGATCACAAATAGTATCAATGTGATAGTTCAACTTCTCAGTTGGGTCGCAGGTGTCATTGCAGTCATCATGATAATTGTGGCAGGTGTGCGCTTCATGACCTCTGGTGGTGATGCCGGCAAAGTCGCTAGCGCCAGGAGTGCATTGATATATGCAGCGATTGGGTTGGCGGTTGCGGCGAGCGCCCAGCTGGTAATTCAATTCGTATTATCGACGTCGGCTAAATTTTAAATTTGCATAAGCGGCTTGATTTATTAGGAAATAATGTAGTATAAGATATAGGAGAAATAAGAAAGGTCTAAAATGATCAGTAAAATAAAAAACAAAATAACAATTTTGGTATCAGCCGTGCTCTTATCGGTTTCGATACTTGTACCTGCAACAGTAGCTTATGCCGGTCCACCTGCTGCGGGCTGTGACAATACTATTACCCATGGAATATCTCAAGGGGTAAATGATTCGGTAAACGGCGCTAATGTGAACTGTCAGCCTTCCACAGCAGGCGGCTCTAGTATTACCAAGATCGCAAAACAAGTAATATTCATCTTCTCGATTGTAGTCGGTGCTATATCGGTGATCATGATTATCTACGGCGGTTTCCGCTACATTACCTCAGGTGGTGATAGTGGCAACGTCGGTAATGCCAAAAACACACTTATCTACGCCGTTGTGGGCTTAATCATTGTTGCCCTGGCTCAGCTAATCGTTCAGTTCGTTCTTTCGACCTCTTCAGAAGTGCAAACAAAGAGCACATCTGATGGCACGAGTGGCTATATTTCTAGGCCTAAGACCGAAGGCTAATAGAAGTCTCGAAGCAATATTAAAAGCCCCCGTGATGACGGGGGCTTTTTGGTTCCTCTGGCTTAGACTAGAGGACTTGGATCTTTTTGACCGTGTCTTGCTGTTGTTTGCCAAAGCTGATGGTAAGGACGCCATCTTTGAGCACTGCTTCAATTTCTTCTTCTTTGACAGGTACTGGCAAGGCGATAGTTCTTGAGAATTCACCCCAGTAACATTCTTGCAAGAAGTAGTTCTCTACGCCTTCTTCACTGCCCGAACTTAGTGTGCCGCGAATCGTTAGCTGATTGTCGCTGATACTAACGTCTAGGTCATTTTTGTTAACCCCGGCGGTGCGAGCCTTAACAACTAGCTTTTCCTTGGTTTCGTAAACATCAACTGCCAGCTGTCCTGGTACGTTTTCGTCTTCATCCCATTCATCTTCAACTTCAGGCATTGGCTGAGCTTGGACCTGTTCAGGCGCTACAGCGGTTTCGTCACCCAAAAAGGCAGCGGTTAGTTCATCTTCTTCCAGTAATAAATCGTCGTCGCGATTGCGTCGCGCCATAGCGTTCCCCTCCAATTTAGGATTATTTAGTTGGTAGGCCCTATCTTTAGCACTGGTGAGACCCCAGATTGATTAAAAGCCTTGCATTTTTGTCTTGGTGTCAGTATAGCTTAGCCCGTGACTCCTGTGCAACGCCTAAGCCCACTTATTTACAACACATTAATGACAACACAAGCGAAATGAACCCAATCGAGCGAATTCTATCTATTTTAGCCCCTCATAACTGTATGTTATGCGGAACAGAGGGGGCTTTTTTGTGCAGAAATTGCTACCGTCATCTCGCTGGCATAGGTTCACGATGCTATATCTGCCGGAAGCCATCTTCTGATTATTCAGTTTGCGCTGACTGCAGCTCTAAATCTTCACTTCGATTAGTGCTGCCGGCAACAATATATGACGAAATCGGACGACACTTGGTTGTTTCACTCAAGCTCGGTGGCGCCCGAGACGTCGCCAAATCCATGTCAGAAATAATCATTCAACGCCACAGGCTAGATGTAAATGCGGTTTTGGTTCCGCTTCCAACGGCCGCCAATCGGGCCCGGATGCGTGGTTTTGATCAAGCTAAACTCCTGGCGCGCTTGTTGGCTCGTCGGAGCGGCCTTGAATATCGAGATTTACTTCATCGATCAGGTAAAACCAGTCAACATGGTCTTGGGCGTCAAGAGAGGCTGCTGCAACTCGGTCAGTCATTTCAGGTTAAACGAATGGCGGACTTGCCCGAAAAGGTTTTTTTGGTGGATGATGTCGTGACTACTGGTGCCACCATTGAATCTGCCGCCAAAATATTGCTTAGCGCTGGAGTTAAACAAGTTTCTGCAGTCGTTTTTGCCCAGCCAGAATTTATCCGACTCAATCACCCGCTAGAACATTGACTTATTAGCATAAGTATGATAGGATAATAGAAGTAACTAAAAAACAAAAAATGCCAGCAACTCCCCCACCAACACCAGAAAACCCTAGCCAGCCTGTTCCAGAGGTGTTTGACCAGGTTTTGACTAATGACATACCTCCTGAAGTAGCGCATCTATATGACCCCGTCAATGAAGGTCCCATGGACTTAAACGAACAGTCAGCTGCTACCGCCCAATTCAATCGTGCTAATGACCAAAATGCCGCCGAGGGAGCCCAGGCGGCTGCTGGAGAACCAGCCGATGAGTCGCCTCGTGTTGAGGCCGAAGAGCCTTCGCCTTTATGGGAGGCCTTTATGCGCGGCTATCAAAAAGGTCTTGTTATTGGTGATAAAGTTGTAGAGGCCGGTGAAAAAATTGTTAGCAATCCTGAAGTCCGGCGTTTTGTAGGGGCTGTTTTGGTAGAAACACTCGAGAGTTCGGGTTATATCAAGCGCGGCAAGGCCGGTAAACTACAGGTCGATGCTGACGCTGCTATGACTGCGGCTCGAGATGTCTCCGAGAAGGGTGGTCGTAAGTTTGTCAAAGACCTTCTTGGTAAAGCCAAAGGTCCTGTAATAACAAACGCCGGCACGGCAGCAGCTCAAGCCGCCGAAACCATGGCTAAACAAAAATAGCCTGACCTGCAAATAAGTCAGACTAGATTTAGCAAAACTGGCGGAGAGAGAGGGATTCGAACCCTCGCGGGGGATTGCTCCCCCCTATCGATT
>CAZYJC010000020.1:0-6042 GCA_964647765.1 uncultured Candidatus Saccharibacteria bacterium | reverse complement strand
ACGAATTTTGAGGCATCATAGTCCGAAGCCAGAACTGCCTGTATGGTTGGCTCCAACACCTCTCGACTCTCATCTACAGTGGCTATGATAACCGCGTGCACGAGATCGCGAGGTTTGGTTTCGACGGCCCGATTCCTGATCCACTTGAGGTTATTGTAGTGCCATTTTGGCCGATAGAATTTCTTCTCGGTTATCCTGCCTGCATCAAGATCATCAACTAAGCCAAGCCAATCAAGACGCATCTGCTGTTTCATTGAGCGGTAACCCATTAGTGCGCGGGTCGTGTAAGCAATCGAGCGTACGAAGAAAATTAACAGATACAAAAGTATAAATGCTACTGCTACGGTTGCATTTATAAAGCTCAGGATTAAGGGCAAAAGAAGCAAGATCCAACTTATCGAACCGGGTAATATTTCAAAAAAACGATAATGACCCTTGCGGTCCTTTTCGTAAGGAATTTCGATGTTTTTCATCTGTTATCTAAGCATTAACAGCGCGTTACTGATAATAATAGTCAGGCTAAGTAACAGAATGCCAAGGCTTAAGATTGCTATGGCAAGCTGCCGGTGAATTTCGTAAGCTCTAATACTCAAAAACGCATGAACGGCAAAAACCAGAGCTGCAAAAGCAACAAAGCTTAGCAAATCGGCAATTGTGCCGGTTTTGAATGCATTAACACCTAAACTCTGTCGATATTGGACAATTACAGTTGAGCCGTGGCTGGAGCTAAGGCGCAGCACCATAAACAAAACCGCTGAGAGTGCCAAAAACCCGTTTATCGTCAGGAGCAAAAGCACAAAATGATCGTGAAAATATTTCTTTGTCGAAGCCATAGGATTAGTTATCTATTATAACACTGGTTACCGGGTCATCGTCCTGTATTGATTTATTCGATTTTTGTGGTATTATATGTATATAAATTACGGGAGGCTCTATGCCGTATTACGATCAAGTTCCACCAGTTAAAGGTGCAGTACAACTTACAGAAGACGAAATCGAAGCTATTAAGAAAAATGCTCAGCGGCCCTTTTATATGTCACAAAGAACAAACCAAAGACGCCAAAAAGCTTTTGGTGAAACAGCCGCACAAATTGGCTCTGATATTCTTTACCGGACCATTGGACATAGCACAAGTGTCTCGCTAGATGCAGAACGAATCGGACCGGCACTCGGTTTGGTTACCGAGATAGCTTACGATGTTGCTTCTACTCAAGTAGAAAATCTTGGCCCAACAAGAATTATGGAATTTACAGCAGGAGCGATACAGGGGGCAATGGACGCAGTAAGACAAAGACAAGCGGAGAGATTCGGCGAGATGTTGTCCGCCGGAATCCACGGATAATTGGTGCGGATGGCGGGAGTCGAACCCGCGTCTCAGCCTTGGGAAGGCCACATAATAGCCGTTATACTACACCCGCATTTGGTTGGTTGGAGCCACCTTGGGGATTCGAACCCCAGACCTCCGCTTTACGAAAGCGGCGCTCTAGCCAACTGAGCTAAGGTGGCGAATCCGCCTTCCAAATCGCCGTAACTAACGAAGTATTATACCAGCCGAAACCTTAATATTTATTCAGCGAATCCGGCAGTTAATTCGGATAGCTTCCAGACTTTATCAGCTGGCTTGCCTGGTTCGAACGTAATTTCGTTGAATATTCTTAACTGTCTTATAGCATTTGATAAAGTACTGAATTCTCGTCGATTAAACACTCGTCCTAGCTCTTTGGTGGTCTCTACAAGTTGAGCATATTCTTCAGGGTGGGTTAAATAATAGGACATTATCTCTGCACCCCTAGACAATTCCTCATCAACCCGATCAAAGTCCAGAATAAAACCTGACTTCCCTTCTACTACCTGAGTCTGGATACCGCCTCGATTACTGATGACTACCGGTACACCGTGCTTTATGCCGTCCCCAGCTCGTGTTTCCAATCCTTCACGCCAAGATGTTTGCATTAAAATCGAGCTTAAAGTCATTAGTGCGTTAATGGCGTCATAGTTATGGTGCAGTCTTACGACTCTAATTTCATCTTTTTCATCAGGATACTTTTCTCGACGCTCCTTAATGACTTTTTCAAACATCCAGTCGCCATCTGGATCGTCTACTGAACCATTTCCCACTATAATTACCTCTGGCAGCTCGGATTCTGGAACTCCCGATGCCTGCATACGTCTTCGAGCTTCTACTCCCATTTTCATAGCTTCAGGCATACCTTTGGCTGGATCAAACCTTGCTATAAGAGTAATTCGTTGCTTAGTTGGGTCGGGGCTAATCTCAGAAATCATATCTTCCCATCTTTCTTGAGAAGCGAATTTTGCATTAGTAAGTCTGATCTGCTGGTTTATAAATTGAATTCCTTCTTGTATTTCTGCATCATTTAAATGTCGATTGAGATTATCAAAAACGTCAAATGTTGCAGGAGCAAAGTAAGTTTTGTTTTCCATCCCAGGATGAATAAATTGAAACACTGGGTGCGCAATGATTGCATCGACATCCTTTAGGCCGCATTCTTCCATCAAATAATAGGCGATCTCGCCTTGCGGAGTTGTAGGATCTGCCATTAGATCATGGTCTGTATCTATGTGGTTTCTCCATACAAACTTTGCCTCAGGATTTGCGGCTTTGAGACGTCTGAATAAGGGAGCTGTCTGTGGATCATCCAAAAAAACTATTGAAGCATCGGTAATATAATCTTGAGCTTCAATTACTGGCCCGTTATCTCGATCTGCCCATGCCCAGTGTAATTTTTTGCCCTCTTCGGTTATCCTTTGATCGCTCATTCTTTGCGAAACGTTATGCATTTGTTTTGTGAACTCAAATGGCTTGCCTTCTTTTTCTTGCTGTTCGTCTGACCAGGCCTCCATGACTACCCATCTAGCATCAACACCGAGTAGACGTAAATAATGGATTAACGTAGGCCGCATCATTGCTACGCCACCGCCTTCCATCGTTGGATTTATGTAAGTAATCGTTTTTCCGATAAATGGTTTTGCCCATTCCTTGAATGCCGCGATATCTTCAGGAGGAAATTCTTTTTCTATATCCTCGACGGTAACGTCGCTCTCGACGGTAACCTCATATGTCTCGGGATCACGTGTTAGCCTATAGACCTCATTGTGACGAATATTATTGTGGCCTGTTTCTTTTCCTGCAGTTGCATCAAAAGGTACTACCATTGCAGATTCTCCAGTAACAAGATGCAAATGTGGTCCTCGTTCAATGCCATCGAGCTCAGACATTTGATAATCTTCTACAGGCTCAGCGCGGTGACGGATACCTGTTAGATTTTCTCCTGAGAGTTCGTGCATTTTTGTTTTACCTCTTAAAGGTGTATGCAAGCCGGATTATCCGCCCGCCATGCACTTTTGTCAAGCTAATGCTTAACAACAGCTCGATCAAACAATATACTGTAGGGTGATGGAGTCGGTACATTTGCACAAAAATATTAAGGCCTTCCAGGTCACAGTGGTTGCGACTGCTATTCTAGCAAGTCTTGTTGGGTTGATTGCCGCAATGATCGTTGGTGGTTTTTTTAAATTTACCTATGGCGGTTATAACTACAGCCGGATTCTGACATTTCTGATAGTAATTTTTATTGCTGGATTTGCCCTGATGATCGCTTACAGCCGCTGGCTCGGAACCCATTATGACTTAACTCCAGAAGGTATTGTCGTAGCTACAGGATTTGGAAATTTCGCCAACAAACGCAAAATTTTCCTTTATGAGTCGATTATTTCGGCAAGTTTTAATCAAAACTATTTCGGCAAGAAATATGGCTACGGCGACATGCACATCACCATCCCCAAACTTGAACAAAAACTTATCCTAAAAGACATTGAGGACCCCGGCGATAAACTCCCATATCTCCAGCAACACATCAAGAATAAGGCCGGCGTAAACAACGTCCTGGTTACCTAAAAGGCACATGGCAGAAATAACTTTTTATACACAACCTATAGTTACCCCCCACCCTGTAGACAGGGTTGCTGCCGGAGCTTAAAGAAACGTCGTCGATAGCCTAACTTGAGGCTGGCCTTCATCATTAAAAAGAGTAACCCAATCCAGGGCCCCATGTGGACGATTGCGAGTAAGCGGCTTCAACAATAACGCACCTCTGGAAGCATCTATGCCCTGCAACGTTCCCTTTGAGCTCTTCAGAATTGAATCTTCCTTAAAGGCTCTGGCCTTCACACCTTCAACTTCTCGAACATCAATCTCCGCACCGAATAGCATTTGGGGTTTTGGGAAGTAAACCCTTCGCGTCCTAACAATTGCCCGGCTATCTTCTGCCACGCCGTCAAGGAGTGTTGCTTGTATGGCAGTTCCGCCGAACTCGCCAAGTAACTCACCCAGTACATACGCCCGTCTACCCAAAACACCTTCTGAGAGACTGCCATAGATGTTTGAAATCTCTGTCAATTCATTTAAAACCGCAATTCCTTCTTGGAATTTTTGCTCAGCCGTTGGATAAACATCGTGAACTGTCATAATTATTGATCCAGATCTCGGCATGGTTCATTAGAGAAGTTATTGTATAGTTCGAGTAGCAGGCTGCTCAGCTTAGTTCCATGCAACAAACTACTTCCGGTAATCTCATCAAGTCTGGCCCTAACAAATTCATCGCCACCTCGAGAAACTCCATACTCTGCCGGAAAATCTGGTTTCTCTGCCCGATTGATCAGTGTAAGCCAAGATATGCCAACTGGCGTCGAACTCTTAGGGTTAACTTCATCTAATAATTCCTTGGTCACTCTTGCGCCAAGAAATTGCGCAAAACCTATTACCGCCGGACCATTCTCTGGCACCTGAATACCGACCTTAGCGTTTCCGGGCACCTCAAAACTTGTCCCAGGTAGTAAATTAAAATCAGACCTGCCTTCATATTTGCTCGCTACCTTAACAGTTGCACCACTTTCTGCTGGGGCGGCTTCGAGGTGAACCTGTAAGTCATTTAAAGGTGAAGTCCTTAGCTGGCCCGAAGTACCTGGATGCACCAAAAACCTAGCGCCAATTTCGCCATCAACGTTTTGGCCAAACCAAACTTGTAGTTGACCGCCCAGCAATTCTAGATCTGGATGCTCCGAAACCTCAGCTATTGTCATTTAGCATATTATAATATACTTGTTGTGTTTTGTCGAGGTTTTTACGCAGCTAGCTGGTCTTTTCCGGCAGCATCCCGAACTGAGGCTGCTGAATCTATCTGGGTCACCTCAGCGGCTAAGTCTTTTTGATAAGACTCGTCCTTATGGCCTTCCACTGTGTAGTATGCCAATGCTTCAGTTGCAAGTCCTTCAAGTGAAGGCGGATGATCAGGAACTGCCTTGTTCTCGATTTGGGATTTTTCGATGTTTTCGATCAACACTATCTGGTTAGCAGCCTCTTCCTTATCGTGAAACTTAGGTGGAATTCTGAGCCCTGCGCTAGTAGTTTTCTCATAGTGGGTCTCGGCTGGTTCGCCATCAGGATCCAAATGTGGAGCAAGACCAATTTCGCTAAATAACTTCGTTCCAGCTTCAGCAAAAGTCGGCTTGTTTGGTTCTAATCCAATAAAATCAACTGCACCATCTCGAACATCCAGAATAAGAACTGACTGACGGGAGTCATGAGTGGAATCTGGGTCCTCATGAACGAAATTTACTATCATTCCGGGTTCGATTTGATCTTTTGTTATTTCTTTTTCGGACTCGGCCTTTTTAGCTTCAGTTGAGATGCTTCTGCTTTGGGGCAAAGGATTTTTTGCTATCTCAGCTGCCTTTAGTTCGCCCACTCCATTTGCAAGAAGCTCAAGTTCAGCCTCCTTATTAGCAAATGGCTTAGCGTCTACGAAATTCTGAGTATTTTGCAATGCCTGATGGTCTTGGGTTGCATCAGGGTGCTCAATTGTTCGATCTAATATTTTGTTTTTTTCGTCACGTGCTTCAAGCGCCTTATCTAGAATAGGTTTCATTTCGGCAGCTACGTGTTCTGCTACTCGCGCTTGGTACTGTTTATCTTCGGTTAGTTGGATTTTTTCTTGGCTCATATTTTTTGTTTTTATTTATTGA
>CAZYJC010000019.1:0-6298 GCA_964647765.1 uncultured Candidatus Saccharibacteria bacterium | reverse complement strand
CCATCACCGGGCTGGGTGTACTTTTCCTGTAGCCAGCCGAACAGTATCATCGACAGGTTCACGCCAAAGATCGCCAGCAGTGCAGCGTAATCACTGATTCCATTTAGCTGGGCAATTAGGAAGATCATTACCGATGAGCTTATTGAATATTCAACCCAACGGAAGACGTTTTGATTGTTATTCAATCCAGCAATATATTTCGGGATATACTTACCAGAAGCGACCAAGAAATGAAAGAACGCAGACAGACCAAAAAACAGTGCAATAGTGTAGCTGACATTATTACTAAACAGCAAAATTGGATTTGTGAATGACGATCCAGGCGGCCCAGTCATGTAGGTCGCTGTAACCGGCAAAGAGAAATTATTCGACAGAGTTACTACTGCAATCAAGGATATAAGATGTAGGAGTCCTGCCGAAACATTCCACTTACGTAATTGGTTTGCTTCGGTGGTCTTAATGCTCATCTATGAATAATAGCACGCCACATTTAGTGGCTAACAATATATTTGATGCAAATAATTGCCAACCCTATAAGAGCGGTAATGGTTGCAATAAACACAGATTTGTATCTGCTAAAACTGCTCAATCGTGCTGCCCAATAGCTAAATACATACAAAACAATCAGGCAATATCCAAAGGATATATTAAAAGCCAGTCTCAAATCATAAAGCCCGAACTTGCTAGCTAATAGAATAAAGCACGGGATTAGAATAAACGAAGCTATGGCAAAAGTGTCTTCAAAAATTTCGCGGCGCTCGGACTTGCTTAGGGCACGTTTGTTTTTGATCGTAAAACCAATAATCTCGGCATAATCTTCTGCGACAATAATTGTCACTGCAGCAATCAAGGCTTCCAAAGATGCGGCAGCTGCACTTTCAGTGCCACTGGCTGACAGGCCGATGAGCACGCCGAACATCAGGATTACTCCGTAGAGAACTTTGGCTGCATGGTTGCTGCCGTAATACCGAGCGAGCATCATTCTTTTGCTAGGATATCGTCGACTGCTTTGTCGTCAGCTTTTTCTTGGGCTGTTTCGTTTTTATCGTGCAGGAAAAGCACGACTATTAGGGTGATCAGCCAAGATACTACCCAAGCCAATAACAAAAACAGGATGAAGCTGTAACCTTTTCGTTTTGCGATTACCGCCGGCCAAAACGCCAACGCAATCCAGAGTGCTATGCCCAGTACAATAAAAAATCCGCTCATTTAGATACTCCCTTATAATAATGCTACTTTAGCATGTTAGGGCGTGAATTTTAAATCTACTTTTGTATTGGAAACTAGTTTTTTTGTGAGGCTATTATTTGAGATAAAACCAAAAGTTACTGCAAGACTTTGACGATTGCTGAGTATCGATCTTGGGCATGATCGATTTCGCGAGTAAGCTCTCGTCGAATTGGCTGTTTTTTCTTATTGTCACGGCTCGAGACAAACGTTAAATCAATATCTCCGCCCTGCTCATACTCAAGAAGTGTGTCGATTGCTAAGACCTCTGACCAGCCACACACCTTGATGTATGCGCCGAATTCGGTTTGCTCTTCCGGAGTGAGTCTGTGCCCAAGTCTTGATAATCCAGCGTCAGTTGCGACTCTCGTTACGTTCGAATGGCCTACATTATGCATTATTGGGATGAACAGTACGGTGCCGCCAACTGCGCAAGCAGATAAAGCCTGCTCGATTGCCGACTTTTTACGTTCTGGGCTTCTCGCCCAATGATGACCGGAATATGCCGATACGACCACGTCGAATTTATCGTCCCCAATGGAATCAGCTAGGTTATAGGCGTCGCCAACTATTGGTCTGAGGTTGCGCGAAGGAGTAATTCCACTAATGCGTTGCTCATCCAAATCCAAGGCTGTTACTTCTGTGCGTTTTAGTCTGGATGCGTCGGTGCTAAATTTACCATCACCACAGCCTATATCTAAGATGGTCTTGCCCTTGAGTAGTGCTTCTAAATCTGACATATTCATGTCAAGATCTGGGGCTAGCTCTCTAATGCCTCGATTGGCTTGATAGGGAGTATTGGCTTGGTTTTGATCGACCATACTGGCAAAAATTTCTAGTTCTTGAGGTGTGGGCTCAACAAAATCTGGTCTGCCTTCAATATACTCGACTTGTTCGATTATAAATTCGCGTGTTGCTTCGGGACTGAGTACTGGAGCGGATCTCATATTTTTTGCTTAGTTTAAAGTGGTTATTTGGATGAGGCTGTGGGCAATATCTTTTGCTGACCTAGGTTCTGTGTCCAGTAAAATTCCGTTAGAATCAGGTCGATTGATCGCACTAAAGGCCTCCCCAACTGCGATGGCAACTATCGGTGCGCCATAGATGTAAGGTGCAGGCCACACATCTTCTACAATTGGCAGATCTTTGGATTCGGGATTGGTAATCATTTCTTCACTATATTCTCTGTGATCGTCGAAGTTTTTATGCGCACTCAGAATCATGTGGCCACTATCTGCATCTTGGAAGTCCGGCAGCCACCATAATTGCTGCACGACTGCACCTTGAGGCTCTAATACTGGGTAGTTGCCGTTACTAAAATTTGCCATTTACACTAATATAACACAAATACACCAAAAAGTAAAGACTACGTCTGATGAGAAAACAGGGCACGCCGATGGCGTGCCCTATTATACCCAGCCTCTAGACTAGACTTGAGCTAGAATCCAGATCGCTCCTGCGACGGCGAGGATAAATAACCCCAAGCCGACTGGAGAGCCCCAGCTGAACCACGAGCCCCAAGAACGCCAGTTCTTGTGGGTTTTGTCGTACCAGTCTATTTGCTCTTCTTTTGTCATCTTTGACATAGCAATGACTCCTTATTAAATAATAATGAGTCTCTTCGGTGATGTTTGCCAGTAGATAGTTGTTCCTAGAGACAAGGACTACCAGTGAACCTGGACTTATTAACAGCTATATTATAACAAATCAGTGCAACCTAAAGTTTGAAAAATAAGCGGTTTCGTGATAAAATTAAACTATTGTCTTTGATGAATCCGGGTTAGTTAGTTTTTTCTCGATTTCAACAATCGCAGTCAGAATTAATTAACAACAAGGATTCTATTTTTATGTCATATAACAACAAAAAACGTTATGGTCGGAGTAATTTTAGGGGTGCTAAATATAGTAACCGCCGTGGGCCGAAGAAGGATTTTATCGATCCAAGCCGGTTTATAAAAGAGGCGCGTCCAAGTGAAGAGCTCAAATATACAGCTCAGCATACATTTGACGATTTCAATATTAATAATCAGATCAAACTGAACCTCAAGAACAAGGGCTTTATTGAGCCGACGCCTATTCAAGATAAGGCTATTCCCCACGCTCTAAACGGCAGAGATATTATCGGCATTGCCGATACAGGTACTGGTAAAACCGCAGCTTTTGGGATTCCCCTGCTCAACCGTGTCATGACTGGTGAAACAAGAGCACTGATTGTGGCGCCAACCAGAGAGCTCGCTCAGCAGATTGATGCCGAGCTAAGATGGATGGCAAAAGCCAGCAATCTCCGCTCAGCAGTACTTATTGGCGGTTCGAGTATGCCGATGCAGTTTCGTGACTTGAGGCAAAACCCAAGAATCGTTGTTGGTACGCCCGGAAGAATTAAGGATCATATCGAACGCCGCAGCCTCGATTTGAGCAAGTTTGGGTTTGTCGTTCTCGATGAAGTTGATCGTATGCTGGATATGGGTTTTGTAAATGACGTACAGGAAATCCTGGCGAAACTTAATCCTGTCCGCCAATCGCTTTTCTTCTCGGCAACACTTGATCGAAGAGTAAATAATCTCATAGAAACATTCTCCAATGACCCTATTACGATTTCTATAAAAACCGGTGACACTAGCGATAATGTCCACCAAGATGTTATATATGTTAGCCACGATTCACAAAAAATCGATAAACTTCACGATCTTTTAATAAACCCTGACACAAAAAAGGTTATTATCTTTGATGACACCCAACGTAGTGTCGAGAAGCTGTCACTTAATCTGATTGAACGAGGATTTAAAGCTAACGCGATTCACGGTGGCAAGAGCCAAGGACAGCGTCAAAGATCGCTCAGAAGCTTTAAGCAAAATGAGATTAGCGTGCTTGTAGCGACCGATGTTGCTGCTCGCGGCATCGATGTTGCAGATATCAGCCACGTCGTAAACTACTCAACCCCTAGTTCGTACTCTGATTATATCCACCGCATCGGTAGAGCTGGCCGAGCTGGCAATACAGGTTACGCATTAACTTTTGTAAACAAAGGATAAACCCATGAATCATCAAACAAAAGCCATGCTGATGCAACGTTTAGAAGATAATAACATTCGCAAAAAGCTCAAAGATATGGAAAGCAACCCTAAGCTCAATACTCGTGGTATGAGTTTTAGCGCTAATACCGAACTATATCCAGATGGCCAAATGCCTTTTGTTGATAAGCACATGGCTTATCTAATGCAGCACCCTAAGCTCGACCCCGAACAATATCTGGCTAACTTACGTCTGATGTTGAAGCAGCGCTAGGCCTAAACACGCCGTTTTCTCTACCTATTCGAAGAAATTCAGCCCAGGTATGATAAAACTTCTCTCTTTGCTCTAGAATAGTAATATAATTTTTTACATCGGGTAGATAAAACTGGCGCATGTCCTTAGGGACTTCGCCTTTTTTAAGTCCCCGGCCTAGCTCAGTTGCTACCGCTAATTCTTCCCTTTCGTCTTCAGAAATTTCGGATTCATCAAGTTCTATCAAAAACTCGAGTCGTCTTATTTGGTGTCCTACCAAAGCTGCATTGGCCGTATTGTCTAATTCCTTGGGTATAGGTTCATAATTAACGTCATCTAGCGAAGGGGTTTCTTCGGTTTCAACTAAAGTTAAGCCGGTTACCGGATCGGTAATTTCTTGCACGGCTCTCGCTAGATCTTGTTCTGCAGAATAGACAAGTTCCATAACATTATAATAACATAAGCACAACAAAAAGTCAAAGTTTAGGGCTGAGTGTCTTGGATTAGGCTACTGAGCTGGACCAGATGGCGGTTCAGGGCCAAGCAGGTATGCGCTGAGATCAGCTATTCGTCGAAACTTTGCAAAATCCTCTGGGCTAAGTCGCATTAAGTCGTGCGCACTAGGTCGGTCGGGCGTTGGTGACCAGATTACGTCTTCTTCACCTCTACCAATTGGGTCTTGGATCCACGCAGGCATTTCGCCTAGCAGAGTTCTAGCCTCTGCAAGTATTTCTTCATCAGTCATTTCGCTGGGGTGCTTTGGCAGCGCATTTGCAGGGTGGCTGCTGTCGTCCTCTGACCTCATTCTTCGGAATATGTTAAATTCCATATCCGTATTATACAAAACTATTGGTATTGCTGATCAAGCAATGCGTAACCAGGGCTTTCGAAACCTTGGTGAATAGAGTGGGCTCTAATACCACTGGCAACTATTTCAAAGGGTTCGGCTTCCAGGGCCATCGTTGCTACTCCGTTTAGACTCCATTCAATTCGGTTGCGGCCTAGAGGACCGTCGATGATTTCTAAGCCTACCTCGGGTTCGTCAGTAATTTCTACGGTTACCCCGTGCCCTAAGTTAATGAGGTTTTCGGCTAAAGACTGTTGATTGGCAGTTAGTCGATCGGGGTTAGAAGATCCTTTGACTAGTCTTAATCTGATCGGGTCAGGAATAACAAATCCATAGACACTATAAAAAGGGTCATTGAGTTCTTCTTCCGGAACAATTAAATGTGGGACTTCATCAACTTCAGCGGCCGGTTTTGGCGTATAAACTCTCTCGCCCCAGCGTGAAAGCGTGAATGTTTTGCGTATTGGTGTGCCCAAGTTAGAGTTAATAACTAGTGCATTGTGTAGAGGTGTTTTAGACATAAAAGCTACAATACCATAAACATCAGAGGGTTGCAACACTCTCTTGTGGACTAAATGATCTGCTTATCCTGATAAGAAGATATTTGCTGGCTTTATTGAGATATTTCGTTAGCTTGTGACTCAGAAATGCTGGTATAAATACTCAATGACAGCGGGGGCGCTATAAGTACAACTGCTGTTATGAATATCAATAACTTCATTTGCGACTTCTTGCCAAGTTTATATGCGTGATAAGCGTATGACGCTAATAGACATGCGGCCCCGAACCAGATTAGCATCAGGCCAAATAAAAACATTAGCCCAGAGCCGATATTTGCACCGATTATGCAGTTATCGCCTCTGTCGGGATGCTGCAAACCCTCACATTGCGGTGGGTTACCATAAGGGGTAAATACGTAACCTACAGATACTAAGCCAAGAAGTACAATTAACGCTGCTA
>CAZYJC010000018.1:0-6429 GCA_964647765.1 uncultured Candidatus Saccharibacteria bacterium | reverse complement strand
TAAATTCTTGCAATGACTGAAGCTCAAAACCTTGTGCTGGAAGTGTTTCCTCGTGTGCTGGAGCTGTTTTAATATCTGACATCTTGTTTTTGTTTTAATGAATGATTAATATTTATACTAGCATGATTTTGCTTATTTTGCAAGTGTATTTATTGAAATGTTCGATGTTGTTAAGCATTTTCTCTCTGAAATATAGGCTGTTTCATCTATAATCTATGCCATGGCTTTAGAGATAGGTATCGTTGGTTTGCCAAACGTGGGTAAATCAACATTGTTTAATGCATTGACAGGATCAAATATTCTGGCGGCCAACTACCCTTTTGCCACAATTGAGCCCAACACCGGGATCGTCCCTGTGCCAGACCCTCGTCTGGCCAAACTTGCCGAGCTATATAATTCAGAAAAAGTAGTGCCAGCAACCGTGACTTTTGTTGATATCGCTGGGCTTGTTGCTGGCGCTAGCGAAGGCGAAGGATTGGGAAATCAGTTCTTGAGCCACATCCGGACAACTAATGCTATCGTCCAAGTTGTGCGCGCTTTTGATGATCCAAATGTCCAGCATGTTGATGAGAAACACGACCCCGCCAAAGATATTGAGGTCATCAACACTGAACTGGTCCTGGCAGATCTGCAAACGGTTGGGCGACGCTTGCCAAAACTCGAAAAAGAATCGCGCGCAAATCCTAAGCTGCGGCCCTCGGTTGAGGCTTTGAATAATGTGAATAAATTATTAAATGATGGTCAGCCACTCTGGAACCACCCCGAGATTGACGACGAATTATTAAAAGATTTGCACCTGCTGACTGCTAAGCCTATTATCTACTTGTTCAATCTCGACGAGGCTGGACTATCAGACGAAACACGCCAAAAAGCCCTGAGCGAAATGGTCGCTCCGGCACAGGCTTTGTTTGTCTGCGCCAAGCTCGAGAGCGAATTAAAAGACCTGGACGAAACCGATGCTGCTGAACTTCTGGAGAGTTATGGTCAAAAAGAATCCGGCCTTATCCAGCTAATACATGCTGCCTACGGTGTACTTGGCCTGCAAAGCTATCTAACCGCCGGCCAAAAAGAGGTCCGCGCCTGGACAATTCCCAAAGGCGCCACTGCCCCTCAAGCTGCAGGGGTTATTCATGGCGATTTCGAGCGTGGATTCATAGCCGCCGAAGTCGTTAGTTACGATGACTTAATTGGAGCAGGTTCTATGACTGCAGCAAAAGCCGCTGGTAAAGTACGCACTGAAGGCAAAACCTACGTCATGCAACCTGAGGACGTGGTTGAGTTTAGGTTTAACGTCTAGCTCGGGATTTGGCTATCGGGCTGTGGTTTTAAGGTCGTGGTCTGAGAATGGTCATGAAAAGAGGGCCTACCAAAGCGGCGGTTTCTTAACAATAGCGGCATTTTGGTCAGAGTATGCCTGATGAAACCGACGTCATCAGAATCATTTGCAGGAGTTAGCGGTACAGAACCATTTTGTGTATCGCTTGCAGTCCCAAATACCTCTCTAAGTCCGTCATTAAGTAGATCTTGGTTGGTTACATCGCTGCCCGCCAACACAGGGTCGGTCACAACCGCTGGCGTTGTTTCTTGTGTGACTTTTTTAGCATCAAAAATGTCAGGGATACCTAAGTCTTTGTGCTTGGCGTTATGCTCTGCCAGTAATTGCTGGGCGTATAGATAGTCGCTCAAAGCGGCGTCAATCTTAGGAGCTTCGGGTAATTCTGTTGGTTCTTGCTTGCCCTTGACGCTGTCCGCTAATCTCTTCTCAAGCTCGGCTTGATGTTGATGCTGAGCAATAAGATATGCCTGTAATCGTTGGTTGATTTCTTCAAGATGCTGGTTTTGGTCGGCGCGCATAAACTGTTGCTGTTTTTTGGCTGTAGCCATACAGTCCTGAACGTGACCGATTAGTTTGCGTAGTCTAGCCTTATTATAGCTATGGAAGACAAGGTTTCTATTGCCTGTTGCGATAGTAATATTGGAGCCAATGAATCTGTGGCTGTAATCGATTTCATTAATCATGTCGAAACGAAGATCTTCGACAGTTAGATAATTGAATGGCTTTTTATCGACTAAAAGTACTCTTATATCAGTAGCAACTAGGATGGCAAATCCGCCGTCATAAAAACCGTTTACAATTTCGAAAATCTGCTCATCCGGTAAAAGAATGTGGGGTAACTCATGGACTTCCGCACTACCCCAACCATGAATCTTGAAATCAATTCGATTCAGTTGTTTGTGGACTTCTTGCGGGGTGACCATTTCTTTCCTCCATCCTGCATCCTCATACTACACCTTGGCATATTCCGCAGTAGTAAAAATGCTTACAAATCCGCTGCGACTTATATCACAAAATTTTGACTAAAATAGCTAGCTGTATTATAATATATTTTTGATGTTAGCTACCCTGAAGCAGACAGCAGAATTGGTGGACTTTTTTCGCTTTAAGGGAGAAAAACAAACATTTAAAAAGGGTGATTATATCGTGCGGCCTGGCGACCCGCCTCCAGGCGTCTTCTACATATATGAAGGTTTAGTCAAAGCCTACGACATAACCAAATACAACGAAGAAAACCTGCTAATTATCCGTAAACAAGAGGAAATCTTCCCTCTTATTTGGGCTATGGGAGGCACCGATCATCACATTATCTATCAAGCTTTAGCACCGACCACAACCTTTATGATTGATCGGGACGAATTTAAAAAATTTATCTCGAATAACACTGATGCTTTGGCGCCTCTTTTGGACATGTCGATAGAAATGTACCGTTTACACGGTGATAGAATTCTAAACCTTGAGTACAGAACAGTGCGCGAAAGAATTATCAGCTTCTTATTATCAATGAGTGATAGATTTGGCAAAAATACCGCGGATGGGATACTGATTGAAGTGCCCTTGCGACACCAAGATATTGCCAGCTCGGTCAATGCTACGCGCGAAACCGCATCAAGAGAAATGTCGGCCCTCGAACGCAAAGGCTTACTCAGCAACAAACAATCATATATTTTGCTTAAGGATGTTGCGGCGCTGAAGAAAAGCCTGCAGTAGCCTGCTGGTCGGTTGTCATTGCGTCCGGTTGGTTGTTTTTGTGAGCACCTGGCTCAATCCACTTTTCTGCTAATTCCTGAATTGTTTGGACAACAACCTTATGATCAGGTACGTCATTTTTATCGTAATAGTGATTGGTATCAAAATAGTCCTGAACCACATTCAAACAAAAAAGATCGTCGGCCAAAATATGCATTCTATCAACGGCTGTCACACTGGCAAATGGCACGGCCACGATAATTTTGCTTGTATGTATAGGCTTCAGATACTCAACTGCCATATCGAGCGAGAAACCATTACTAAGTCCATCCGAAACCAGAATCACATTGTGATCTTTGAGCAAGTCTCGGCTCATTTCGCCGCCCTTCCCAACTAGATGGTGAAGTTTGCTGAGCTGGGTCATTTTTTCTTGTTCTATGACACCAAAATATTCCTGCTTCATTTCTTCTAGGTCACCTTCAGAATAAACGGGATTATAAGTTACGATACCGTAATTGTTGATCCCTGCAATCGGGTCAGGTTCTCGCGGCAGATTAATGTCGTTGCTGAGCAAAATCGTAATTACACATCTTAGTTCAGCAGCAATCTGCAAGCCAATCATGGCGCCACCATCGTCTAGAGCTAGGACAGCACATTTCTTGCCCTTATAAACAGGCGTTATCTTGGCAGCCAGCATTCGTCCGGCATTAACTCGTGAGGCAAAATACATTAACTTCAGTTTAGCATTAAAGCTTAAGCTTACTTATTGTTTGCCGTCTGTTGGCCGCTGCTTCTATGTGCTTGGCTTCAGCAAGTAAAAACGCTCTTGGTTGCCCTTTGCGCCGCTGACCCCAGAATCTGCCTTGTCCATAATAATAAAGCTAGTTTTACTCCACTGCTCAAAATCTTTTAATATTTGCCGGCGCATCTTGTCGTTTTTGATTACGCCCTTGTGCTTTAAGTCGCTGCTGCCTGCTTCAAACTGGGGTTTTACCATCGCTACTATTTGAGTTTTGGCTGAGCTGAGTTTTTTGACTGTTGGGAGTATTTCTCTAAGACTAATGAATGATACATCGATCACCACAACATCGGGCTTTGGATCGAGACTTGTGATGCTGCGAATATCTGTTTGTTCATGAAGCTCGATCTTTGGATGGCCGTGTAGGCTTGGGTGTAGTTGGTTTTTGCCAACCTCTACGGCAACGACTTTTTTGGCACCATGTTGCAAGGCATAATCTGTAAATCCGCCAGTGCTACTACCGACATCAAGCACAATTTTATCTTCAAAAGTAAGTCTGAGGGCCTGCGCAACCGACGCCAGCTTCAGGGCTGCGCGGCTGACGTATTGCTCATCAGCCGTGAGTTTTAGCTCGTCCTGATCTGCTACAGGTTGCGCAGGCTTGGTCACGACTCGACCATTAACGGTAATCTTGCCAAGCTTAATCCAACTCTCGGCTTGAGAGCGTGTACCGACTATCCCGCGCGTAACTAGCGCCTGGTCGAGTCGTGCCCGCACACCAGACATTGCCTAATACCTTAATCCTTTACGCGTTCGCGGTAAGCACCGGTAGCGGTATCTACGGATATCACATCACCCTGCTTGATGAATGCCGGGACTTTGATCGTAATGCCTGTCTCTAGAGTGGCGTCCTTGGTAATGCTCGAGCTGGTGTCGCCCTTAACTGCGTCTTCGGTGTAAGTAACCAGCAAAGGAACGTTCTTTGCCAATTCGACGCTGATCGGGCGGTTATCAAAGAATTGTAGCTGAATACGATCGCCTTCCTTCATGTAGCCAGAAAAATCACCAACTAAATCGCTAGGAACCTCGAACTGGTCGAAAGTATCTTCATTCATGAAGTAAAAAGTGTCATTGTCGTTATATAGGTATTGGACATTTTGCTGAGTAACGTCAGCTCGGTCGAGCTGTTCATTTCCCTTAAACGTTTTTGCCAATACTTTTCCGTCGATTAGGCTCTTAATTCTAACATTAACGATTGAACCGCCTCGACCCATAACTTTTTGGCTGTATTCGACTACGCGATAAGGCTCACCATCCATCTGGAAAATGGTGCCCTTCTTCAGATCTGTAATACTTAGAGCCATATTTAGTTGTTAGCTACAAAAGGCATTAATGCTAGGTGACGTGCGCGCTTAATTGCTACCGCGAGGTGACGCTGCTGACTCTCAGTCAAACCAGTCTTTTTGCGTGATTCAATCTGCCCGTAAACGTTTACATAACGCTGCAAGGTCTTGAAATCTTTGTGGTCAAAATAAGCTACGTCTGTTCGATGCTTAAATATTTTTGCCATATTTTCTCCCTGTTGGGCGACCTAACTGGTCACCTCTACTTAAAATGGTATATCGTCTAAATTAATTGGTTCGTCGCCGATATCTTCGATAACGACATCGTCTTTTTTGCCCTTTTTGCTTGGTGCTGGTTTCTCCTCGTTGGCTGGCTGACTATCACTACTAAATGAGCTGTTGTCATCGCCTCCTCCGCGACTATCTAAGAAAGTAACGTCATTTGCTAGGACCTCGACTTTGCTTCGTTTCTGTCCATCCTGCTCCCACGACCGTGATTGCAGTCGTCCGACTACTAGGCATCGTCGTCCCTTGCTAAGATATTGAGCTACTCGCTCAGCTAGCGGGCCCCAACAAACCATGTCGATGTAATCGGTTGCCTCCTGCCATTCCCCACTGGCGTCTTTGTAGCTTCGGTTCAGCGCTAGGCTAAAACTTGTTACATTTTGCCCATTAGGTGTTTGTCGTAGCTCAGGATCCCTGGTTAGGTTTCCCATTAGTGTGACTTGATTTAAACTTCTTGCCATAATGGCTCCTCCTTATAAGACCTATGTCTCCCTTGGATAATATTTGTAAACTTACCCTACTATCGTGACTGACTAGCCGTCAAGCAAATGGCTTACAAAACCAAGCAATTTAACAAATTTTTAAGATTCTTGTTCTTCGCTGTCTTTGTCATCGTCGCCACGATCACCCCGCTTTGCAGCTTGCTCGGCCTTGCGGGCCTTTTCTGCCTCGGCCTTTGCTATAGCTCTAAGATCGGGCTTGGTGATCAGGAAACGGATGACTTCGTCAGTGATGTTAAGTGTGCTCTCGATCTTGGCAACACTTGAACCAGGCAATTCAGCCGTATAAAAAACGTATACAGCGTGCTCATTGCCTTTGATTGGGTAGGCTAGCTTGCGCTTGCCCCAGTTGTCTTCTGCAGTCACCTTGCCGCCGTTATCAGCAACAATTTTTTTGATCTTTTCTTCGGCCTTACTAAGGTCGACCTCAAGATCAGGGTGATACAGAACAGCAATCTCGTACTGATTCAAAGCCGTTCTCCTTCCTTCGGGTTAAGCCCATGTGCATTAGAGCCATGAGCTGAAGTTGATATTACC
>CAZYJC010000017.1:0-13326 GCA_964647765.1 uncultured Candidatus Saccharibacteria bacterium | reverse complement strand
GTACTGGTCTAAATGTAACCAACAACGCCACTATTGGCGGTACTTTGGGTGTGACCAGCAACGCTACTGTTGGCGGAACGCTTGGTGTTACTGGAGCAACAACTTTGAGTAGTACGCTTGGAGTTACAGGTGCTATTACAGCTAGTGGTGGAATATCTTCTAGTGGCGGTTACGTCCAAAGCGGTACTACAGCTAACACCTTCAGCGGAGCTACAACATTCAGCGCAGCTGGCACAGCGCTAACTGTGAACAACACAGCTTCTATTGGCACACTTAGTGTAGGAACGGGCGGAATAACTGACGCAGGAGTACTAAACATTAACGGTACCGGCGTAAGTACAATCGCTGGACAACTTAATCTAACCGCAACCGGTACTGGGCTAAGCGTAACCAACAATGCCAGTATTGGCGGTAGTCTGACAGTTACCGGTGCAATAAGTGCTCCAACCAGCACCAATACAATCAACGGCTTAATCATCAACGGCGGTACCCTCAGTGGTGTAACAGGCATCGCTAACAGCGGTGGCTACACACAATCAGGTACTACTGCAAATACCTTCAGTGGCGCGACAACTTTCAGTGGAACAGGAACTGCACTGACTGTTAATAACACTGCTTCAATAAATACACTTAGTGTAGGCGCGGGCGGCTTAACTGACAGTGGCGTCTTAACTGTGAGTGGTACAGGGACGAGCAGCATTGCTGGTCAACTGAACCTTACAGCAACCGGAACAGGCCTAGCAGTAACTAATGATGCATCGATCGGTGGCACATTGACTGTCACGGGTGCAATTACGGCACCAACGGCAGTAAACACAATTAACGGCTTGATAATAAGTTCAGGCACACTAACAGGAGTTACGGGTATAGCCAATAGTGGTGGATATACCCAAACTGGCACAACTGGCAACACATTCAGTGGCGCAACTACCTTCAGCGGCAGCGGGACAGCCTTGACTGTTAATAATACGGCTTCGATCAATACGTTGAGCGTTGGAGCTGGCGGAATCACTGATGCTGGCGTATTGAATGTAACTGGCACAGGCACAAGTGCAATCGCAGGGCAGCTAAACTTAACAGCCACAGGAACTGGCCTAGCGGTGACCAACAACGCGACTGTTGGGGGTACACTAGCAGTGACTGGCGCTATTAGTGGTCCGACTAGCACCAACACAATTAATGGACTGGTCATTAACGGTGGTACATTGAGCAGCGTCACCGGAATCTCTACCAGCGGCGCCTATATTCAGAGTGGCACTACAGCTAACACCTTTACTGGAGCCACAACATTCAGCGGAAGCGGTACGGCATTAACAGTCAACAATACAGCATCCATAAATACATTGAGTGTAGGTGCAGGTGGCATTACGGATGCCGGCGTATTGAACGTTAGTGGAACAGGTACAAGCAGCATTGCTGGCACGCTAAACCTAACCGGAACTGGAACTGGCCTAGCTGTGACCAATAACGCCACTGTTGGCGGAACTCTAGGCGTAACCGGCGCAATTACTGGCCCAACCAGTACTAACACCATTAATGGCTTGATAATCAATGCAGGCACTTTAACGGGTGTTACAGGCATCCAAAACAGTGGTGGCTATGTCCAGACAGGTAGTACTGCTAACACGTTAACCGGTGCCACCACCTTCAGTGCCAGCGGAACTGCGTTAACTGTAACTAACACTGCAAATGTCGGAGCACTAGTGGTCGGAACGGGCGGAATAACTGATAGCGGCACTCTTACTGTCAGCGGTACAGGCACAAGCAGCATCGCAGGGCAACTTAACTTAACCGCGTCCGGCACAGGCCTAAATGTAAGCAACAACGCCACCATCGGCGGTTCACTAGGGGTAACAGCTGGTGCAACAACTCTTACTGGCGCTACAACCGGTGACGCCCTCACAGTAAGCAACTCAACCAGCACAGGTTACATAATGATACTTAAGGATAATACAACTAATGTAATGACAGTTGCAGACGGTGGAGCTACACTGTTTAAGCCAACCGCTAATTCAACCAGCGCCTTCCAGGTCCAGCCTTTTGGATCAACCACTCCAGCGCTAAACGTAGATACGACAAATAGCAGAGTTGGTATTGGCACTTCTACACCTAACGAATCACTGCAGATCAGCGGCGGTATTAACATCGGTACGACAACCAATACCAATGCTGGAACCATAAGATTCAATGGCTTGGATTTTGAAGGATACGACGGCTCGCAGTGGAAATCAATGACAACCCAGTTCTTGTCAGTCAACCCTTCAATCAGTAAACGAAAAGCAGCCGACGAGTGTGTTAACAACACAGGTACAGGTGGTTGTGCCAGCACCGGTAATACATTACAAGATGACAATGAGCTACAGTTCTCGATCGGCGCCAACGAAACCTGGAACTTCCGATTCGTAGCATTTGCAACATCTGGTACCACACCGGACTTCAAGTTCAGTGTGACTGCTACAGGGGCAACTTCTAGTTGTGTGTTTGGATTTGGTGACTTTGAGAACGCAAGTGGTCAAGGAAACCTATCCTGCGGCACAAGCTCTCAATCAGTTGCAGGAACAAACAACGCTGAAATCTATGAAATCATGGGTACTGTCGTAAATACAGGAATTGCTAACACAATCAAGCTTCAGTGGGCTCAAAACACTGCCAGCGGTACATCGGCTACCGTATGGACAGGTAGCTTCCTGCAGGCAAACAGAATTGTGAGTGCTGGAGACTCAACATTACAGGCTTTCATCGATAACGGAAACAGTTTTGGTGAAGCTGCTGATCTTGGCACCAACGATAGCAACGTCCTTAATCTAAGAACCAACGGCAACACCATTGCTACCTTCGGTACCAACGGCTCAGCAACCTTCCAGAACAGCACTGATAGCACCAGTGCCTTTAGGATCCTAAGACAGGGAGGAAACTCGCTCCTAACTGCTGATGCAACCACTGGTTCGGCTGGTAATGGCAAGTTGATAGTTGGTTCCGACACCTCAGATGCCAACTTAACCTTGTTCCAGCTAGACTCATATTCTACTTATTCGGACACAGCAAGCTGTACAACTAGCACCAACCAGGGAGCAATGTACTTTAATACAAACGCCTCTTCTATGAGCATGAGGGCTTGTATCAACGGCAGCTGGCAGGATCTTGCTTCCACCGAGGGTCTAGGCCTGCTTATGTTCGGCGTTGTGCCTGATAGCGGTCCTACCCCAGGTGACTTAGCAGGAGTAACAAGCACGGATGCTAACAGGGGGCCCTGCAAAGTATATATGGGTAGTGTCAACAACTCCGTCAGGTGGACTGGCTGTACCGTATACAGTAATGGCCGAAAACAGGTGATTCCGGCGCAAACATCAGATTATACAACCGGTATAACGACCACAGGTAGCGCATTCCAAAACCTCTGCATATTCACCGCTGGTAGCGGACCAACGTTCGGTACGGCTAACACCACCGAGACAAGCGCAAGCGTGCCTACTTGGAATGCCAATGCGCCAGCCGTTTGTCTGGCCACGATTAAGGAGGTTTCAGGCGGTAGTGGCATAGGCTCAATAGCAGATACTCGAGTATTTACTACATCCACTAAGTCTATGGGTACGATTGCGACAGCCGTGAGCCCCGGCTACACACTTAAATTCAATGGTAGCCTAGGTCAATCGATTGCAACTACAGCTACATCAGACGGTTTTTACGGTGTTGTTGCAGCTTGGAGCGGCACAACCCAGACTACAGCTATTAATGCGGTTATAGTAACTGCGGGACCTATGTACGTAAAGGCGACGGCAGGCAACGCAGCAGCATATGTCCAGCCAACCGCGACGACCGGTAAGGTCAACACTACTTCCGTTACAACAACCGCGAGAACAGATATACCATTCAACTATCTCGGAATAGCACAATCAACTTACAACGCACCAGGTACGCAGTGTAGCACCACAGCGAACGCTGATACCTGTCGCGGCTCAATTCTTGTAAACATCAGCATAAGATAGAAGCTTGCGGCCTCTAACAGGGTAGGGTAACCTAATAAGCATATGGATAATAACTTGAGGCCGACGCGTCGTCCGGACCTGCCTTCTAGAGGCCATTCTAGAGAGGGAAATGTCATGCGCGACCGCATGCGTGGTTCGGGAAGCCCGAAATCTGACCACACATTGCCACCTACTCAACCGCCTATAACCGAGGATCAATACCACGTTCCTCAGGAAGAAATCTCAGCCACTGCTGCTATCGAACATATGCAGGAGCCGCCTAAAGCGCGAGAGGTAACTAAAGATGAGCCAACAGATCAAAAACCCAAAAAGCAGATAACGCTTTCGGTCCCATCTGCGCCTTCCTTATCAAGATTTAATTTCAAAAAAATCGGTATTGTAACGGGTTTAATTCTGGCTGGATTGTTACTGTTAGGTGGAATTGCTTTCGGTATTACCAAGTTAACCAGTCCCAGCCAGCCCTTGCCGTCTGAGATTAAGAAACAAATATCTATAGTTGTTTTTTACCCTGACGGCAAAGACACTCTTTTGGTCGACAAAAAAACCATCAAATACGACAAAGCTGCTAAATTACTGAGTTTCGTCGGATCCACCAATAATGGGACGAAGCTTACATTTAGCCAGCAACCAACACCCGAGAGCTTTAACGATATCCAGCAGGCGTATACAGCGCTACTGCAAAAACTAGGTACCTACTCGAGCTTTGACAGCATAAACGGCCGTGTCACGTTGACCAAGCCAAAAGAACTCAATGGAACTCAGTCAGCCAGTATGAACAGCAAAGGTACCTTGGTGTTTGTTCGGCCCTCCAAGAACATGCCAGACGACGAATGGAAAAGGGTTTTTAACAACCTAATTATCGTAAAATAACAGATAAAAAAGCTTATCCACAGAAATGAACACAAAAATGTGTTCATTTGAACAAAAAGTACTTTACATTAGCTTTTTGAAGGCCTAAAATAATGATTAGTAAATCCTAATAAAAATTTAGAAAATCAAAAAACCAATGGCAGCCAAACAAAAAACCAAGCAAGATGATCGTTTGCTAAAACAATTGAGCAGGCAAGAGCGCAAGCAGCAAGAGCACCTGCGACGACTCATCTTAAGTGATCCTGTTTTTAAGAGCGCTTAGACTTCTGTGAGCCAGTCTTATTCTGTTTTGCCCGTAATAATTTCCGTGATTCTTCGATGTTAGCAGCTACGTAGTAGAAGCTGTAGGCGAAGAATAAGAAGCTGGCCGCAAACACCAGATCAATCATCGTATAAGGGTAAACGGAGTTATCATACGGGTCTTTATAGATAGCGAATAAAACATCGCTGACCATCATCAGTAGAATGGCTATGAAGATGCCAACCCAGCTGCGATAAAGCTTGCCACCCCTGTAATTTAGCGCAATTCCAAGTACGAAAAACACAGGGATAATTAGCAAGAGATCGTTGACGCCATAGCCTATAGCGATAATGTTGGTAAAAAACGTGTCTGTTGGGTCCCAGGCTTTATATACGCCAAAATAAGCCATAAACGGAACGAGCAAGGCCAGCAGGGCAATTAACAGCATATATACGGTACGATTATTCTTATCCCAACTAATCTTATGGTGCCATATTTCGGTCAGAAGTCCGGCTAATAACAGGGGGTAAGCTGATAAATAGAAGATATCAGCTATGGACGGAAAAGGATTTACATCAAAAATCCTCTGATAGACAAGGAATAAGCTTTCACCCACGAATAAGCAAAACATTGCGCCACTGAAGAAAAGCATCGCCCGACCGTGGATATTATCTAGTCTATAGGTATCTACCGCGGCAAGAGCCATTAGCAAAGCTAACAGAGGTGGAATTAAGGAATAAATGCTTCTAGCGAGCTCATTGCCATTGACAGCGTAAGTTGCTGCCATAAAAGCAAAAACCAGGACATAACAGCTGGCCACGAGGGTTTTCTGGGTCATATACGCTTCCTAACCTCGTTCACCTTCTTATCGGCCATTTTAGGGCCTATGAAGTCGTGCAAAAGCCCTCTAGCGCCGTTAATTATCTCTTCTTCATCCTCTAATTCGTAAAAATCACGGTACAATCTACCGGTTTCTTTACCCATGGTGTCAGACATGAGCTTAGTCATCTGTTCAAGCAATTTTTCCCGGTGCCCCATAACACTATAAAATATACAGTATATGCTTAAGTTTGTAATTGGTACTACTAAGCTAGTATGATACGGCTATAATCAGGATATGTACTTGAGTGATATAATTGCTCTGATTGGAACTATGTATGAAACAAACAATCATTGCAGTTGTTAACCAGAAGGGTGGGGTAGGTAAAACTACTACCGCTATCAACGTTGCCGCCCAGTTGGCCGAAAGGTCTTCAGTATTGTTAGTTGACCTTGATCCGCAAGGAAATGCGTCCAGTGGGCTTGGCATCCCCAAAGAAACCGAAAAAGTTACAACTTATGATGTTCTGACCCAAGGCACTGATTTATTAGCCGGTGTCCATGAAACCCACGTCGCACAATTATTTGTTTTGCCGGCCAATAGTAATTTAGCCGGTGCGGAAGTTGAACTGGTCGGTCGTTTACAGAGAGAATTTGCGCTCAAGCAGGCATTATCAAAGGCAACTTATGAATACGTGATTATTGATTGTCCGCCCTCACTCGGATTATTGACTATAAATGGCCTAACTGCCGCAGATGCGGTGCTCATACCTGTCCAAACGGAATATTATGCCCTGGAAGGGTTAAGTCAGCTCCTTAACACAATTCAAGCGGTCCGAGCAAGCACCAATCCGTCACTCGAGCTGATGGGTATAGTGCTTACGATGTTTGATAAAAGAAATTCACTCAGTGAGCAAGTGGAAACAGAGGTCAAAAACTACTTCGGTGATAAATTATTCAAGACTGTTATCCCCCGAAACGTCCGTTTGGCAGAGGCTCCGAGTTACGGCCGTACAATCTACGAGCACGACCGCTGGAGCAAGGGCGCAAGGGCCTACAAAGCTCTATCCAAAGAAGTTAGACAGCGGACTTCTAGCTAGGAATTCTTACTACTAAGGCAGTGGTATCGTCTCTCTTCGAACGAATATGTCCGCGGTCCTGAGCTCTTTCCGACGCAAGACGTACTAAGTGTCGCGCGGCGTGGACCGCACCCTGATCTGTTTGATCCACAAGAGCTTCAGATATCTCTCGATGAGATAAGTTATCATGCACGCCATCAGTCGTCAGGATGACTGTATCGCCCGGCTGTATATCATATGTCGCGAAGGATATAGTTGGATTATTTTCAGTTCCCAGACTACTAGTTATTTTGTATCGATCTTGGAAAAGTTCATATTCATATTCAGACAATTCTGCTCCATCTTCTAAGGCATCAAATTTTCGTCTAAGATCTTCTCTCGCTTCCTCTGATCTAATTGTAGGTAAGGTATGATCCGCTGTTAGGTAAAACAATTCTCCGTTTCGTAACAAATAACCCCGGCTGTCGCCACTGTGGGCAATCGCTATATAGGGATTGCCGTTCTCTCCTAAGAAGATCCTGCCCGCGACCGCGGTAGTTGCAGTATGATTACTCTTCCGGTTTTGATCTGTTTGATCAATTTCAATATTCATAATAGCTCTATTAGCCTTCATAAAGGCGTCATATAGTAATTCGGTGCTGCTGTCATAAGTTAGCGAGGCTGGTGCCTTCGCCAACTCTTCTTGAATTATTTGCGCGGCCAGCGCTGACGCAAAATTTGCTTGTTCGAGCGAGCCAAGCCCGTCAAAAACGCCAAAAGCCAAATTGTGGGGATCAACGAAATGCGCGTCTTCATTGATTAATCTATAGGGAGCAGGCAAGGTTATTGCTGCCATTTCGACGCCTCTTTGGGTTTCGTCTTCGGGATTAACTCCTGAATTGCCGTAAATGTTGGCAGTTGCTTGCCTATAATAGGTTCCGCTTGTAGACCGGTCACTTAAAAGTATGGTGTTGGCTACTCTTGAGACCATTAAGTGATCAGCTGACACATCCGGCAAAAATCGTATTCTGGCGTCTTGGCTATCGGTCTGACCAAGTTGAACGCTTTGCCCTTCAGAAACGATTAGGTAGCCTTTTGGACCATCAGGGTGTTCTGGATCAAAGTCTTCCTCATCGATAATTAAGCAGGTGGCTTGCCAGTCCGGGTTCCATCTAGGGTCACCACGTAAATCCCTGGTTGGGTCGACAATTCTAAGTTGTTGCTCATCGCCAAGCTGTAAATCTATCGGGCCATTTCCAAGGTCAAGCAAAACATAATCATTGATTCGTTCAAAGGAAGCATCGTCATTTGGTCTTTCTGGGACGGCCATAGATGCTTATTATAACATAAAAACATCTTACAGACAATGTTTTGACAATTTGTATGCGGAATTAGAAGAGTTTAAGTATGCGTTCAAGCTCTTCGTCACTGGTAAAAGTGATCTCAAGCTTACCGCCTTTTGCTGTACGGCGAATATTAACAGGGGTTTTTAGCTTTTTGCTGAGTGAGCGCGTGGCTGGTGTTTCGGTGCTGACATGTTCATGTGATTTGCGTACGTCACGAGTTCCGGCTTTGACACTGGTGACAAATCGTTCTGCCTGTCGCACGCTCCAACCTTGTTCAATTATGGTTTTTAACAGATAGGTTTGGCGTTCTGAGTCTCCTTTGAGAGCAAGTATAGCTCGCGAATGGCCTTCACTAATTTGACCTTTGGCTAGTGCTTCACGCGCATCTTCAGGTAAGCGCAGTAAACGGACAGTGTTATTGACGGTGGAGTGAGCTTTGCCAAGTCGCTTGGCAATGTCATCGTATGACATTGAGAATTGCTCGTGTAAGCGTTCAATACTAACTGCTTGTTCGAGCGGACTAAGATCTACGCGCTGAACGTTTTCTATTAAAGCTAATTCTAACTGTTCTAACTCCTTTGAGCTACGGATTATTGCCGGAACTGTCTGCAGTCCTGCAATCTCGGCGGCACGCCAGCGTCGTTCGCCGGCAATTAGCGTATATTTACCGTCTTTTATTGGGGTGACAACGAGAGGCTGCACGATGCCATGGTTTTTTATCGATTCAGCTAATTCTTTAAGAGCGCTTTCGTCAAAATGTTTGCGCGGTTGATAGGGGCTGGTTGCCAGTTTATCAATCGGGATTTTTTCTACTCTATCATCTGCTGTCAAAAGTATACTTTTGTCGAAATCTGAAGGCAAAAGTGATTCAAAACCTCTGCCAAGACCGGATTTTGATGTTTGACTCATAAAACAAATATATCATGAAACGCCTGCTAGGGAGATTTGTGATCAATCGAGAATTAAAATGTTTTTGCCTGGCTAACAGGGAAGACTCTAAGTACTAACTTGCCGACAATTTGGTTGGCGTTGATTGGCCCAAAGGCCCTTGAGTCTAAGGAATCGGGGCGATTGTCTCCAGATGCGAAAATCTGGTGCTTGCCAAGAGTCACGTCGACATTTCCGCTGGTAACTGGGAAGTTTTTGCCGTAGCCAAGGGTTTTATCAGGGTCGAAGCCGTTTGGAAAATCCTTGTTGTAGACGGTGAAATGACCGTCACTAACAACAACTCGATCGCCCGGCAGACCAATTACGCGCTTAATTAATTGTTTGGTGTCCTCCTGGCCGAATTCACTCAACCCTGATTGCTCAAATACTATAATGTCGCCACGTTTCGGAATGTAATCATGTCCGGTAACTCTTGCCCAAGAACGAGGAACTTTCCAAATGATCAATTTATCAGTGTTTTGCAGGGTGTTTTCCATGCTAGGTCCATCTACTTGATAGGACCTGAAAACAAAAGCAATTATGAATAAAGCGACCAAAAGGGCGGTTATAAGGATGCCAACAGTCGAAAAAAGCTCATGCCAACCAGAGTTACGCTCCGATTTTATAGCCTGATCGCTAATTATTGGTTGATCGTCCATGTGACTGACACTATACCATAAGAATCTTGCGGAGAAGACTTTACAAGATAAGCTCAAGCGTCTATAATTCAAGGTACAAAACGAGATGGACCCGTTAAGATACAAACGGCCCGAAACACAAATTAGTAACGGCCAAATAACACAAACAAACTTGGGAAATACAAAACCACCTGTGCCTAAGGTACATTTAACGCGCCCTTTACGCAGTGGTCAGGTTTCAACGAATCAATATCGCCAAAACCAGCCAAGACAGGTGCAAAATTCTCCAATTGATCCACGATTTCAGCCATCAAGTGATGGATTCGGACGACCTACTCAAGCTGTTAATAAGCTAGCTTCGGTCGCCGTAGCTCAACATCAAGCACAGGCAGTAACCGCACCGAAACGGCGACTGCCACTTGCTGCACAGGTTCCTATAGATATGTCTCTTCCTGGCGAAGATAGTCCGAACCGATTTAGCGATGTCTTACTAAACAGTAAATACCGAGGCGCCAGGCGCTGGGCTTTTAGAGGCGTTGCTTTATCGATTGTCTTAATTATGACTCTTGGCGGACTGTTGTTTTCACAGAGCTATATCAAGATGCACAAAGTCTTTAAGGGCAGTACCGAGACGGCTGAAGCTCTTAAGCCTAAGGCAAACCCCGATCTCCTCAAGGGTGAGGGTAGTGGGCGTGTTAATGTTTTGTTGCTAGGGCGAGGCGGGGGCACACATGATGCACCTGACCTTACAGATACAATTATTATCAATAGCATTGATCCGGTTAACCACAAGGCGGCAATGCTTAGTCTTCCAAGAGATCTCTGGGTAAATGTCCCAGACCACGGAGTCATGAAGCTAAATGCCGTTTGGCAAACAGGCGTCTGGGACTATTTAGGTAAACGAGTTAATGGAACTAACAATCCAAAAGCGATAGCCGCTGGATTTGATCTGTTGGATCAAACTGTCCAAGATATAACTGGGCTCGAGATGAACTATAACGCCATTGTTAATTTCCAGGCTTTCAAGCAGGCAGTTGATACGGTAGGGGGCGTAAATATAGATGTTCCAACCGATCTTGTTGACCCAACAATGGCTTGGGAAAACGGTAAAAATCCTGTTCTAGCAAAGGCGGGCCCCCAGACTATGGACGGTACACATGCTCTTATATATGCAAGATCTCGCGAAACCAGCAGCGACTTTGCCCGGTCACAGCGCCAGCGCGCATTGATGATGGCTATCCGAACTAAAGTAATTGATCTGGGTACCTTGAGTAATCCGGTTAAGATATCGAAATTAATATCTGCTTTTGGTGATAACGTCCAAACCGATTTGTCTTTGAAGAACGCCAGTAGACTATATAGCATTATTAAAGACATTCCTGAAACAGATATAACCTCACTTGGTTTAGCCGACGGACCAACCAAGTTAGTAACAACCGGAAATATAACCGGACAATCAGTTGTTATACCCCAAGCTGGACTGTTCAAATATGATGCTATCAAAGATTACTTGAGAACTCAGCTCAAGGATCCTTATCTTATAAAAGAAGATGCCAAAATCCTAGTATTGAACGGCACACTAGTACCTGGCCTCGCAGCAACCAAGTCCGCCGAACTCGCTAAGTATGGCTATAACGTCGTTGGCAGTGGCAATACTCCGAGTGGTGGTTGGACAAGCACCACGTTGGTTGATCTCAGTGGCGGCAAAAAGAAGTTCACAAGGCATTATCTCGAGCAGAGAATAGGAATTAGTGCCCTAACATCACTATCAGATAAATCTATACCGACTAACGGTGCCGATTTTGTTATAATTATCGGTAGCGATGGGACCAATCCTAGCCAAAATTAAGCCTAAAAACGGTGTATCTTATCTGTTGCACCTTGTTTTGCTGATCGTTTTACCGGTAGCCATTTTTGTTTTGGTTCGGCTAAACTTTGTTCAGCTAGCTTTAAGCATTATTGTGTTAAGTAAATGGCGTATGTTCGCCGTAAGACCAAGATTCTGGCCCGCAAATATTAGGGCAAACTCAATCGACCTGATGGTTGGTCTGTCTATAGTGTTGTTTATGGCTCAAACGGGCAGTGTTGGACTTCAGCTGTTGTGGGCTGCTGTCTATGCCATTTGGTTGATATTTATTAAACCAGCCTCAGGCATTCCAATGATTACTCTGCAAGCCTTCATTGGGCAACTTGCGGCTTTAACGGCTCTCTATATGACCTGGGCCGAAGCCCCGATTTATGCCTTAACTCTTATAACTGGCGTGCTTTGCTATCTGGCAGCCCGACATTTCCTTGACGCTTACGACGAGCCATATGCCAGAATGCTGTCATATTTTTGGGGTTATTTTGGCGCAGCTCTAGCCTGGCTGAGCAGCCACTGGCTGTTAACATATGGTAATTTGGCCCAACCAACGCTTTTATTAAGTACGCTTGGTTATGGCATGGCTGTACTTTATTATTTGGATCACAATGATCGTTTGAGCAAGGGGGTTCGACGACAGTTTATATTTATCATGATTGCCATTGTCTTGGTGGTCATTGCATTTTCAGATTGGGGGGATAAGGTAATTTAAAATGGCCCGCACGCAACAAACAACAAACAAAACAAACAATACAAGATCAAACAAACTGATTTACGTAATAATACTTCTGCTTGTTATTTTAGTGAGCGCCCTGATCGGGGCAGGGATTCAAAGTCGCACAAACAATGTCGTCTTAAACGGCAGCCTCAGTAAAGAAAAAAAGGTGGTTACCCGTCAAAGCCAACTTATCAGTGAAATTGCCAAAAAAGTCGGTCCCAGCGTAGTCAGCGTTAATGTCGAAATAACAGATACCAGCAGCTCTGCTAGCAGCATCTATGGTCTATACGGTTTTGGCGGACAGGACCAGCAACAATCGCAGCAAGCTGCCGGAACGGGGATTATTATTTCGTCTGGTGGGCTAATTGTAACTAATCGTCACGTTGTACCGGCGGGTACAACTAAAGTGAGCGTTACTTTAAGTGATGGGACGGAGCTGAAGAATGTTTCAGTAATCGGTCGTACCAATGATAGCGATACTTTAGATGTGGCTTTTCTCAAGATAAATGACGCAAAAGGACATAAGCTAACTCCAGCAGTGCTTGGCGATTCTGCAGATGTCCAAGTCGGAGATGATGTAGTTGCCATAGGTAACGCACTAGGGCAGTTCCAAAACACTGTAACAAGCGGAATAATTTCCGGCTACGGTCGCAGTGTGCAAGCTAGCGACAGCTCAGGCCAATCTTCGGCCGAAAACCTAGATAATCTCTTCCAGACTGATGCAGCTATTAACGAAGGAAACTCGGGCGGCCCTCTAGTTAACATGAACGCTCAGGTTATCGGAATAAATACAGCTACTGCCGGAAATGCACAAAATATTGGGTTTGCAATTCCAATCAATGATGTAAAAGGCCTAATCGAC
>CAZYJC010000016.1:7912-16520 GCA_964647765.1 uncultured Candidatus Saccharibacteria bacterium | reverse complement strand
AATCTTGGCATGCTTTGTCACTGGCTACATAAATCTGTAGAATGCGACCATCGTTAAGCTTAACTGGACTCAAAGGATTTTCGTTAGGATTATAAGGATTGGGCTTAGGTTCGAAGCTGAACCTAACAGGATAACAGGCGAGTCTGGTTGTATTTGTGCCGGCGGCCAAAACCAGTTCTCGAGTTGCTAGATCATATGTTGTTGAAATTTTATCCCCGCCGACATCACGAGATTGATAGTAAAAATCCAAACTTTGTTCGTTAAGTGGAATTTTTAATTTTATCGTTGGCAAATAGACTGTGTTATCGGGAACTGAAACCGTAACTTGCCGAAACTCCGCGTTAGTAGCATTAATGGCGGCTTGCTTCTGCAGGGCTTCGAGCGCGGCTTTGGAATTAGCATTTTGTACCTTTTGCAAATCATCGATTCTGGCAAAAGCAGCGTAGATTAACCCGCACATTATGATTACGACTATCACCAATATGACATTTAGGTTGCGTTGAGTTAATATCTTGCGCATATCTGACTTCAAAATACCGAATAAAACCAAAGAAGGCAAATATTGCCAGAAACACCCCCGGATGTTATAATATACAAAATTTATGAGAGTTAGTGCCGAAGCGTTAATCAGTCCCGAAACAACTATCGCAGTCCCACAGGAAACCAGGGTAGGTTTTGATGATGCACTGGAAGCAAGGTTTGCACTTGCCGGAGTAAGTTCTGCTATTCAGAGGGGCGAAACGCAATTAAATGGCACAAAAACTTTTATATACTTGCCAGGTGCTTTTGATTATCGTCCTCGTCCGCGAGAAGATTTTCATGTCTTACAGGACAGGGTTAGCAGAAGACTGTCTGCGTTTTTAGTTCCTTCTTCGGCAGTAGGCCTTGACCCAATGCTCGACACGGACGATAGCAGGTTATTATATAGCGTACTTGATTGGGTAACTGAATTACCCAGACATAGCCGTGATGAGCACGAAGAGCTTGATCGCTCAGAGTTTGCCGGCGTTTTTGCTGGAGCAAAATTAATTTTGCCACGAATGACTTCGGCTGAACTTCATGTAAGATCGGCTATAAAGCAGGAAATATTAGATAGGCAAACACCAGTCCGTACTGCGCTCAAGCGACCCTTCAAAAAGAAGCAAGCAGCGAAGCTAGAAACTTCAACCAGTTTGCGCGGAACCGTATTGCGTGCATCTGTCAGTAGCTTCGATTTGGAATAACTAGTACTTGTAAACGACGACCCAGTCGACGAGTAAATTGCCACTCTGAGTACAGCCGGCGGCGGTTGTTTCGCACTTTGAGCTGTTAGTTTCGGTTTGCATTTGCCATCTTTGAGGTTTCGTCCAAATCTGGTTAGTAGCCGTTCCAACAAGATTTCCGTCTATGTAGTAGTTTCTTTTACCTGGTAGCCATTCTTGTGTGTATGTGTGCCACTGTGTTTTATCGACGCTGGCATTGAAGATTTGCTGTGAGCCTGCACAACCATAATGCGAATAGGCAGAAACGCTATTGTCGCCCATGCCTCCTTCAGGAAAATCGCTCTCTGCGCACTGATAATCACTATCGTTTTCGGGCCATAGCAGCCAGGCCATATAGTAGTCGGATAGTTGTGCACTAGTCTGTCTAATTCTAGCCGTGTAACGACCGTAAGTCTGGTAATTAGTCCCACCTGGAAGTACTGGTGATGGGTTAGCACCCGCAGGTTTTCCATCTACAGGATGTAGCCAATAATCTAAGCTGCCGTCGTGTACGCTAAGCACTTGATCGGAACGATAAGGCCGCTTATTAAATGTATCCAAGTAACACTTAGGATAGGTCCTCCACTGCGTGCCAGTTGCGCCGGTATAGACAATTTTACTTGCGTCACAATCACTTCCCCAGCTTCCTAGAGGTGCAGCCAAGTTGAAATCTTCCGATGCGATCGGAGTCCAAACATGATTATCGCTAGTAACTGGACCGGTCGGAATTGCTTGTCCTGATGGCGTTGCAGAAACAGGAGCATTAACGGTAACGTTTGTGTTTGTGGTGGCGCCACCACCGTTTCCACTGCATGCAATTGTGTATTGTGAGCTTGTAGAAGGTGTAACGATTTCGCTACCCGAAGTTGCTTTCGCACCACTCCATGAGCCAGATGCAGTACAGGCCGTCGCATTTGTACTCGACCAAACTAAGGTTGTGTTGCTGCCCAGCGCGACTGAAGCTGGTGATGCGCTCAAAGTTACAGTTGGTGCCGCACTTACATCAGGTCCGTAAAAGGTCGTTATATCTATATAGAGAGATCTTGTACAAGATTTGTGGTTTTTCCTGAAATTGCCAAGGTTTCCTCCAGTTATTGTGACCGTGTGCGAGCCTGGATTTACTCCTGTAGATGATGAGAAGTTTGCAAAACTGGTCGTAGTTACACTGCCACTAACGAGGTTGGTTCCATCCAGATCAAGTTTAATAGTTGGCGAGCCATTACACTGTGATCCCCTTGCGCTAACCACAACATTGTTGGCGTTAGTTGGTAGACTAATGTCAGCACTAGCACTGCCGTTGCGTGTTAACTTTAAAGCCTGTCCACCAGACGCACTGCCGTCTGAAATCACGCTTGCACCATATGGCTGGCTCATTTTTTCACCCTGAATGCTGGCAACAACTGGTGTTGCTGCAGAAGAACGATAGATAAAAAACCCACCTATTCCAGCAAAAATTGTAACGAACATTATTATTTGCCAAATCATAACGTGTTGCTGACTTCCAGAAACACTGACTTTAGGGACTTTAACCGGAATGGTTCTTTTTAGGTGTGACATATTTGTTTGCTCTTACGCTTAGATCTATTTATACAGTATCGTTGGTAAATTTAAAACACATCAAAATACCGACTTGTGCGGGTGCAGCATATAACAATAGCTGTGAGTATAATATTATTAAGATTGTAAATAGATGAAGTTATTAAAATGCATCTCTCACGACTTAAACAGATCATTCTCGATCGTGCCAATTAAAGGCTAGTATGTCCTCCAACGAAGAACACGGCAAAAAAATGAACGAGGACATGATTGCTGAAGCTGCTGAACGCGATTTTGAACTATTTATGCCAGGTCAGTCTGTTGAAGACGTAAGAAACCTACTTGCTCAAGCGATTTTAGGATCTACGCAACTTAAAGATGAAACCCGCGTAGTAAGTATTATTGGTGCGCCAGCAAGTGGTAAGACTGGATTGGTTGCTATAACAATAGATGCGTTGGCGGGGTATGGTATCGCCGCAGACTCAATTGGAACAGACGACTACAATCTAGGCACCCGCGCCTGGCGATGGGAGCGTGAGCGCGAAGACCCGTTAAGTCTCAAAGATTTTGATTTGCTCAACGAACATATAAGGTTGATCAAAGCTGGTAGACCGATAGACGCGCCAATTTATGATCAAAAAACTGGGCTTGCGATTGAAGTCGGCGAGGGCAATTTTCCACATCACATCGGTAAGTTGGACGTTCTTTTTGTAGAAGGTGATTTCGATGCTGTTAAAGATCCCAACTTGACCATTTTTATTGATGTGCCAGCAGAAACAAGGCTTCGAGCTAGGGTCAACCGAGATCTAGCTGAGCGTGGTGAAGCTGATGCTGAAAAGATAGCAGAGAGTTTTAGATCAAGGCATGAGAAACAATTTATTCCATATACGGCACCGGCAATAGAACGCGCGGACATACTGCTTAGGGTAAATCCGGTTCCAGAGCATTGGGTTTATGATGTTTATAGACGTAGCCCAGACCTTGCTTAGCAATTTGATATGATTGAATCATGAAGTCCATCGGAGTTATTGGTGTTGGTATTATGGGCCGAGGCATTGTCGAGAATTATCTTAAAAATGGCTACAAAGTTATTATATGGAATCGCACAGCAAGCAAGATACAGGATCTGATCGAAGGAGGTGCGGTACTTGCCAAAACACCAAAGGATTGTGTATCAAGCTCTGACATTGTTTTTGAAGTTAGTGCCAACGACGAATCATCTAGAGAAATTTGGACAGGTAAAAACGGCATTCTAGAGGCAGCTAAACCCAGCAAACCTTTAATTACCTGCGCAACTTTGTCAGTTGATTGGGTGCTTGAGTTAGCCGATCTGTGCCAACAACGCAATCTTAGCTTCTATGATATGCCTATGACCGGGGGGCGTAAAGGTGCAGTGACTGGTCAATTAATTCTTTTGGCAAGTGGTGATGAACAGGGAATTGAGCGTATTAAGCCAGACCTACAAGCTATTACCAAAGACGTGAAATATTTTGGTCCAGTCGGATCTGGTACCAAATACAAACTTATTCTTAACTCTTTGCAGTCAGTACACCTAACAGCATTTGGCGAAGCAATGCGAATGGCCTCCGAGGTCGGGCTGAATATTCAAACCGTCGGTGAAGCTCTTGCTGAATTACCGGGCGGCTATACTACACAATTATCTTGGCAGTGTTACCAAGAGCAGCCAAAGCCAATTAATTTCTCAGTTAACTGGCTTGCCAAAGATCTGGACTATGCTCACAAAATGACTTCCGGAGAGTTTCCGTTGATGGACGAGGCTCAAAAGCGCTTCGAGGAAGCCAAAAAAGATGGTCACGGGGAAGACGACTGGTCAGTAGTAAACAAACCATAAACAATTTGCAAAAACTAACCAATTATATTAAAATAAGTTTATGACAAATCCTAGAGCACCTGAGGCATGCGAGCCGTATGTCACTAGCATTAGCCCAATAAACTTAGATGCTCCAACCCCAAAGCATACCGCGCAAGGCACTTTTACAGACTTAGCAGAAGCAATTGAGTTTGCGCGAACCATAAATGGCGAGTCTGGATATCCAACAGATCAAAGAAATGACGGAAGTATCTCCCAACCATGTAATTCCTTGCCAAGCTACAGGGTTCTAGCGTTACTAGGTGCAGATTTAGATATTCAAAAGGCAAGGGTGGATAAGCCCAAAGATGATCAAGATAAAACAATATCTCCAACTAAAATAGCCGAACAATTACGTCATAAAGCCGAAGGAATACAGTGGTCACATGATGTTTTCTTGCAGAATCATGATGTGCCTGGTGTCCCTGGTGTTTTAGCAGAAGAAATACTTGAAGCAGCTATAACTGATGCAAGTGACGCTTATGTAAGTTTGCATTTGAGAGAATTACCTTCCAGTTATCTCCAGGGCTATGGCCGATTTCTATTATTGAGAAACTATGTGACCTCACTAAGAAGGCTAGCAACAGAGCTTACACCAGAAGAGCCTGCTTACGAAGCCTGGTAAAATTAGCTTATGATTACCTGCGAGTTTGAGGACGGCAACAAGGCGGGCTTGCGTCACCTTTGCGTGGATATGCTGGTTATTAATGATAAGGGCCAAATTCTAATGGTCAAACGATCTCCAAAATTATTTGATGGTGGTCGTTGGGGATTAGTAGGGGGCTATATGGAGCGGGACGAAACAGCCCGCGAAGCGGCCGCTCGCGAAGCTCTTGAAGAAACGGGCTGGACTATCAAGAACCTAAAACTACTTACAATAAACGATATGCCCGAGCGGCCGCGCGACGCCAACCGGCAAAACATTTCATTAGTATATATTTGCGAAGCAGGTAAGAAGGTAGGGGAGCCAGATTGGGAGTCAACCGAACAAAAATGGTTCGACCTTGACGATCTTCCTCCTAAAGATAAAATTGCCTTCGATTTCATGGCTGATATCAATCTGTATAAAAAGTATTTAGAAGAAAAATTTCCTCTGCCCCACGGCGTCTGAAACCAAGCCTTATCCACAACTGACATATCGACGAGTATGCTTGCCTAATAATCAATAAACTAGTATAATATGTTCTAATTTATCAAAGGAAACAGATGACAGATATATTACGTCCGCAAGTTGCTGCAAATCAAACAGAAGTAAATATTGAAGGTGAACCGGCAGTGGAACCACAAACTGCTATCAGCTGGCTGGTTGCAACCCAGCGGGCAATGGGTATGGATAGTGATGGAAAACTTGTAGTTTTTGAAGGTTTGGATGCGCACGGAATTCTGGCGGCCCACATAGTTAGTGGGGGTGAGCCAAGGAAACTTACTGAAGCTGCTGATGAGTTGAGAGAAATGCGACACCTAGGTTTTGCAGATAACTATACTAGCGATGAAATATTAGCTGAATTGGGCGCAGCTATGAACCATGTTTATGGTCCCCAGGCTGAAGCTGCGTAGTACAATTAAATTATGCCAAACCAGCAAGTAAAGAAACTGTATAGATCAACCACTGACAAAATGGTGATGGGTGTGTGCGGCGGTTTGGGTGAATATTTCGAAATTGATTCTACAGTCGTTCGAATAGCCTGGGTAATTATGACTTTCATAACTGGACTGATTCCCGGCTTTTTTGCCTACATCGTCATTGGCATGATCATTCCACAAAAACCCCAGTCATAAAAGATTATTTCAACTGTTAAGGAAAATCTAATTTTTGCGGTTTACTATGTGTTTGTTGCCTCAGGAAAGCAGCAAGTAACCACATAAGGAGCAAAAATGACAATCAACAAACCGCTACTAATTGCGGGAGTTGCCACAACACTTGCAATAGCAAGTGTTGCCGGAGCATCTGCCGCGAACTCTAGTACTACTAACCCCCAAGACAATCTGATCAATAAGATAGCCAAAAAATTTAACCTCAAGCCTGCTGATGTAAAAGCAGTTTTTGAGCAGGACCGAAGCGAACATGAGGCTGCAATGAATCAAAAAGTTGAGGATAAGCTCAATCAACTTGTTAAAGACGGCAAGTTAACCGAGCAGCAAAAGACGGCAATTCTAGCTAAGCGCGATGAGATCAAAAAAGATATGCAGGCCAACCGAGATTCAATGAAGGATAAGACGCCAGCAGAACGCAAAGCTCTAATGGATCAGAAGAAATCTGAATTGGATCAATGGGCTAAGGACAACAATATTCCTACCGAATACCTACACTTTGTCTTCGGACACGGTCCTGGTGGAAGAGGACCGGGCGGACATGGCATGGGTGGACCTCGTCATATGGATGGCGATAACGACGAAAACGAGGCAAATCAATCAAGCGCTAATACCGATAGCGCAACACTGACCAATTAAGTAAGAATTTCCTGTTGCGAAGAGCCGCTCGCCCCCTGGCGGCTCTTTTTTATTTCTTCAGTAGATTCTCAGCGAATAATAGCTAAAATATTAAGTATGCGAATACTTATTGTTGAAGACGAGCATAAAATTGCCAACGCCGTTAAGCAGGGGCTTGAGCAGCAATCATATGCCGTCGACGTTGCCTACGATGCTGACAAAGGTTTAGCCATGGCGACGACAGAGCCCTACGACCTCATTATTTTGGATAGAATGCTGCCCGGAAATGTTGACGGTATAGGCATTCTGCAAAAACTTCGTAAAGACGGGAATCATGTGCCCGTTCTATTGCTGACTGCTAAAGACAAAATACTCGACAAGGCCCACGGCCTAAACATGGGTGCTGACGATTACCTTGTTAAGCCATTTGCCTTTGTTGAGCTTATTGCCAGAGTAAGAGCCTTGCTCAGAAGACCGCAACAGTCAACCGGCACAGCGCTGGTTTACGAAGACCTTAAGCTCGATCCTGCTCGTTCAACTGTCGATAGAGACGGCCAGCCTATCGATCTAACTGCCAAAGAATTTGCACTCCTCGAATATTTGATGCGCAATCCCGAGCAAATTATTTCAAAGGATACCTTGGTTGCGCATGTTTGGGACTATGACGCAGATATATTGCCAAACACTGTTGAAGTTTATGTGAGCTATTTGCGTAACAAAGTCGATAAGCCGTTTAAAGGCAAGCCATTAATTAATACCAAGAGAGGGTTTGGCTACTACTTCGGGGTCTCTAGGTAATGTTCCACAAGGCTTCGTTAAGACTGGCCTCGTTGTACCTGGCTGTTATCATGCTGATCAGCCTATTTTTTAGTATTAACATTTATCAACTGTCGGTTGATGAGCTGGACCGTGGGTTTAGGAATCCGGATCTATCGCAAGAGGGTGGGCCGATAGATCTGCTTCCCCAGAATGTCCGCCGGCAGTGGCTGCAGGATCAGGAATATGCATACGGCGAGGCGAAAAGCCGTACATTTGACCGTCTGCTCATAACCAATGTCTTCATATTTGTGGTTGGCGGAGCTATTAGTTATTATCTTGCCCGCCGCACCTTGCAGCCAATTGAAGAAGCCCATGCTGCCCAAAGCCGCTTTACTGCTGATGCCAGCCATGAGCTTAGGACTCCGATTGCAGCCATGCAGACTGAGATTGAAGTGACGCTAATGGATCCGAAGCTTACCCTAGCTAAAACCAAGAAAGTTCTAAACAGCAACCTGGAAGAGCTAAGCAAACTAACTGCTCTAACCGAAGGACTTCTGAAGCTCGCTCAACTTGAAAACACTGATATCGAGCAAACAAATATTCCAGTCAGTGAATTAATAGATCAGTCTCTAGGGAGAGTTGAGTCTGCGGCAAACGCAAAAAATATTTCATTAGTTAGGGACGATAAAGCAAAGACAACCATACTTGGAGATAAATCCAGTTTGGTTGAAGCTATCGTAACCTTACTCGAAAACGCCATAAAATATAGTCC
>CAZYJC010000016.1:0-7902 GCA_964647765.1 uncultured Candidatus Saccharibacteria bacterium | reverse complement strand
GATTGTTTCAGCAATTGATGGCAACAATGTAGTTATTCAGGTAATTGACCAAGGCATGGGTATAAAAGCCAAGGACCAAAAACACATTTTTGAACGTTTCTACCGAGCCGACTCAGCTAGGAGCAAAAACGAAACTGACGGATACGGCGTGGGGCTCGCAATAGCAAAAAATATTGTTGAATTGCACGGTGGCTCAATTGGCGTATCTAGCAAACCCAATAATGGCTCAACTTTTACAATTTCGGTCCCGATAAGCTAGGTCAATACAATTAATTCATTTACAATATATCTTTGAATGGCAAACAATCTTTCTATCACATCCGGGGACGGCAATAGTCAAACACAAACCGGAAATCCGCAAAATGTTCCAACTGCTAATACGGGCCCATCGACAAGCTCAGGTGGTGTGCAGCCGGGGACATCAACTAACCTACTAACCAACAGCAGCAGCGGTGGAGTCCCACTAGGCAACCAAAGTCTTACCACGGTAAACCTAAATTCATCGGCAACAGGGACGGCAGCCGTTACAGCAACCTCGTCAACGCCGAGTAAGGCCAAGCCGAGCCCAGTTATTGAGGGTTTCGCCGTAGCATTACTGCTAATCGCCGTAATTGCATTTATTTTTATTAATCGTTCTGCAAAAACCACAACGAACTATTGATTTTGTATCTTGTCCCGATGTGGCAAGAGAATATATGATTTATATGAGGTCATCCAAAACACAAATCTCCTACATGAGTTTGACAAAATAACAAAATCATGTATAATAAATAGTGTTAGTGATCACAAACAAAAACTATAAAAACTAAAAGAAAGGCGTTAGATACGTGAAGTCAAATAATGGTTTGGCCTTCGAGCTAACTAACACCGGTAACTTGAATATTCTCAAGATAGACCGGTTAATTAAGAAGCTATAAAGCCAGGCTTCAAAAACCAAAGACCGGCGACTCTATAAAAGTCGTCGGTTTTATTTTATTAAGACTGCGCGGATTGGAGATCCGTCAATATCGCCTACATTAAGCGGGAAGGCCGATAGAGTATATGATCCTTCAGCTACATGCTTGAGTTGCAGACCTTCAATAATAGCAATTCCTTGGGAGAGCAGGGCGGTATGAGGGGTATGGTCGGGGGAGCCCCGCTGCTTAATCGACAAAGAATCGATCCCAACTAAAACCACCCCTTGGTTAGCCAAAAATTCGGCAGCGTCAGATCCCAAAAAAACATAGTCGTCATAAAACTCTTTAAAACCTCGGCTAGAATTCGAAGTTTTAAAAAGTATTCTCTCTTCAGATTTTATGTCAAACTTTGTGATGTCCTTGAGGCTTATTTGTGTTTTTGCATCAGAAACATCCAAAACCCGGCAGGGTCCATAAAAAGTTCCTAAATCGAAACCGTCAATTCCTTTGGTATTTGGAATAGAGTGAATTGGCGCGTCTATGTGTGTGCCGGCATGAGAAGTCAGTGTTATTACAGAAACAACCGAAGTTCCACTCGGGCTGGCAACCGTATTTACGCGTGTCGGCTCCGTCCCGGGATATACCGTCATGCCCTCATAAATAGGCAGTGAAATATCAATTATCTTCACCTCAAGATTATAACAAAGCCAACTAGCTCTCTGGATCGGTGAATATGAATTCCCAGCCGCGTTTGGTTTTTTCTTTTGTCATCAAGCCTTCTTCTACTAAATGATCCAAATGGTTGCCAACCATCCTATAGCCATATCTTAGCCCCGATTCATTTAAGTCACGCAGTACTCGTCTAATTGTGACTGGTCCTTCGATTGTCCGTGCTGCTTGAGCAATCTTCGATTTTGCTTCGGCTTGTCCCTCTGCAGACCTCAGCCAGCCGCTGGAACTTTGCTTCGCTTTTTCATAGAGCGCCGCGACCTTTTCTTCGTCATCTAGCAGTAGATACATTTTTTTGCGTCCCTCGTATTGAAAGTCATCTGAACCTTCTATCGCTTGCTCGATAATTTTCAAATATTTGGCTATTAAGCTACGTTGTTTTGAAGTTGTATAAAAGATTGCATATGTTCGCGGATCTTCGGTAATTCTTGTTGGCACTAAGACGCCTCTTTTGCTGGCAAGCCCGCTGGTAATTCTGGATACACTTGCAAGTAATTCTGTTTCAGGTAAATCTACTAAACCAAACTTAAGCAGTAGGTGGGTGATCTCATAATTCGAAATTCTGTCATAAGGCCTTTGAGCAAAGTGGTCCTGGATAAGACCTAACGTAATCCTGTATTGATCTGTCGCGTCTCGGTTTTTTATTCCTAAATCGAGGAGTTCAGGCGTAGCGGTATAAAAAACCACTGGTTCGCCTTTGTCTGAGCCTATTTTACTAATAATCTTCAAGTCGCTTAAATTAGTAGCAACTACACCTGTACGGCTAGTATCTACACCAATTTCTCCCCCAAGATCAGACACACTTATATTGTCTTCGCCGATTTTAACTAATCGTCTAAATATATCAATACGAGTCTGAACTGGCCTTGAGCCGCCATTACTTGTTGTATTCATCGATCCGCCAAAGTCTTTGAGTGTCGGTGCAACTTCAAGAGAAAAATCAACTAAATGTCCTGCAAGAGGCTGCCCAATTCTAATACCCTCTCTAGATAAACGATAATTATTCCCGCCGTTCTGCGCTACCAAGTCTACAGCTGCGAAGGACTGAAAATACGACCGTATTAAAGCATCAGAAGTAGGCCAAGGCGAATCTTCACCTTCAATATCTCTCATTCGAGCCGTTAACTCGCCGGGAGAGTAACATGCTGCCGGTTGCATCGCACCGAGTGTTAGAGCGCTGCGTTCATTACTGATAGGCGCCACAAACTGTTCCACTTGACGAGATGATAAAGCCTCAGACATAGGGTTATTATAACATAAAAGTATAATAATTAAAAGTATTATAAGAAGTAAAATTGACTCTTGGTAAATAGCTAAATATAATCAAGCCATAAGCTATAAACAAATAATGCCCAGAAACAAACTAAACAGCCAAGGAATAGCTCACCATATTTTGTTAGTGGGCTTTATGGTTTTGTTTGCAATAGCTGGAGTTGGCTATATGGTTGCTAGTCATGCTGATCCCTTAGCTTCAGAGGCCAAGCTCAGAACTCACAGGCTAAAGATTAAGGCTGTGCGCTGTACTATCCCTGTTCGCTTAAACGAGTCGTGCAGCGGACGAATAGTCAGATCAAAGGCAAATCTAATCGTGGTCATAGCGTCCAGCCAATATGCAAATCCTTGTGTGGCATCAAATAGAGAAACGCCAACCAAAACCGATGGCGGAAGAACCCTGATATTTAGCGGTAGAGTCAGAGAAGTCAAATGCGCACCCGGGCTCTATAATCTGTATCTTGCTGGAGCCGTTTCGATAATGTCAAAGAATAGTGATAAGCCTTTGGCTGCCTTGAATTGGAATCCTGACACATATCACGGGCCCAAAACCCAACACAAAACTCTCGGCACTAACCAGAAGTAGTTTCAACGAGAGTCTAAGCTGCTAGGGCTTCGTTCACAAACTGTTCTTTAACCCAGGCAATTATCGCATCGGTTTTTTGCCTTAACTCGCTGACATCACCTTTTTCGATAAATTCAGCATATGGCCTAATGTATGCGCCAAATCTCTTAAAACTTGTTTCTGGGCAAACATATTTACTACTTGAGCTGGCATCTGGTAACCCATTTGCTCTTTGAAACTTTTTAAACCAATCATCTAAATCTATATAAACTGACTGGGCTAACTTATTTTGTCCAAAAAGCGCAGTACCGAGGAAATATAATCTCTCTAGAGTTTCACCGAACTGCGTCGAATTCAGGTAGGCTAAGCTTCTGAATTCCAGACGATTGTTATCACCTAACCACTTGGTGCGATTTTGAATAACAGTGCTAACGCCTGCGATTCCTCGCAAATGCCATATATAAGAGGCATCAAACTCGGGAAACTCACAAGTATTTATCAGACGGTTTTTTGTCGAACCACCGAGCATATCGACCATTCTGAGCATCCTAATTGCGCGGTAATGATCCGTAGAAAATTGAGGTATCTGATTAGGTATGCCTAAACTTGCATGAGCTGTTATCTCTACCTCAGTTGCCTCTTTAGGTAATAGTCCAGCTCTTATAAGGCCCTGTGTTGCAACTTCAAGCGCCAGCGGAGAGTTTGTCGGTGGAGATACTACTTCGTATAGAGCATCTCCCGCATCGTTTTTGAAGTCCAACTCTTCGAGATTTTCAACACAATCCATTAAAATTTGGCGATAGTTAGTTTGAGGCACTCCAACAGATCTCAAGGCTTTAAGCGCGGGTGTGGTTTCTATTGCTGGAGGCATTACCTCAAGCTCGTAGCCAATCGTAAGCGGGGAAGTTAGTGCTTCTATTGAAGCTCTTGCGGCGCCTGCTTCACTTGGCTCAATGAAATCGCCTGCTCGCATTAATTCAATAGATTCTAACATCAATAACTAATCCAAAACGATTATCGTATTAGGTTTAACGGATCTCAGTAAGTGCTACGCCAGAAAAGTCCATAATCCGATACACGGCATTGCTGTCAGGTACAAAAGTCAACTGATCTGCAGGCAGCTCTTGATACTTTGGTGCGGAATTGCCATCAAGACGAACAAGCTTGCCCTCCATTTCAAGTGGAGGAACTGTATCTAAAGTTATTTCGGCCCGTCCTGCACGATGGACTTGCATTTTGCCGCTAATGCCTAGCTCGCCAAGAGCCATGCTATTCGTAACACCGATACGGTCTCCTACAAGATATGTATCAAGAATATTTGCAGGTCTAGCAACAATGTCCATTGTAGCCCTGTCAGCATAACCATTTTGAAGTTCCTCATCAGAGAGCGGTCGGCGTTGCGTCTCACTTAATTGATCAAAACCATCTATTAGTAAAGGACTGTTCTTGAGTAACATTACAAAATCTCCATTTCGGCAATATTGTAACATAGATGGTGATAAAAGTCAAATGTAATGTGGTAGGGCGGAGTTTGTCGCAGTGGAATCAACTTGCAGAAGAATTGATAATTTTTGCTGGAATAAAGCTTAGATTTAACTAGGTCCCATTCTTCGTTCTAAATCAGCAATTGCCTCAAGTGCTCTTTGAGCTGCACCATCATCCTCATTGTCGGTAAAATGCTCAATTAGTGTTGCGCCACCTAGCTTATCAATAGGCGTGCCAAGAAATGTATAGAAGCCTCGTTCAGTAAGTCCCATCTCTAATGCTGCTTGTAAAACATCCATAAATCCTGCCAGACGTTCACCTAATACTCTTTGGACAATAGCTTCTTCGGGTGAGTCAGGGGTGGTTGCAATACCCGGTTCAACACCTTCGTCATCCCCACCTATTATTTCAGGAAATAAGTAACTCATAGAAAATAATGCTTATATCTAGCCTATCCCGTTAAGTCCTAGTTGGCCTAATCTTGCGCTAAACGGTATCTTTTCCCTCTTTTTTGTTTTGTTATTTCCGCCCAATGTATTTGAGAAGTCGGGTTTTAGAGTATAAACTTCAAGCATTTTAGCTGATATTATTCTGCCAAGTTCATTGTGAGTTCCAAGGTGTGTTTTTGAATATACATTACCTAAGGGAACATCAGGAAATACTTCTAATAGGGCGCTTTTCCAGGCATCGGGTACATGCATATCGTCAGTTTGTAGTCCGACAAAAAGTCCTGCTTCTTCACTCCACTTTAGAAGATACGCCGCTCTGTCCACCAAGGACACGTTTCTACCAACTCTTCTTCTGTCACTCGCACCTGAACCTAAATACACGGCCGAGCTATCTATTCTATCTATCTCCTCTTCAAATCCAGGTATTTTTAGGTCATCTCCGAATTCAGCCTTGGCTGCTTCGATAGCATTTTCTCTAGCAGTTCGTCGTTTTTTGTCAAAATGTGCGGCAATCGATAGTGCGGGAACGATACGTCGTCTGTCCTCGACAACGTATAATAATTGTCTTTCGTAAGGTCTAGGTAATGTAACACCTTCTTCTATTGGTTCTACCGTCCCCCCACTAGTTATTGAGAAAAACGTATCAAAAATAGCTGCTTTATCTGTTTTGTTTAACAAAAGTCTTAGTCCAACGTTCTCGTCAGGGAAAGGTTTAGCAGTTTCAGTACCAGGTACTTCATATCCTTCAGGCCTATAATCTGCCCAGTAAACATCCGAATGAAGGGCCTCTCGAACAAGACCTGGGTAATCAGGGTGCACACTCATAAAATTATTATAACAACTAAGAATACAAAAGTCAATGGTAGGGCAGAGTTGGTCGAAGTTGAACCAACTAATCGCTGACATGCTGCTATATAGTGACTTAATTAGGGATTTTTGATTTTAGTTTTTAGATATAGTGTAATAATATATATACATCATGAAAAGGCACAAAAGTCTATTCACCATTTTGGCTTTAATCCTCTTCTTTCCGCTCGGGTTATTTCTAATGTACAAATACACCAAGTGGCGGTTGTGGGTGAAAAATACAGTTACAATTTTCTTCTTATCTTTGACAGCATTAACTATTTTTGGCTGGATAGTTGCGCCTCCAAATTTAGAGTTAGTAGACTTAGATGCCAAAGAAACACATAAAACAGCGAGTTCTTCGTATGGGATAGAAGGCCAAGTTTATCCTTATGATTCAAAAGTAACTATTAACGGTCAAAGTGTAGCTGTTGAAAGTCAGGGCAAGTTCAACTACGATGTTCCGCTCAAAGAAGGCAAGAACGACGTAACAGTTGTAGCGAAAGGGAACTCTAAAACAACACAAGAATCTTACAAAGTATACCGTTACACGGCATCAGATATTGAGAAACAGAAGCAAGATGCTCGTAGATATGAAGCGGAAATTAAAGAGCAGGCAATACAAAAAGCTGCTGCAGACCAAGCACGTAAAGCGGCTATTGCACAAAAGGCGGCCGCAGATGCGGCTAAGAGAAAAGCTGAGGCCGAAAAACAGGCAGCAGAACAGAAAGCTTCACAAGACCAAGCACAGCAAGAAGCTGCTGCTGTGAAAGCTCGCAAAGATGCTGCGACGAAAGCCAAGTCAGCTCCTAAGCCTGTAATCCAACAGCTCTGGGGTGCTTATGATAAGTCTTTGCATTCAAGAAAGGGAGTGAAGATATCTTGGGATGAGCAAACAAAAATAGCAAAGCTAACTTATTACAATAATGACTTTTGGAATGAAAAATCTACTGTAACGGCTGCATATACATATTTTGTAGGGTGGGGCGAAAGAGTTAAGAATATTCCAGGAGTCGAGACCATCGAAACAACCGTCAGTACTGATTTTATTGACAGCTACGGTAATTCAAAACCGGCAGATGCTGTATCGATAGCAATGCAGACATCTGATTTTAAGAAGTTCAATTGGAAAAACCTTGAGGGCAGACCCATTCACAACCAGCTTCGTAGTACAGAGCTGGGGTACATGTATATAAACCCTGTCATATCCAGAAATGTAAATTTGAACCGTGCGGTTTTAGTATATTTTTAAGCCACACAATACTCAATTAGTAAGCTTAAGCAAAATGGTAGGACAGAGTTGTTCGAAATGAAACCAGCTACTATATTATCTTCAACTTTATAACCAATTATCTCAGTGCCGATAACGTTACTTTAGGCTACGTTTGTTCTCATAACTTTCGTAAAATGTTCCTGCCAGTACACCGAGGAACGCACCAATAAACCATCCTGCAAAACCAAAAATTACAAGTTGCCAAAATATATTGCCTGCACCGTATGCTTCACATCCAATTCCGTCACCATCTTTATCTAAATGAAAAACATCATTTCCTTTAACTGTTACCTGGTGGCCTATTTCTGGGCAGTTTAAATCGTACTGCACGTCAGGAACACAAGCAGAGTAGTTGGGATTACAGTTTTTCTTAAGTTGAGGAAGAAT
>CAZYJC010000015.1:0-25839 GCA_964647765.1 uncultured Candidatus Saccharibacteria bacterium | reverse complement strand
CCGATTGGGTTGATGCCTTTCTCTTTGTAGAGCTCCATCAACATCTGAGATTCAAGCGCACGGTTGCCCTTGGTTTTTTGTTTGATCTTTTTGATTTCTGGTTGAAGTTGGCGCATGGCCTTAGTCTGGTGTAGTTGTTTTTTAAGAATTGGCCAAAGCAGCAAACGAATGATGATCGTGAAGATAATTAGGGCTACGCCGAAGTTGTGCCCCGGAAGCAGCGCATAGATAAATACGAGCAAATTAAAAATTGGCTGGACAACAAAAGTCGTAAACATTGCTACTACTATAGCATGTTCGGCTTCAAAAATGGGCGCTTTGACCGATGTTTAAAGGCTATGCTTTTACGCCGGACTTGCTAAGTAGCTCGTTGATCGTTTTAGCCAGTGCGTCAGTACTAATGTCGGCAACTTGGTCGCTAAATACCGTAAAAACCAGGTCAGTGCCGTTTTTTAGTCCTTCGTCGTTGAGCCTGACAACTTCGTATATGCGACGCCGGATTCTGTTTCGGACAACGGCTGATTTGTGGGTCTTGCGACTAACTACGACGGCAACGCGGTAAGGTTTCTCCATGTGGCGAGAGCCGTACTGCAGACTAATCATATTGCCGCGGACTTTTTTGCCATTACGATAAACACCGTTTAAGCTACCGAGTCCGTGGAAACGATGTGCTCGACCGAGCATATTAGATTGTCCTTAAACAGTTAGTTTGGCGCGGCCGCGATTGCGTCGGCGCTTCAACACGTTGCGTCCAGCTTTGTCACGCATGCGCTTCAAAAAGCCGTGCTCGCGATAGCGAGATCGCTTTTTTGGTTGATAAGTTCTTTTAGGCATTAGATAGACTATACCCGTTTACCTCTGTTTTGTAAAGAGTCTTAGAGGTTTTTGCTTGTGCTTTTGGTGGTCTGGCGGGAGCATTTTACATAAGTTTTTGGGTAAATAGGTTTTGTCGCTAAATTTAACGAATCCCGATTTTTTACAGATAAATAAAATGGCCATTATCCGCAAAAAGCGACAAATCCGATCCAGGCCCAAACATACATTGAACCAGGGTCCTCAGGCCCTAACTAAAAAATATTCGTCCAGCGTGCGTCAAATAGTTATCCACGTTTGGCGCGCGGTTATCCACACATTTACAGGGGCGCTTTTTGCCTGTGCAAAACCTTCAATCTTTTAGCCCAGTTTTTACTTTGACGAGTGGTTGTAAAAATGGCTGTGGAAAACTACTCCCCGCTAGCGTATATTAGTTAACTACGTAAAGGGGAGAAGGATGCAGACCGAGGTCTTATGGCAAACGGTTTTAGGGGAAATAGAATTGTCCGTTTCGGTCGGCAATTATGCGACCTGGTTCAAAAACACCTGCCTGCTCAAACAAGACGACCAAAAAGTCGTCATCGGCGTCCCCAACATTTTTATCAAGCAGCAGCTTGAGCGGAAATATAACGACCTGATTGCTGAAACTCTCCGCAAAAACGGTATCGAAGCTGAAGTTATTGAATATAAGATTTCTGCAAACAAAGCTCCCAAAGACGATCGAAGCTCTTCGGACGAAACCCCTACCCTAGACACCGCTGTAGCTTCAGAGCCGCAACCTCAGACCAACATCGGTGGAGGCTTAGGTCATTCATATAGGCAAGGTCTAAATTCAAAGTATACATTTGATAACTTTGTGGTTGGCGCAAGCAATGAGCTGGCTTTTGCCGCCTGCCAGGCTATCGCCCAGCAACCCGGCACCAAATACAACCCACTTTTCTTATATGGTGGCGTCGGAATTGGCAAAACCCACCTGATTCAGGCAGTCGGCAACGCCTTGGCGGCTCGCGAAGGCGCAAAAGTCCTTTATATAACAACCGAGCAATTTGTTCAGGAGTTCGTTGACGCATTAAGGTTTCGTAAAACCGCCGCCTTCGCGAGCCACTACCGAACAGCTGATGTTTTGATCGTTGACGACATTCAGTTCATCGCCGGTAAAGAAAAAATGCAGGAAGAGTTTTTCCATACTTTTAATGCCCTTCACCAAGCTAACAAGCAGATCATTCTGAGCGCCGATAAGCCGCCTAAAGATATTCCTACTCTCGAGGATCGATTAAGGTCCCGCTTCACTGGCGGGATGAGTATTGATATGCAGGTACCTGACTTCGAAACGCGCTGCGCTATCATTCAAGCCAAGGCATATAGCCATGACACAGACTTAGACAACGAGGTTGTGCAGTATCTGGCAACCAACATCACGACCAACATTCGTGAGCTTGAAGGGGCTTTAAATCAGCTTCTAGCATATTGTGAAGTGCGCGGTCTTACGCCAACCCTAGCAATCGCATCGAGCTTACTAAATATTTCTAAATCACGACCTAAGCACCTGAGCTCTAAACAAATTATTGAGCGCACAGCTAGGCATTTCCAAATTCCTTATGAAGATATTGTTGGACCTAAGCGCGACCGCGACATTGTCGTTCCGCGTCAGGTTGCTATGTACCTACTTAGAAGCGAGCTTAAGTTAAGTTTCCCAAAAATAGCTAAAGAGCTCGGTCGTAAAGATCACACGACCGCTATTCACTCTGTCGAAAAGATTGAAGAAGACTGCAAAACCGACGCTAATTTACGCATGTCGGTTGCGGATATCCGGGAGCAATTATATGCATAAACTGTGTAAAAATTTCGTAAAAGGTGTGGTTAAAAATAGTGGTTTTGAACAGCCCGTTCTAGTTTCACAAAAAGTGGCTGAATTTTTTACTAGTAGTTTCCTAAACTTTTTCCAGACTTTTCCGCAGTCCTTAATAACTATTTCACATCTATTAAATTATTTGTTTTACCCAACTTCCACAACCTTAATAACAAGTACTAAGTATTTAAATAACTTTATTAATATTAGTGAGGATAAATAATGAAACTTCAAGTAACTCGCAAAAATCTAAATCGTGCGCTTGGTTCAGTAGCTCGAGTTGCTAATACTCGTAGCACCTTGCCGATTCTCTCAAACGTCTTAATTAAAACCATCAATAACCGCCTAAGCTTGTCCGCAACTAACCTAGACATCGCAATAACTCACTTCATCGGCGCTAAGGTCGAAGATGAAGGCTCGATAACTGTTCCCGCTAGACTAATGCAAGATTTCATCAGCTCACTACCAGAAGGTGTTATTAACTTAGATCTTAAAGACAATAAACTTCACATTACAACAGATCAATATAACTCCACCGTAAATGGAATAGTCGCTGATGATTTCCCAATAATGCCAAGCATATCTGGCGGTAAAAAATGGTCAGTAAAATCAGGTGTATTTAAAAAGGCTCTTCAACAAGTTGCTTTTGCAGCCTCTAATGACGAAACTCGCCCCGTATTAACAGGAGTATTACTTCAGACCAGCGATGGTAAATTAGCCATGGCAGCCACTGATAGCTACAGATTAGCTGAAAAGAAATTAGGCGGCAACAAGCAAGAAATAAACTTAATAGTTCCCGCTTCGGCAATGAATGACTTATTAAGAGTAATTGATGACGAAGATGAAGAAATAAACATCACCCACAACGACCAACAAGTTTTATTCCAAGTCGGCGATATCGAATTAGTAACCCGATTAGTTGACGGAAAATACCCAGACTACCAAAAACTAATTCCTAAAAAATTCGAGCATAAAGCTAGTTTGAAGCGCGCAGACTTACTAAACATAACTAAAGTTTCTTCGCTATTCGCTCGCGAGAGTGCAGGCAGTATCACTATAGAATTAGACGAAGAATCTAAAAAGATTAGTATCAAATCCGTGGCGACTCAGCTTGGCGAAAACACCGCCCAAGCCGACGCCAAGATTAAAGGTACAGGATCAATCACCCTTAATTCCAAATACCTCGTTGACGCGCTAAATGCACTTAATTCGGATGATGTAGTATTCGGTTTTAATGGCAAACTAGAGCCAACCTTAATATTTGACCCATCTAGCGAAGATTATCACCACATTGTGATGCCCCTTAAGAGCTAACACGCCCCAACCGACGTATAATAACTAGAATGATTACTGATCTGAGGCTGCAGAATTATCGTTCGTATTCGGACGAATCGTTTGAGTTGAGTCAAGGTGTAAATATTATCGTTGGGCCTAACGCTAGCGGCAAAACAAACCTATTAGAGTCTCTGCTGGTGGCATCGATAGGATCTTCATACAGAGCCCGCGATACTGAACTCGTACGCAACAAAAAGCCTTGGGCGAGAATTGACATAGATATGTCTGATGGGAGCCACCGAACTGTAAAAATAGAGCTCGAACCAGAATCTTCAAAAACCTATGAGCTAAACACTAAGACATACAAAAGACTTACTCTTCAACACTCTGTGCCCGCTGTATTATTCGAGCCAAACCACCTATTAATGTTAACTGGCGGACCAGAAGGACGGAGAAATTACTTAGACGATCTTTTAGAAAAAACCGTGAGTGGATACGGGTCTTTACGACGACAATACAAGCGCACTCTTGCTCAGCGCAATCGACTACTTAAAAACGGCCACGTTAACGAAAATGAAATATTTCCCTGGAATGTTAAACTGAGCCAGTTAGGCGGCCAAATTATTAAATTTCGACAGCAACTAGTTGAAGAAATTTCCAAACAAATAACCCCCTTATATAAGAAATTATCTGGAGCTAAAACCAAAGTCAAAGTAGAATATGGCGCCACTTGGCCGGCGGAATCATACGAAAGTAGTTTTCTGAAGAAACTGGATACCAGTCTCGCCACAGATAGAGAAAGAGGCTTTACAAGCAGCGGTCCTCATCGAGAAGATTTATTGGTGTTTTTTGATGGACGACCGGCGCAAGAAGTTGCCTCTCGTGGTGAGACAAGGACGGCAGTGCTTGCTCTCAAAATCATCGAACTAAGCATTCTTCATAAAGCCCGCGATCAACAACCAATCTTGTTATTAGATGACGTGTTCAGTGAGCTGGACGGTCGGCGTCGCCACGCCCTAACCGACTATCTGGCGCAGTACCAAACCTTCATTACAACCACCGACGCCGACCTCGTCATCAAGCATTTCACCACCAAAAGCCACATTATCCCGCTTGGTTAAAGACCTAACGAATAATGTTGGCCTGCCCTGAGTAAATATTAGCTGGCGGCAGAAGATTAACGTCCCAATTAAAATTAAATTGATTTGGATCAAAACCAGACTTAATTAAGAAATCATTAACTGCCATCGCATTGCCGTTAAAGTCTTTAGAAGAATCATTTATGTAAACCTGATTTGAGCCATTATTTGCTTCGCTAATATAGAACTTGTTAGGTGTAGTGTTGATGATCTCGGTAAAATCAAAACCAGACTTCGTTTTAGGAACCAATTTATTCACAAACAGATCATTTCCGCGGATATAGTAGTAGAGACCATTAATTTTCCATACATTTCCGTCGGTCAGATCCTCAAGAATATATTCTTTTAGTTTTGTGCTTTCTGTAGCAAAAACACTATTACTGCTTTTTGCCGCTAACACAATACAGCAACTCGAGCTGTTTATATTGCCTGCGCCCTGCTTAATACCTTTTTTATCCACGATTTGCGAACCTTTTTTATCAAGCAAGATAAGTTTTTGCTTATTAGGAGTGGTGCCACCAGGACCAGAATCCCTATTCTCTTTGTCAGAACCAATGGCTGTTTCGTCAACGAGGATCTGACCGTCACTTATGGCGTAGTCAATCCGGGACTTGCTGACATAGACGCTATTAGGTTTGGCTTCCGACGAAGTCTTTAGAAGTGTTTGGGCGCCTTCAAGCGAGGACTGCAAAAAATACACATTAGATCCATCGGTAGTTAGCGAAGTTAGAGCGTAGTCTGATTGATAAATAGTTGTCGAACGCTTACTCTCAAGGTTGTATGCAAGAAGACTAGTCTTGTTTTGGCTACCGCTTATCGAACTTGAGCAGTATAAGTAAGAATTCGCCTCGACCAGCTCACGACAAGTTTCCACTCCAGGAATGTTGATTAACGACAACTGCTTGTTGGTAAAATCATATATCCACCAGGCGCTTGATGTAGCTGGTCGACCTGCCCTTAGTAAAGTCTGACCAAATAAGTCTGTTTCGTCGGTTCCAGTAGTGCCAAAAACAACCCCGTCCTTATTAAAGCTGGAAACAAGAATTTCCCCCGAAGTATACAAATACTGACTTAACAAGCTGGTCTTGTTGGTTGTGGTGTCTATTTTTGCAAAAGATGACCCGGTAAAGTAGTAAAAATCGTTGCCTAATACTTGGGGCTGTTGAAGATTTGAAGCGACTTTATTGAACGGTCCATTGATTGAGGGCGCCTGCCTGCCAGTCAGCAAAAATAGTCCTATAATCAAGACGATCAGAACGCCAACAATTATAAAGACTTTTTTCATCTGACCTCCTCACTAACAAAGCTTGGTACGAGCCCACTAAAATTATTACCGTAATCGTCGCTGTCAGCAACCTTGCTCCAAGCGCCATTTTCCATATGCAACGCTATGAAATTGGGCACACCCCTGTCTTGCGGCATGTATTTTACTAGCGCCCAAGAATTGTCTGCCAGTAACTTAACGGTAATACGATCAGTGGTGTACTCGCATTTTTGCAAGGCAACGTCTTCAATAGCACAGAGCGATGTGCGCACGCCCTCTTCACTAAAAATCTTATAGTTAAGCCGGATTGTCGGATTAGATGACTCAAGAGTGTCGACGTTGCCGTACAAATCTATGCCGTTAAATGAGGCTAAGTAGTTATACGAACCACGCTTTAGCCTAATGTTTTTGCCCGATTCGGTAACAGTTATTTTTTTTGTGTCTATTTGGAGCGTAACCGGCGAGCTGTCCGAAGATATCTTCACTACAGGGTTGTCATAGCCCCATTTTTTAAACCCATATAAAGCAAACACGGCGAAAAATATAACAACCGTAATAACTAGAATTTTTTTGAAATTTATTTGCGCCAACATTAGTTTAGTAACCTCTGAATATCATCTGGAACGGGAGCTGGAAACGCATAGACAGACTCTCTGGGTTGAGAAATAATACCTGAAGCTGCGCCGTCTTGGTTAGGCGTGTCCCAACCAACATGCAAATGCGCAGACGCCGAGCCATATATATGCCAAGGATCGCCATGGTCAACATCGCCGTTATAGCCCATCCAACGGACCCAGTTGGCTATTTTTTGATCCGCAGAACCCATACACTGACCGTATCCCCCAGGCACGTAGTGTGCGCAGCCTTGTTTGGAACCCTTGGGGTCTGAAGCCCCATCGCCATACCAGCCCATCGCTCTAGCCGCCGCCTCAGTGGTATTCTTCCACGAGTCCTTTGATGAGGCATTGCTTCTAGGCACCAGGTCTACTCCCAGACCAGCACCATGGCTCTTGTGGCCATTTGCCAAGCCGTCGTTCGCACACATATTATACGTTTGAATTAGATAAGCTAGATCAGCGGCTATGCGAGCATCTATTCTCGTAGTTCTCCCTGGGCAAGAATATTTACTAGGCATAGTAATGAACTTCCTTGGCTCTTTGACGGTAATTGTCTTTTTGATGTCTGAGTTCTCGGCGTTGCTCGGCGGAGCAGGACAACGGTCGCCCGAAGTTGTGGCATCTGGTACAGACTGAGTGCCTTTATTTGAACTGCCTGGGGTTGGATTATATCCAAGAGCTGTCCTAAGCTTCATCATATATGCATGCTTGCTAGAGTCTTTGCGGTCGTTGTCGGTCCACAACTTACCGGTGGCAATATTTATGGCAACTTCTCCAGGAGTATATTTAATTTTGGTGTCGGGATCGGCATGGTCATTACTTGGTGTTTCATCGTGACCGATCATGCCCTGAGCCTGGTCTGCGCTCGATCCAGTAATATCTCCTTTTGGATTTGAGCAGGGTATATTGTACTTGTCACAAAGATAACGCACAGTTTGCACTACGGCGTTAAATTGCTTGGTGTTGTTCATCAGGTCCTCACCATCCTTACCTGTTATTTCTATACCGATGGCATGACTGTTAACACCTATAGCGTGCCAAGCAACCTGCATATTATTCAATGGGAAATACTGATAAACTTTGCCTGTCTTGCCTACATTAAACTGCACCCCATAGCCTTTGCCGTCCCTCGCCCAGTCGTTCTTTAGCCTTGCGCCCTCTCCAGCATCGTATTGGGTGTAATGAATTATTAGCGCATTGATTTTGGTTAGCTTACCATGACTCATATCCATGCCGTTCACCGGAGGACCCGACATATCGATAAAATCAGGCTTACCGGTACTGTCGGCAGGTGATGTCACTTCGCTGCCTTGCGGTGGACAACAAGCGCCCGCGCCAGGGCTTGCAGTATCACCCGAGCCGGTGGTTGTTCCGACAGTGCCATCAGAGCCGCCGCCACTCCCGCCACTGTTTGTCAGATCAACCAATTCCTTTACCCAGCCCTTAATCTGTGCAATGTATGTTGAGGTGTCGTTTTCGCTTGGCGGAGCATACTTGTTAAAGAACGCTACTATATCATTCTTCTTGATCATCTCCGGGTAAACATCTTTTATGTATCCACCCATGTCGCCTCCGCTACCGGGCTGAGCCTTGTTTTCTGGAGCCGTATAGTCGACGCTAGCTTTTACCGAAGACCACCTATACCAAGACCTAGCTCCCTGGAAGCTAGGCTGTCCCGCTGCTGCCGTTCGGCCGTAAGCGTTGTTGCCGTGTGAAACGTTGAAGTCGCTCGGATCAGCCATTGAGGACTCTTTTTTGGGTATTGTTGCAAGCAGGAAAGGGTTGAGGTCGTTATGTTTCGCCGTAGCTACGATTGTTGCCCCCAGGCCCTTCATCGTGCTTCTTGGATTTTGCTTCTCAATCCACTTATTAATAGCGTTTGCCATGGCATTCGGGTCAAGATTTGGGAAAGTCATGCCATCGGGGGCGCCCGTGCCTGGACTAGCGTTAACACCGTCGGTTGGACAGCATACGGTTGTGTCCGTGGTTTGTGCTGCTGCCGTTGCGTCAACAATGGAACCATCCCAAGGCAGCACCTTAGCGTTGTTGGCAGAAAACTTATCTTTGGTACCGTCACCGGACCAATCATATACATCAACGTGGTGGCCATCGATCGCACCGCCAGTATCTGCTGCCAAGAATGGACCCTTCCAATTAACAGGGTTTGGCCAAACCGTCACCAATGAGCCATACGGAATTACATTCGGATCAACAGCTATTAAATATCTTGGCTTACCATGATTATTATTCGGTCCCGCCATATCTAGGCCAGTCGACGTAACACCCGTGCCTTCAGTACTGTCCCAAGGCGGGCCGTAGGTTGTTGCCAAGAAATCTTTGCCACCGTCGAATGAGCCATGTCCTCTCGCCTTGGCTTTTTCGACCTCCGCTTTAGTAAATCCTGTTCCGCCAACGCCACCGAGAGACTGTCCATTCTTGGGCGTCTTAGACGAGTTAATGATTTTGCCTGTGCTGTCACTATTGCCATTATTATCCGCTGCTGTGGCGTTATCTTGAACCTGATAATCGACGCCGAGCTTATGTTTGTACCACTTCTGGAAGTCTGGCGCGTCCTCGTACTTAAGAGGAATATTTTTGCCCATCTTATCTTTCATTCGCTGATATACGAGGTTGCCATAGTCAATGGCGTTGTTGCCCCCGTTATTTGCATAAACCCGATTGGCCTGCGCGTCACTGGTAACAGAAGCGGGCAGCATGTGGTACATGGCCATTTTTTTATAATCTCCATTAAACTTCTTCTTTAGGTAAGCAAATTTAATATATGCAATCGCGTCCTGTTGCGACTCTGGAGTCGCGTTGGCGTTACCATACTTCTTCGCCGGCGGATAATAACTCTCAGCTTCGCCCGCAAACCACGTATTAAGCATGCCGTACTTGCCACCTTGTGAACCAAGCGTGTTCTCGGTGACTTTGCCGCCATTCTCGGTATAAGCAATTGCTCTCACAAAATCGTCCAGAGTGCTGTCGTTATTGTTTGTGTCTGTCGTGTCGGTGCTGCCTTGATCCGTAGCGCACTGGTCTGCAACCCAGTTGGGCCAGTTTTGAATGGCTTCTTGCTCGGAGTCCGGCAGTCCCGAAGGAGTGTCGGCAAAAGCCTGACCAACATTTGTAAAAATAATCAAAACTGCAAAAAACGCAGCCGCAAACCTTTTTAGATTCGACGGCTCCGATATGGCTAGTAGGATATTTTTTATGTTCATTTCAAAGATATATGTTGGTGACTACAGTCGTCTCCAGGGCGACGATTCATTCCTGAAGGAGCTGGTTTTGCTCCGGCACAATCCCCCTGCAAGAAGATGGCGTTCTTTGAGTATGGCTTTATTTCGTCCCAGAAGTCAGTAATGTTGATGAAAGCTGTTTTACCATCAATCTGAGCTATATCGACCGCGTGTCCGTCGTAGTGATCAGAGCCGGCATGGTGTCCTCCGCCATAGCTCTCATATGCACTTACGATAACGCTATGATTTCTACCTAAGGCAGCTACAATCTGAAGGCCTCTTATATCAATCGGAACGCCATTTGTGCCTTTTTTGCCTTGAGCCGCGAGCATGACATCGTCTTTGGCACTATAGAGATAACTAATTTTTTTGTTGGCGAGGATTTCTTTTGCAACCGCTTTTTCATCTGAACTTACAGAGTCAGCGGGATTAGTTGCGTCAACGGCAGCTTGGGCTCCGTTTGCCAAGCTGGTTTCAGCAAGATCGTCCTTAGTCAGCAGACTTGGATCGATATAGCCTGCGTCAACCCCAGTTACATATTTGATAAGCAGGCAAGGCTCGACGCTGTTATGCATTGGCATGCCGGTGTCTTCATTGACAGGGTCATCGGCGGATTTTTGCTGCCACTTAAATATAGGGCCGTTCTCGCTGGTGTCGCCACAGTTGTGCTCATCCCAGTATTTTTCTGGATCATCCGGTAACTTATCCCTAGGGAAGGCCATATTACCAATATGGAAGACATTAACTGTGCTGTAGTCGGCTGCCGAGGCGTTCTTGAATGGTACGGCAGAGGCGAAACCATGGGCCAAGCTTCCAAACGGATTTGATACTATCTTAGAGAAATTTCTTGAAATGCTAGCGTTAAGGTCGAACGGCACTGCCATAGCTAGTCGGCTAATCAAAGAGAAACGGTCGTTGGTATCAAATAACCGCGCAAATAAAGGTTTCTGCTGGAAACTATATCTTTCAAAGTCTGATTGCTCTTTTTGTATTTTTGCAGCTACCTGATCGCTGACATTCATGCATCCTGCTGCGGCACAAGAATCGTTGCCGAGCACATTTGCTCCCGCGGCCATCACGTTGAATGTTCTAGCTCCGCTCATATTCGCGCCAGTTGGGTTAGGGAAGAATTCGTTAGCTGCAGCATTAAGGACTTTTGGCGCCTCGTCATCTATGACCTTTTTGACGCCGCATATAGAGCTAAGCGGACCGAGACCTGCTTGCGCGACTGTGCCGCACAGCTTCTCAAGAGCGGTTTGTGACGCGCCCATTATCGCGTTGCCTGGCCAGCCAGAAACTTTGTCGATCAGATCAAATATTTTGCCAATGGTGCCATTCCAAACATCGGCAATCGTCTTAACCACGATGCCCGGACCGTTCGTAAAATAATTGTGGATAGTATTGAATACGCCAATACCTTGCCCTAATAGCTCATTTTGACAAACCAACTGACCTTTTGGAGGGGCTTTATTATTGTCGTCCTCACATCTGTAATCTGTATAAGGATCTTTAGCGTCAGCAGCGGCAGCATAGGCTTTGGCGGGAAGGACTTGGCTAAGAATTGATGCGCTAGACGACAACTGAGGAGAAGTATTTTTGCCTGCTCCCTCTATGAGGTTTTGGTACAAAGGACTACCTTCGGCCCCAGCCGTACCGCCTTGTGATGGATTTTTATCGGTATCGGTTGTTGTCCCAAGGGTATCAGTCCACGAGCCTACTTCGTCCGCGCTAATATTTCCAGTGTGGATTTCATCAGCATAAGACTGATAAGTCATAAACATCTTTACTGCCGCTGCAGCACTTAAGCCGTAACTGATCTTTTTGATTTTTGGCCCAGCCGTATTTGCCTGGTTAACCATCTTGGCTGCTAAGTTGACCCATCCAACGTAGGGTATAGCTGCGCTCACCCTCTTTGTAGCCAGATCAGCCGCCTCCTGCCCCATAAACTTGCTCAGAACTGCCTTCATGGCATATTCTCTAAACCCTCTTTGCTGCATTTCTGAATATATTCTATTTATCTCTGCAAGTTTGGCGGCATCCTCTATTCCCAGTTTTTTGGCTAGTTCCTCCATTTTTGCTCGTTGAGCCATATCGTACTCGTCTCTCGGCATACCCCCGTCAGCACAGTCGACTCCTTCTTGGCATGGAGTCGCCTCTGTTTTATCTGGACGACAGCCCTCATCAAGTATGCACAGTAATGCAGTGCCAGTAAGCTCAGCTCTCGGCTGAAGGACTCTCTCAATGATGTATAGCTGAGCCAGCCTTTTAGGGTCTTTGGTCTCTTTTTCGTAGTTAAACTTCGACTTAAACGCATCAGTTATTTTACCGTCAACATACTTACTTAAATGACACCTGACAACACAACGTTTGGTTGGAAAGAGTTGAGTACCAAGACGACCGATTTTGAATCTAGTCATCACGGCTCTATATTTCGCAATTGTATTCATGCTTGTGTCGGTTTTTTGCTTTATTTTGAGATAGCGTTTGGCATCTCTCTTGCCTTTTCTAGTGCCGTCAAACTCCGCAACTATCTGCTCGCCGTTTTTGCCAACCTTGGTCCCCTTGTCATTATCGATGCGCAATATCCAGTTTTCGCTTTTGGTATCGTAACTTAGGCTTATTCCTTCTTTAGCGAGTTGGCGCTCAAGCTTAGCTTTTGACCAAGCTTTGTAGGTGTTCTTTACAGGGTTGCCAGGTCCAGTTATGTTTACCTTGCACCTTTCATCAATTATGGTTCCACAGTCTTTATAGGCAGGAAGAACGTACCTTTCGAGATAGTGTGAAACCATTTTTGTGCTTTGATCGACAGTAGCACTTGTTAGATTTCCGTAAAAATTTGAGGTCAAGTTTTGAATCATGTTCTCGATCTTCAAGGGCAGTAACATAAGCATCGAAACAATTATTCCAATAATACCGCCCCCAACAACGCTGCCGCCGATTGCTAATCCCCGTTTATTTTGACCGAAGAAGCCACCAGCGCCTTTTTTGCGCTGCTTGCCGTCACTAGGATTGTAGTAACCCTCGTTTGCCTCGGCTTCTGCCAAATCTTCGGGCGATGAAGGGTTGCTCGAGGCTGGACTCACAGCGCCCGAGGAATCATTAGGGTTATATAAGCTTGCTCCGGCGGCTTCTTTTGCTTTTAAGCTCCGCTGAGCCGGGTTAAACTCTGGGGCCAATGAATCACCTCTGGGATCTGATGAGACTCCCATTGCTCCGTCTTGACGAGGGTCATATGACTTGCCGGCAGGGGCTGAGCCTGTCTGTGTGCTCGGAGAAGATGCAGGCGAAGATGGCCCGCTCGATTGGCGGGAGCTGTCTTTAGAACTCTGCCCCGGGGCTTTTGTTGCCATTTTGGTTTTACTCTGACCTAATAATCAGCTCCTATTATACCTTAAAAGCTTAAGCGCTACCAGGGGTGAGGCGATTATTCAAATCGATAGTGCCTTCAGGTTGTGGGTTATTGCCGCTAATGTAGCCTTCGGCCCCCTCTGTTAGCTCTGCGGATTCAAGTAGTCTTACTTGGTCGGGGTTGGTTGTAATGAGTCCGGTTTCGGTAGGACTGGCTACTACTTGGATGTGGACGTGGTTTTGTCCAGCGAAGAATAAACCCTGTCCAACCGGGAATTGACTAAGACGTTTTTTCTCCTCGCTAGTAAGTTTAAATACGTCGCTCAACACATCTACCGCCGAAGTAGATTGTTTCAACAAGAACTGCATCGAAGCGTTGGCGACAATTGCTCGTCCCATTCGACTGCCCATAAAGTCCTCAACATCCTGGGTTATGGTTGTTATTCCAAGATTGTATTTACGTGCCCGCTTAGCAAGGCTAAACAAGAAGTTGGCCGAATCTTCGTATTTCATCAGCTGCCACGCCTCATCAACGATTAATAATCGTCGTTTTTGATCTGTTTTGGTCTTATTCCAGATGTAATTAAGCACAATGTACATTGCTACTGGTCGCAGCTCATCTTCAAGATCACGAAGATTGAATACGACCATCGGATTATTGATATCAATATTGCTCTGCTGGCTGAAGATGCCGGCGAACGTACCAGTAGTGTATTTGCGCAACCTTTGAGCTAGCTGAGGGCCAGTTCCGCCCATATGCAGCAGAGTGTCATAAAGATCCATTATGGCCGGCGGACGGGCACTATGAGTTAGTGGATCATTGGTAATGCCAGCCTTGGCATAAGTCTCGATCAGAGCCGCATCGAGGTCGGCTTCCTCTGAAGGAGCCAGTGCGGGATTAACTACCGAACTACTCCCTGCCATCTGCACTTGGGCTCCACCCATCATCAGCCTCAAAAGCCCATGTAGGGTTATTAGGTTGCTGCGCAGCGCATTGTCGGATTCTTCTGTGTCAAAAACTTGTGGCAGGTCAAAAGGATTAATTCTGGTCACAGAGTCCAAGCTCAAGCGCACATAGGCGCCGCCAACCGCATCGCACATTCGCTGATATTCATTCTCGGGATCGATGATAAATATTTCAGTGCCAAACATCATGCTCCTTAGTGCCTCCAATTTGACGGCGAAACTTTTACCTGCACCAGATTTTGCAAAGACGACCGAATTGCCGTTTTCCAGAGAAAAACGGTCAAAAATTACCAAGCCAGAGTTATGCATATTTATCCCATAAAGGATGCCGTTGTCTTGACTTAGATCAGCGCTGGTGAAGGGGAAGCTCGTGCTCAGAGCGCCCGTGCTCATGTTGCGTCTTATTTGTAATTGGTCAACTAGTTGCGGAACTGTGCTGTTGAGGCCTTGCTCTTGCTGAGAGGTTGCGGCTTTGCTGTAGACCAGTTGCTGGCCGAGCATTGATTCAACTTTGTGTGAAACGAATTCGAGCTCGTCCATGCTGCCAGCGTAAAGAGTAAAATAGAAACCAAAACGGAAGAAACGCTCCTCGCCAACTTGTAGCTTGTCGCGGATTTCTTCTGCGTCATTGATGGCGGCTTCTTTGGCTGGATCGCGAACACGCCCTTTTTCGTTTTCTAGTTGTATGCCGGCTTCAAGTTGAGTTACCTTCTTGCGCAGGTTTTCGAGCACTATCTGACTCTCAACCGGATAAACATACAAGCTCAGATCAACAACTTCATCAAGGTTTACCATGCTGCTCAGCCAGCCAGTATAAAGCTGGCGCGGATATCCATAGACATAGTAAGTCCGAGCGTATCTGGTACCGATCTGGAAGTGCGTATTACTGAATTCGAGAGAGCTCGGAGCGATGAAGTCTCTCAGCGCAGTTATGCCTTTTTGGAAGGCGGCTTGGACTTCTTGTTCTTCGCGCTGGTGCTGGGCTGCGGCGACTGCTGCCGGATCCAGAGGAGGTTTTTTGCGGCCAAACATTACTGCATCTCCCTCTTCAGGTGGGCTTGCGGGGCTGCGCCCTGACCTTTTGTGATCACGTCAGCTGACAGACTGTTGAAGTCTTTGATATTTTGGCGAGTTGCGGTGTCAGGATTGTAGGTGTCGTAGTAGAGCTCGATTAACTCTTCCGTATCTAGAGGAAGCCCTTGAATGCTAGCTTGTAATAAGCCGTCAATTACCGCTTGGACGCGGTTTCGAAGCTCGGTCTTAGCGTTTTCTAAATCAGCTTCGTTGATGACAACGTGCTGCTCCTTTTTGCTAAAAATATTTCCAACCCCACTAAAGAAACTCTTACTTTGGTTAACCGCCTTTTGGGCCGTAACCTCAGGATAATAAGGTATGACTACGTAGAAATTTTTGTCCATGATGTTGGTTTGTTGCGACAGATTACTGATGTACTCGATGTAGTCTTCCATGAGGAGCGCTAGAAGCATGTTGTCATGCTCGGACCTTATCTTGTCCAGTCTCTCGATATATGGCCTTAAGTCGACCTTACGAGATCTGAGGAAGATTTGAATGGGGAAATACAAAGAGTTCAGAAAACCCTGATAGCTATATTCAACCGCCTCTTGCTCTTGGGGGCTCATCAGGTCGAAGTTAATGCTTTTGACCATTACAACAGATCGAAACGATCCATCATTCATAATCACAATTCCATCGCGAACTTCGGCGATCTGCAAGGTGTTTTGAGTGCTGTTGGGGTTTTTGCCTTTGGTTTTAGCGCCAGCTGTTGGGGCTGGTTTCATAGTTCCAGATTGAACTGTTGGTGGTGGAGGTGGTGGCTCCTCAATGCCACTAGCCTGCCTGGCAGCTGGTGCTGTCGGCGGGACGTTTGAAGGAGCTGCTTCTTTAGGCTCTTGACCGGCTATGGGCAGGTTCGGCGGGCGGTACTCTCCAGCAGGTATGATGTCAGGCTGCGTCTCGGGTACCGCATTTTGTTGGTTTGGATCCGAGGGATTCATTCTTCTGTGCCCACCTTATAGAGAATCAATGTTTATTTGGCGACCTCTAGTGCAAGGAAACCACAACTTCGTTAGCCGAACCGCTTTTGTTGGTCTTGGCCTTGTTCGCTTCGCGAGCCAAAGTTGCAACGTTTAGATCATTATTATTCGCCAAGGTTAGTATAGCAGGGTCTCTAGGGGTTGTCACCTCTGGTGAAGCTGCTTGTGCTTGTGGTTCCGGTTGGCTTAAATTTGTTCGAAGTGTTCGCATGTGCTCAGTGGCTTCATTGTGCGTCGAAGTATTACGTTTTAGCTCCGCGGCTATTCGATCTTCGTCGGGCAAGTCCTGGGCAACTGGTTGAGAAATCGTCATAGTTGGTGCAGACGGATTTGCGCTCATAAACCAATAGTCGCCACTTGAGCTTGCCTGAGTATCGTCCATTTGTGTCGATGAGATTGGATTTGCTGTGGGACTTGGGTTTGCGGGTGCCTTTAGCGCCTGCGGCGCGCTGTTAATTTGGTCCATAATCTGCTGCCGTCTACGGGCATCAGATCGGTCCATGAGGTTATCAAACTGGCGAGCTATTGGATTATTGATGCTATCAAGCATGTCTTCCTCGGGCAACTGAACCTCTGTTGGCACTTCGGCTGGCAAGCTCGAGAGGTCAACTAGTCTATCCGGACTTGCAGCGGTGACGGGGTTTGGCGCAAAACCACTGCCGCCAACATTTTTGACTGCCCAGCCGCGACTATCAATAGTGTTAGCCAAGGCCTGGAGTCTGCTTTTGACCTCGTTTTGACTCAGACCGTCGGTATAGATCTTTTCAACTTTTTTTGGAGCGGTGATAGTAACCAATTCTTTAACGCCGCTTTGGTCCCAAACTCGACGTCTAGGCATAACAAAGTAACGGAACTTAGCCAGTGCCCAAACTTCGGTAGGCTGATCCCGTCCAAATGGCATGGCGAAAAACCCAAAAAATATCATTGGTGGCGCAAAAATAATTAGCAAGAAAAACACACCTTTGGCAATACACAAAAAACACACATAGCCCAAAAACGCTGCTAATAAACCGAACACAAACTGCCTGAGCGTTAGAGGGCCCAGGATTTTGTCTTCAGCCTCAATATCTTGAATTAGTTTGTATGTTGCCACAACATAAGCATTATATCAAAAAACCAGACGTAAACACTGTTTGACCACCTCTATTGGCTGACGCTATAATTAATGTACTAATGACGACTCCCCAACTGATTATCAGCGGTTCGATCGCGATGGATCGAATCATGAATTTTAACGGCCAATATAAGGACCTAATTCATCCCGAAAAACTCCATGTACTATCTGTTAGTGTATTCGTTGATAAGCTCGAAACGACCAAAGGTGGAATTGGAGCCGGTATCGCTTACAACTCGGCCCAGCTTGGCAACCAGCCAATTCTCTTAGGCTCCGTTGGCAGAGATGCCAAAGACTACATTGAGGAACTTGAACAGGCAGGAATCAACACCGGATTTATTCATTACAGCGATCTGCCAACAGCCTCGTTTAGTGTTTTAACTGATTCGGACAACAACCAAGTTGGCGGTTTCTACCCCGGGGCTATGTTTGATGCCGATGAATTAACGCTAGATAAGTGGCAAGGGCAAGATGTTTTTGTGCTAATTGCGGCCCATGCGCCGGATGCGATGCGCAAGCAGGCTGAGCAGTGCAAAAGCTTCAAGATTCGTTATATGTACGACCCAGGCCAGCAAGTTAGCAATCTCGAGGGTTCGGATATGGCAGCCGGACTTGATGGGGCAGAAATCCTCAGCCTCAACGACTACGAGCTAGGCCTTCTGTGTGAAAAAACCGGTCTAACGCCAGACCAAATAAAAGCCAAAACACCTATTCTTATCACAACATTCGGCAAAGAAGGCTCAATGATTGAGGGCACAAAAGTACCCGAGCCTATCAAGATTCCAGCAACGAAACCTGATACAGTTGCCGATCCTACTGGCGCAGGAGATGCCTACCGGGCCGGTTTTTTACATGGCTACCTAAGAGGCTGGGAATTAGTTAAGTGTGGCCAGCTTGGTTCGGTTTGGGCGTCATTTATTGTTGAGAAACACGGCACCTTGCAAGAGGTAGATTTGAACAAAGTAAAACAGCGCTATGAAGCAACATTTAACGAAAGGATTGAGCTCTAAATGGCAGACAACGACTACAAAGTAAAAGATATTAGCTTGGCCGATTGGGGCCGTATGGAAATAGATCTTGCTGAGCATGAAATGCCCGGACTTATGGCGCTCCGGCGTGAACTCAAAGACAAGCAACCACTTAAGGGTGCAAGAATTGCTGGCTGTATCCATATGACAATTCAAACAGCCGTTCTGGTCGAAACCCTGCAAGAACTCGGCGCCGATGTGCGGTGGTCATCATGCAATATTTACTCAACCCAGGACCACGCCGCCGCAGCTCTGGCCGCCAAAGGCACCCCTGTTTTTGCCTGGAAGGGTGAAACCGACGACGAGTATTGGTGGTGTGTCGAGCAAACGCTAAAATTTGGTGATAAAGGTCCAAATATGCTGCTCGATGACGGTGGCGATTTGACCGCACTAGTTCACGATAAATTCCCTGATCTACTAGAAGAAATCAAAGGCGTTTCTGAAGAAACAACCACCGGCGTTAAGCAACTCAATAAGTTTCTTGAAGACGGATCGCTCAAAATTCCAGCTATCAATGTCAACGACTCAGTCACCAAGTCCAAGTTTGATAACCTCTACGGCTGCCGCGAATCGTTGGTAGATGGCATCAAGCGCGCGACCGATATAATGCTGGCCGGTAAAGTCGCAGTCGTCGCTGGCTACGGCGACGTCGGCAAAGGCAGCGCTCAGTCACTCCGTTCCTTCGGCTGCCGTGTGCTGGTCACTGAGATTGATCCAATCTGCGCTCTTCAGGCTCTAATGGAAGGCTACGAAGTCGTCACCATGGAAGAAGCCGCTCCTCAAGCTGACATTTTTGTCACCGCGACCGGCAACAAAGACATCATCACAATAGACCACATCAAACAGATGAAAGACACAGCAATCGTCTGTAACATTGGTCACTTTGATGATGAAATCCAAATCGCCGCCCTCAATAATCTGCCAGGCGTCAAAAAAGAAGAAATAAAGCCCCTCGTCGATCTATACACTTTGCCCGACAGCGGTACTCGCATCATCGTTCTTAGCGAAGGTCGCTTAGTCAATCTAGGTAATGCTACTGGCCACCCATCGTTCGTTATGTCGAACTCGTTCAGCAACCAGGTCTTAGCTCAAATCGAGCTGTACACCAAGAAGTACGAGCTCGGCGTTCATCGTTTGCCAAAAGAACTCGACGAAAAAGTCGCCGCTGTGCACGTTGAAGCACTTGGCGCACATTTGACCAAACTTAGCCCTGAGCAAGCCGACTATATCGGTGTTTCGGTTGACGGACCGTTTAAGGCCGACCACTACCGCTACTAGCCCCCTGCCCGCCTTGATTTCCAAAAAACATACTACACAAAATGCTTGCGTTTTTCTCCATTTTGTAGTATAGTCATATCTATGGCTTTTCAAAACCCAAACATAGCTCCAGCAAATATTCCAGAAGCAAATATGATTGCTTTGGCTAGAGTTATTGAAGGTCGGGACAAACAACGCTTTTATGATGCAAATGGTGCAGTAATTGCCGACTTCTCTGCTCCGCAACCAACTGCGCAAGGAACCTTACCAGCCTATCGTTATTCAGACAGTGACATGGTAAGAATCCTCAATAACGCTGCCGAAATCATCGAAGGTGGCCCTGGTGCGGCTGCAGCATTGGCAGAACACCCAGCGCGCGCCGCTAACACTAGATGGACACAAGGTCCAAACGGCCCAATAGCTAGATTCGATTTGGCCGACGTGGACTTTTTGCCACACCAGCGGAGAGAATTTGAGCGGCAAAAAGAACAAGTAGCGTGGCTTGGCAGAATCATTTCAACAGGTTTAACGCCAGATTTAAAGGATGAATACGGTGCAATTTTGCCGGCCAGCGCAAAAACGATTAGCGACGACGAAAAAAATAGCATGCTAGGTAAAGCCGCTTGGATACTTGCAGACCCACAGGGAATGCCTCACGAACGCGAACCACGAACTGCGGATGATCAGCTAATGCCATTAGCACAATTTGAATCTGTGGAGAACCGGCCAATTGATCCAAATCTTCCTCCTGATGAACGAAGAAGATTGCGCGAAGAGCTAAAGCAAAAAGCCGAGGATTTAAAATATAAAGAGCTAGACCCCAACCAACGCGAAGTACTCAAAAAACAAATTCTTGGACTGCAAGATTTATTTATTATAGACAGTGATTTTAGGGTATTCGATCACTACGGACGACAATTAGACAGGGAGCAACTAGAGGAACTTATTGGTCCTGGAGGTGATAGGTTCTGGCTAGAGAAGCCTCCACTCAAACAAATGAATGTTAGATTAAAGCGCGCAGGCAAAGATCCCGTGGACTTCGACCATTATTATTCAGACGAAGAACTTGCAGCGCTATATCAGGAGCTTCAAAAACCAAAAAATCAGAATTTAAGGTTAGATAAGGACCAAGCTATCGATACCGCCATTAAGCAAAGAGCTCTGCAGGCAGCCACCGCTCGTCAAAGCAATGCCGCAGCGCAACAGCAGAGCCATGCTCATATAGCTCAAGCCGCCCAAGGTGCCCAGGCCGCTGCAGCCGCGGCCGCCCAAGCCGCACAGGCTGCCGCACAAGCAGCTCAGGCAGTTGCTAACGCAAACAACAATCAAGGCAATAATCCTGGCGGCGGCCAGACAAATCCCTAATCGAATCCTTGATTTTTTAGTCAAACTGTAGTATAATTGGTGCTTGAACTAATCTTTACTAGGATAAATATGTCCGAAGCATTGGCAAAACAAACACCATCACCAGAAGCAGTACCAGAAGCAGTAGTCTACGGCCCTGAGATTCCGCCCGCTTATCGTTACCCCTATCACCATCAAACAGCTGCCTTTGTTAAAGAGCACGAAATAGTAACCGTTGATGCTAATGACAGAGGACACAGGCCAACCTGGACCACGCAAGACGGAACTAAGTCGGCCGGAGAATTCCTGTCTTATTACGAAATGGAGCAAATAGCCGGTAACCGCGACCAAATCGTTAATAACCCGCCCAGTAAAAACGAAGTACCAGACCCTCCGGAGCCTAGCCCAGATCCTCCTATCCCTGGTCCCGAACCACCTGTTAGAGCACCGGGTCCAACAGAGCCAGCCCCTGGCCCTACAGAACCTGCTCCAGGCCCGGGCGGCGGTGGCAGACGAGGCGGCGGACCAAGGTTTCCTCGTTGGCCAAGACGGCGCGGCGGAGGTGGTGAAGGCGGTGGCCGCCGCAGGAGCCATGACGACGAATCAGATCCATCTAAGGTTAAGCTTTTTGCTGACGACGTAAGCGCTACTGAAAGAATGAGGCGACGTGCTGATATGCCTGCGCATGAGAGAATAAAACTAAGAAGACTTGAAGCCCGCGAAGCAAAAGAAAAAAAGGAAGCAAGAGACGAAGCCGAAGGAAGAGACTTTAAAACATCTAAAAAAATCATGAGCGACCTTAGGCATAAAAAGATGCATCCTAGCGACTTTGACAAAATTGAGGTTTTGGAAGAAGTGCCATGGCTTTATAGCAGAATGCTAAGGTCGAAATTTTTTGAAAGGCTTGCCCCTCGAAGATACAGAGAAGAAAGTTTCACGCTTCTCGAATATCACAATGGCTTAAGACCACCAAGCAGACGCCTGGAAGCTGATGGTGGTACCAGAGTAGATGGATATGGCAGGCGTCGAGGAACTGTTGGAGGCATCAGAGATGTCGGTGACCGTAGAGCCAAGCGCTTTATAGTAAAGGAGGAGGTAAAGGGAGTTATCGCGCCTCACGTTATCAGAGATGAAGATCGTGGTCGCAAATGGCTTCCGGATGCTCGTAAGACATCTCGTGGCGAACGCCGCCGCCGCGAAGCATTAATTATGTCCAGACGGGGTGAAACTTGGGCGGGAGGCTTGCACAGTCAAGGTCGAGAAGCTATTGGCGTTGGGCCTGACAGAGGCCTTACTGTAATTGGATTTGATGCGAGGCGAGTAGATCCCGGTAACAGGTGGACGTATTACGGAAGAGGCATTTTGGACTCTTTTGGAATAAACAGAAAGCCCACATCTCATGAAATCAGAAGGGCTAGTGACGAACTAAGTGCGGGCCAGCTAGGCGATCTAAACGCCAAACTCAGAGCCCGAGGGGAGCATGCGCAGCATATCAGGCAAGGAAGGCCTGGTCGTGCTCCAACTGCCCCACCTCACCCTCACGATCGCAGAACCGCAAGATGGCAAAACTGGGGAGCGCTACAATATCGTTTCATGTTCCGTAGGATGCAACGAGAAAATGATCGTAGGAGAACCGTTAGGCCTCACACTTATAGGACCTAAGGTCCGGCGGGCCCGCCGCCACCACCAGGACCGCCACCGCCAAGCATTGCTTCGCGCTGAGCACTGCCATACTCTCTTCTATATCTGCCGAAGTTTTCATCAGATCTTAGGGCTTCAATTATGTTGCCATAAGTTGTTACGCCAAGGTCGGTACGTAGAACCGGCCTGTTTGTTACTGGGTCTCGAATGACCCTTCCTGCAGGATCGCGTTGATAGGTTATGGTCCCTAGAGCATCCAAAACCTCAGGATTTAAGGTGCGTAAGTCAATTTCTTGATTATAAACTTGGTCTGCCACAACTCGGGCACTCTCGGCCGAGTTGTGGCTAGCCGCATCGAGAGCATTTGCAGCATATGCTAGCTGCTGTATAACTTCTGTTGGTTGCCCTGGTCCGCCAGGGCCGATTGTCTGGCCCCCATCGTTTGTGGTCCTGCGGGCTACACCGAAGCTCTCATCCAGCAATTCCCTGACCTCAGGCGCCATGATGTCGAGGTTGCGTCTGTGCCCACCGAATATTCTGCTTCTGCCAGTGCCATCAAGCGCACCACGGAGTAGTCTTTGGTTAAGATCTTGCTGGTTAATCGTGCCGTTATGTAGCTCATCAAGCATTTCTGCATCCTCAGTAAAGCTACCGCCAACCAGGTCAAATCGTCCCTTGGATTCAGCCAGCTGTCTGGCCGCACCTAGCATTTCGATAGCACGCTGGCGATCGTTCCCGGCAACACGGTTGATCATTTCGCGGCCTTGTGCACCACCTCCGACTATCTCACGCTGACCGGTGACTGGGTTGTCCTGCAAAGTTGGCGTTAAGCCGCTCGAAGTACCGAACTGAGCAATTGCCATAGCTGAATCAAACGAATCACTATTCATGGAGTTTCGCCCACGCCTAATAAGGCCAACGCCCTGTTCTACGTTATGGTAGCCGCGTCGTTCCAAGTCTTCCCTTACAAGACTTTCATATCCTCTGTTGCTGCCCTGTCTAATTTGATCGGCAGCATACAACGATGCTTCGACCAAATCGTCATCACTTGTCAATGCCCTTACGTCAGAGTTTTTCTCCATCGCCTCCTTGGCTTCGTCAATTAACCTGTTCGATCGCGCCGCACTCATTCTGGCGCGCATGCGCCTTGGGTTATAGCCAGCGTTGGGCACGTTTGCAACTCCGGCGGATAAGCGATTAAAGTTCCGCGCAAACATACCATACGGAGCCATTACACCACCATAGCCCTCGCCCTTTAGCCTATTGCCGGTTCGTAGATCAGCAAGGTTCTTCTTGGCAACATTACTTCTATAGCCCTTGAGCGCATTGAAACCGCCCTGGCTGCGTTGTTGTACTGCATTGGATATCGCGCTCAACGCACTTCCAGCAAATCTGAAGGTGAACAGAATCATCACATAAGGCAAGAAGTACGCCACAAAGCCAACGATTTGCGCCAGTGGCTTCACATTGTCTTCAGAACCGACCCCGGCAACCACGGCTGTAACCCGCCCTAAAGCAATCATTCCCGAGATCAGAGCAAACATTAACAAAGCTTTGCTAAAAGATTCCCACCAGAGTTTGTAATAACGCTGAGTATTGGGCAGTACATAAGCCACAATTGCTATTGGAGCGACTATAATAAGCATGGTTATCAATAATTCTCGTAACACCAGGACTATAAAGCCTACAAAGACGAATAAGGCCGCAGTGCCTAGATACGACAGAAGCCCTATCCAGCCAAGTGCAGTTAGTGCGCTAAGAGCAAACACGTCGAAAAGGCCTTGTGCCTGACCAGTCAGAATTGGATTACCAAGTCCGGCAAAAGGCTGATAAATTATATATCTAACCCCGTAAGCCAAGTCATTGCTGAGCTGTACAAAGAACTGCATCAGCTGCCATGACAGCGTAATGGCAACGGCGGCAATCACCAGCCGAGGCATAACCTTACGTATCGTATAGGCGTCCAGTATCTCCAGGCCAAGGGCTTGTGACATCAACACAATAATGCCAATTATCACCATAATGCCTAGCGCCAGATCTCTTACGCTACTCCAAGCATTGTAGTAGGCTTCGCAAGGCCTTATGTTTTTAACCGTTCCGTTATCTAACTTGACTGTCCTGGCAACAGATTTACTGTCACAAAATATCTGATTAGGGTCTGTGCTGTCTCCTTCTGATCCAACCGACATCTGGCTGTTTATTTGGTTGTCCATAAAGCTGATAGCCTTGGTCAGACCATCAACAATCGGGCAGGAAATCCAGCTTAGAGGGCTGGCCCAACCACCCTGACAATTAATTGTCGGCGAATCAGTACTGCCAGCGGTTGTTTGACCTTGCTGTGCGCCCGTAGCTGCATATACCGTAGCTGGTGGCACCACTGTTACGAGCGTGGCAAAACCGAACACCAAGAGTGCGAGCGGCATCATTAGTTTCTGCAGACGTTTTTTCATTTCACATGTCTATGTTTGCTTTTACGGTTACTATAGCATAATCATTATTAATACACTACAAATTTCCCCCTGTTTGGTTTGCAATACGAGTAAAACTAATGAATAATATTTGTAGAAATCTAAAAAATAAAAAATGCTCAAACGAAGTTCCGGTTTTAAGCAAAGAATCACCACGCTGCTAAGTTTGGCTGCGACATTGTTTTTGTTGGCTATTCCTGCCGCTGCTAGTGCGGCTGCATCAGATAACACGACCAACAAAGATGCTGTAACTAATTATTGTCTAAAAAATGCCCCTGCTAAAGCCCGCGATGCTTGCCGAGGTTCTCAAAACATCGAAATGACGCGAAACGCCGCAGCCTGGCACTGCAAGGACCAGCCGGTAGACGGCGGCAAAAAAGCGGACTGTATAGACAGATGGGGCATCAGTTTAATGAAAGATGC
>CAZYJC010000014.1:0-26544 GCA_964647765.1 uncultured Candidatus Saccharibacteria bacterium | reverse complement strand
TAGTTGGATTTTTTCTTGGCTCATCTTTTTTGTTTTTATTTATTGAATGATAGTAATTATACTAGCACATTTTAGCATTTTTGTCTAGAGCTATTTAGATAGTAGTGCGTTGACGGCAGCTGCCACGGCCAACCAAGCGGCCAGACTAACCGCGAGCACTGCGGCAAGATTCCAGTGTTTTTGTAGGAGCATAATAACCAGTCCGAGGAAAATCAAAATACTTGGATAACCAATCAAGCTAGCCTTAACCATCCCAACAGTCGCCTTTTCGCCGTTCGATAGATACTCGACAATGATGCTAAAAGTAAACATCATTGGCACAAGCAGAAACAAACCAGCTACAGTGTTACTAAAATGCTTAGAAATCCACGGGATGGACGCAACCGTAAACCCACTCACAATAAACGTAAGCCAATACATCACCCTAGATTATACAGTAGACTAGGTCTTGCTGGCGGGCTTGATCATTACTACGCCGCGGTAGGCTGCTCGAGGTTTATCAGGCCATTCGACCCAATCATAATCGACAAGGCCTTTAGATTCATCAATCACGAAGCCCCAGTGTTTGTACATATCAATTGTTTCGGTCATGTAGCGCACTACATCAACCTGTATTTGCTTGTCGCCTGCAAAATTTAATACTTTTTGGTAAAGCGCATGGCCAATTCCATGACCTTTGAGCTCGGGCTTTACATAAAAAGCCTGCATTTCTGCAAATTCACCCAAATCATAAGCTACTACGCCTCCAAGAATTTCTCCGTCTGCAATTGCTAGCCAAGCCTTATGGTCTTCTCCAGTATTAAAAGCATCATTGAAATATTTTTTTACTCGGTCAAGATTAAAACCCGCCTCTGTAAATTGATCTTCTGTTACCCCGAGCTCGGGCCTGACATAGGCTTTAAGATAGGCCTGCCGACAGAATAACCGGTACGCGTCCGCCCATTCTGGACCAGCTTCAATAATCTTAAAGTTTAGGTCAGTCACAATTAGATGTTAACAAATAAGCAACCCTGAGGTTAATTATCATGAATTCTAGCTGGTACCGGTTGGGGCATGCGATTGTTACGATATTTGTACATTAGTGCGAGCATAACTACATAAAAAGCGATCCAGAGTAAACACGCAACCATATAAGCCGTTGCGTGAACACTAATTGCATAACCAAGCGCTGTTAACTGATAGACCAGCCAAGTAATCCAGGTTGTGAAATTTAGTTCATCCGAACATTTGACTACCAATAGCTGCTTGATCTGAGGAGCTGCTGCGACGATTGAAGCAACCGACGCGAGGTAGTAAGTTAGTTCGAAAAAATGTAAATGCATAGTGTTTTTGTTTTAATTTATCTTTTAAGATATTAGCACAAATAGTAATTTTTGTCAAACAACGACCGGCTCGTTGCGTGTGAGTTGACCGCCTCTCAAACTGCAACTTTGATGATCACTCAATGTAACAATCTGCGTATTGTCATTAGCTATTTGTAGACGAAATCTATCGACTTCGGTCTTTGGAGTTGTCGCCCACAACCTAAGGGCTTGGGCAGCAAACATCGATACTGGACCATCAATCGCGAAACCACCCCTCTCAGCCTCTGCATGGACAACAAATTCGGCAGTCACTAAGCCCAGACCAAGCTGCTCGATACCAACCAACTCTTCAGGCATCTTATCGGCAGGCTCAAGACCGGCTGGTCGAGTTGTTTCCCCGGCTATAATACTGCCGGCACTTTCGCCAAAATAGGGTTTACCGTCAGCTATTTCCTTAATAAATAGGCCTCTGTGTCTCTGTATTGCTGCCATCATCCTGAATGTATTCCCGCCTGGACCCCAGATCATATCGGCTCGCTTTAGTTGTTCTTCAGCTGTTTCATGATCCATGCGCGCAAACCTGGCATGCACAAGGTCAACACTGTTTAATAATTTAACCTTGTTTAAGGTTTTGACGCGCTGGGTATGAGTCCAAACATAGGCTGGTATTGTTTCGGTAACGTACTCGACTAATCCTGACCCTCTAAGAACTGGTCCAATCGGAGAGCGTCCATCTTCAATCTGTAAAACTCTGAGTGGACGGCCCGGCTCTTGAACTTCCTTAGCCATTTCGAGCAAACGCTCCTGTGATGCTTCGGTAGTTGGTCCAGCAGAGGTCAGCAACAGGTTTGCGCCACGGTATTCGCTCGTAACGTCTCTCACCATACCAATATTATACAATTTTTAAGAATTTTTGTACATAGTTCCTCTGTTGAATACGTGTCAAGAATCTCGCTTAATAAATAACGCCTCTGCTAATAAAATTGTTTAGTGAACCGTTTCGTCTGGAGTCTCGAACTATTTAGAGACTAATGCGGATTCTCAGGCGCTTCGCCTGCTCTGATTTTTACTACTCCATCAAATCGATGGTTTTAAACAATTTCGGCTTAAATTGCACACAAATACTTAACTAGCTCAACAGGTGATTTTGACGTCAGCAACGAAAAGCTACCGTATTAATCTCCTGTATATAAAAATTATAGCAGCGAGGAATATTGAGTTTATCAAGACATCAGCAATTATAGCCATAGGCATGATACGTGAGTAGTAATATATAGTACCGCTTGATATACAGCCCAGAGGAATGCTGGTTTTTATAGTAAGCGGAAAGCCATAACTTTTTACATCGTAGACAGTTGTTTTACATGTGCTAAATGATGCGTCATTTGCCCTCTCAAGCCCCTGCTTTATGTCCAGCCTATAGAGTACATAGGGTGCAGTTTGGCTGTCATGAGCAACTGTATTTGTCCAAGGGGATGTATTTAATGGTAAAGGTATTAATGAACTTAAAAACGTTATGCCAATTGCAATCGCAAGCACGGAAAGATAATTTCTTGCCATGTTTGGCTGAAACGCAAGTATAAAATAGGACAAAAGACAAAAAATGATTATGCCTGCAGAAATTGATTGCCATATTCCTCTATTTTTCTCCAGAGCGTCAGTGGTTTTATCGTAATCTGGAGAGCATAATTCTATACAATTACTTCTATCAACTTTTATACGCTCTGTATGTTGCAGGGTGCCTAACGATGTCCAGTAGAGCGCAAATGCAGCTAGCAAAGCCAAGATTAAAAGAATATACCGATTATGCCATTTCACAGGTTAATATTAGCATGAGCAAAATAAAAAGCACCTGCGGTGCTTATGCTTGGCGGGCCCGACCGGATTCGAACCGGCGATCTCCTCCGTGACAGGGAGGCGTGATAGGCCTCTTCACTACGAGCCCTTACCTATCTGGCGCTGACAAATGTCAATGCAACAGGGGTAATCATACCAATTTTGACGACATAGCGCAAGCCAACGAACTATTGCTTGATGACTATGTAAGTGTGAACTGGCGTGCTAGATTGTTTCGCCTTGATGTAACTATTAATGTCTTTGAGATTAAATTGAATGTGTGATGCCCTAACAGTCTTACCGTTGTTTTCGGTCACTTTTACTATCTGCAAAGTATTGCCTGCCTTGATAATTGTCGAAGTTTGGCCGGGTTTCAGCTTGAATAATTCGTTTGTTACATTAGGGTGAAAATCACGGGCACCTGGCGTAATTGCAGCACCATATTGACCGCCATTGCCCTTTGTTGCTTGATCTTCACTGACCTCTCCTGCCACTTTTGCAAAATCTTCCCCATTTATTAGCCGCTTTTGGGCTGCTTCTGCCTTAGCATTAGTCGATGAATCGAGTTTAGCTACGACTGCTTGTTGTAGCATTTGTTGCTTAAGTTCGCGTTTGAAGTCCGAAACACTCCAACCCCAGAACTGTTTTAAAACATCCCTGAAGACTCGGTCACTGCTGCCAAGACGGTTTTGGGATTTGAGCAACTGAACTTCGTCGTTTACGGCACTATCTTTTACGCTAACTCCGTTTGCTGCTGCGAGCTGCTTAACATAAGCGTCGGTAATCACCTGATCAAGGGCCTGCTGCTTCAGACGATCAAGCTGTGTCTTACCATCCTTAGTACTAAAATTTGCCTGCTGCTGAGTCTGGTAATAATGCATATTGTGCCTAAGCTCAAACAGATAAGACTCATACGAAACCCATGAGCCACCGACCTTGGCCACCGGAAAAGGCACGATGCGAGTTATGTCATAAATAAACCCGCCGGTTGCCTGGAGTTTATACAAAGCAAATGTTGTTAGGGCGAAGAATGCGACAATCACAATTCCGACAATCATTAGACTGTTGCGGACAATGTGGCTTTTGGAATGCTGCAGCGGATAAATATGTTTACGAGCACCGCTTAGGACCTCCTCACGGTGTTCGGAAACCGTTTCGTTGGTTATACGCGGTACATTACTGAGCGCTTCGTCGAGTTTTTGTTCCTCGGTTTTGGCGTTCCTTGTCAGCGGATTAGGTAAATTTGCGGGCAAAGATGCGGACTTTTTTAGCCCACGCAGTTTAGGTTTCTTCAGCTTCGGTTTCTTGATCTTCGGTTTCTTCATTTAGGGGGTTGACCGACTGGTTGTCGTTAGTCGGAAATTTATTTAGTACTATTCCTTTCTCTCGCAAAATTCCTACGATTTTTTTCTGAATCTTGGCAGGATGGTGAACATCGTGAATCGTTAGGTCACCTACGTAAGTTTGCATCTTTATTGTACCAAATCCGAGCAGAGTTTCCTGCAAACCGGACACTTCGTAGTTTACAGACTGAATCTGAGCTAAAGCTAAATCGGCTACCGCTCGGTGAAACAACCCCTTCTGCGTAATCTGAATAAATCTCTGGTCCGTCGTGATAAATATGCTGAAATACCAGCCAATCCAGCTCGGGATTAGTATCAGGATTCCCAGTAACATGCTTAGGAGCAGGCTTATACCAAAAAACTTCATGTCTGGAGGATTCTCTGGCCTAACATAGGTTAAAACAGAGGTCACAATCGGTCCGATTAGCCATGCCAACATGCCCCAAACAAGGGCTTTTCGCATCACAATTGGGTGCTTACGGAAGACAAATAGCACTTCCTCGTCATCAAACTGATCGGTGAAGTACTTTATGTGTTGGCTATTGGTGTTTTTGGCTTCTTTTTTGTCTTTTTTAGCCATAAGGGTATTGTATCGCTTTAATCTTGTTTATGGTATCCCCGAGAGGAGTCGAACCCCTATCTGCTCCTTAGGACGGAGTTATTCTATCCATTGAACTACAGGGACATGTAGCTACTTATCTGACTATTTGGCCTTTGGCCGGGGCTGGGTGAACGTTTCGTGCACAGCCTCGTATTCAAGGATATCAGTTTTGGCGAACCAAAGCTCGATTTCCTTCTTGGCCTCTTCAGGATCTGCCGATGCGTGGATTATGTTAGCTACGCCCTTACCAATACTAGACGCTTGGCTGAAGCTAACGTGGGCGTAATCACCTCTGATAGTTCCGGGTAAGGCGGTTTTTGGTTCGGTTCCACCAACCATTTTGCGGACAGTTTCGACCGCATCTACCCCTTCTAGTACCATGGCGATAACAGGACCGTCTTTCATGCTTGATAGGGTGCTGTCGAAGATATCATCGCCTTTGCGGGTCTTGAGAGTACCTATGCCCTCATAATGCTGCTCATAATGTTCATGAGAAGGTTCTACCATCTTCGCTGCCACAATCTTGAATCCGGCGCGCTCAAATCTGGTTAGGATTTCTCCTACTATACCGCGCATTACCGCATCTGGCTTAAAAATAATCAGAGTTTTTTCCATCGTTTTCCTTCGATTAATTAATATTCATTATAACAGAGATAGCTGATCAGGTTTTTAGGTCTCGTTTTGGTCTATGTCGTATTTGTCGTTTTATTTTGATAATCGGCCAAATCCTAAGAAGTTAATATTGCCTTGTCGTGCCAAAAAACGACAAATCACTTAGAGGGCAAATCCTTTGTATGTAAGTCTGGCTTCAAACCCGTTCAGAATGGGCAGCTTTGCTACAATTAGGTTATGCTATTTAGCAAAGCAAAAACTGATTTCCTAGAATATATGGAAATCGAACAAAACCGCTCCCAAAAAACAATTCAGAACTATGATCATTACCTAACTCGTCTTAACGACTTCGCTGGTGAAATCAAGGTTACTGATATCGATGCCGAAATGGTCCGAAAATGGCGGCTTTGGCTCAATCGTTTAGGCACAAATACCTCTGATGAATTGGGGAAACAAACCCAAAACTACCACCTGATTGCCCTGCGCTCTTTTTTGAAATTTTGTGCGAAACGCGACATCCCCGCCCTGACAGCAGATAAGATTGAGTTAGCGCGTACTAGGCGCAAACAAGTGACTTTTTTGACCGAGGAGGAGCTGCAACGCATCTTTGATGAGCCTGATACTGCAACACTCGGAGGTTTGCGCGACAGAGCCATCTTGGAGTTGCTGTTTAGCTCGGGTTTGCGTGTCTCTGAGCTTGTATCACTGGATCGCGACAGCATTAATCTGAAAAGACGCGAATTCATGGTGCGCGGTAAGGGACAAAAAGACCGACCGATCTTCATTAGTCCGGATGCTGCGCACTGGATCACTTTGTATCTCGAGCGACGCGACGACAAGGCCAAGGCTCTGTTTGTTCGTTACAGCGGCGTCAGCAAGACCGACCGCACCGGCAATTATCACCGGTTGACGGTGCGCAGCATCCAGCGCCTAGTGGCACGGTATGCCCTTCTCGCCGGAATTACTAAGCATGTGAGTCCTCATACCTTGCGACATTCATTTGCGACAGATCTACTGATGAATGGCGCTGATCTTAGATCTGTTCAAGCTATGCTGGGGCATTCTAATATTGCGACAACTCAGATATACACGCACGTCACTGATCCACACCTAAAAGCAGTGCACGAAAAGTTTCATAACAAGGGTTAGACCGCTTTTAGGGCTGGCAAGTATTAGTTGTAGTCATTGGTTCAGGGTAGGCGTTAACTTGCTTGCATAGGGTGCCACCTCCGGTCCCACCTGGCAGATAGAACTGGTTCTGCTTTGGCACTCGAACTTGTAAGCGTCTTAAAACATCTCGCGCCTTACCAGTTGAATCGATAACTGTCTGCGCCCCTGTTAATTTTACTGCTGCAGAGCTAGTGTCTTGAGCCGTAACAGATACTGTTACTTTCTTATAAATAGACCTTATTATTAACAGATAGGTCGTTTGGTCAGTAAGACCCGCACCCCCAAGGCCGTTTATAGACGCACTACAACTTGTAGTATTGCAACCCCCTTCGATCAATGCTCCGCCAGATTGACCGATACCTGCTGCATAGCTAACTGAGCGCACTGAGCTTCTTGTAGTTGGACACATAAAGGCAGTTAGTGAATTTTTCATCAATGAATCACGATCAAGATTGTTTAAGGGAACAAGCTGGACCCGAAGCAAACCTGTATAGTCCCACTGTCCTGCGCCTGAACCAGCGGGTCCAAATTTGTGAGCAGAACAGTCATCATTGGTTGGATTTACCCCTCCATGTTCATCAGTCCAACTGAATGTTATGCTTCCAATTGTGACAGCGTCACCGGAACTATTCCTAGCCGTAAATTCTGAAACAGTTGGAGTAAAGGTATCGGGACTATAGACTAGCTGGGACGGACTTGGATTGATCAACAGACAGGAATAACTGGCACCGGTTTCGTCATTGCCGACCTTATTATTACTTAGATATCGTGCTGCATTCGTAAGAGTAGGGGTTGAAGTATCAAGCGAGCCGTTGCCGCAGTCGTTCTTTGCAACGTCATACCCGGCATTTATAGCCTTGATGGCGTCATTTATTCCTGATTCCGCGGCGTAGTAGGCCTGACTGGATAACTGCTTGTCTAGTGCGTTTCGCTGCTCTGTCCTCATTAACTCAGCAAACCCTACAGTTATAAGGCTGAGTACAGACACCAGCACAATGGCAATCACAAGAGCGGCAAAACCTGCTTCCCGCCTATTGATCTCGTTAAACTGATTCTGTTTATCCATTAGCATAATTGTACAATATCCCGCTTAAGTCTCATTAATTTGCCTTTCGTCTGGTAACTTGTGTGTCAATATTAGACGCTGCACAGAATTGGTTACCTCCAACAGATTTACAGGTAGGAAATGCTGATACATTGTTGTCATCGGTCATATTACTGACTACGAGATCACTTGGCCCGGCCGCCATCCATACATTAATATCGTAAACTCCTGAGGTTGAGTTCGGATAGATAAGGAAACGGGTTAGCCGTGTATGATTTGGCATCATTTCGCTACCACTACCTGGAACCGTGCCTGAATCAGAAGGGGTATCTTGTTGCAGGTCTAGAGCGTTGCAGTCATCATTCGGGTCAGCAAGTGTGTCCCGCCAGAGCACATGCTTTGTTTCTGGTATGGCTAGAGCATCATCCACCCCTAGCATTTTATTCATAACAAAAGTGTACCGAGTTTTATCGACGCAGTAAGAATAGGAAGTACCATTGGTCTTGTTGTAGCAAAATGAAGATGTGGTTCGACTAGCTGTGTTGGACAGAGTACAAGTCAAGGGCTTATCCCCACCAAACTGGATTGCCTCGCCGATATCCGCTACTACATTTCGGTTAGCGTTTTGAAGATCGGCTTTACGCACTCCCTTTGTAAAGATAGCGCCTATCTGGATGAGAATGACCGAGCTCATTACAAGGAGAATAGACAGAACGCTAAGTGCGATCATCAATTCTATTACCGTGAAACCTGATTGTCTTCTTGTTTTATTCATGGCTAAGTTTGAGTTAATTGAATGCTGTTAATCTGCAAGTTTGGATCTGTGAATCCTGCGTTATTGGTCCATTCAATATAGAACGTAGATCCCGAGTTAGCAGGAATATTGATAACTTGGGTAAAGGTATGCTCGCTGAACGCGGCTGGTGCTCTTTCTATATCAAGCGACCAAGAACCTAACACATTAGTTGTAGTTGCGCCCCTAACCCTTGGAACGACAGCTTTGGAATTTGACACGGTAATATTGAATTTGTAATTATTTGGCGGTAGTGAATGCGCCGGGGGTACAGGCCCAGCATTATCATATTGTTGATATTTGATTGTCAAAGTCGCATCTTGGTTTGTCCTTAGGGCGCCGGTCTTAGTCCCACTTGTCATTGGGTATGTCACCAAAACGGACCTGTATGCGAACATGCTATTTCCGGCTTTGTCGCAGCCATTATAACTACTAGAAACGGGGGGCGTGTTGTCTGCGCCGTCTACACAGTTAGAATAATCACTACCATTTATCAGCCAGTCTAGGGTGGTTGTGGTTGTTGAGCCTCCACCTGTGCCTCCGCCGCCTCCAGCCGCCGGAGGAGGATCCACGTTATCGTAAAAACCGCCGCCTGTTGCACCGCCATAAGTTATTGCCCCGCCTACATAGCTAATACCACTACCCCCGGCTCCACCACTTGTTAGAGATTCCATTTTATAAGTAAAATCTTCTTTTTGATTACCGAAATCGCCTAGACCCGCCCAGTTTACACTAAAAAGGAAATAATTATTCGCTGGATTAGCCAGATCTTGTTTGTAATTAACGCTGACTTGGTATCTGCCATCATTATGTTTTTTACATTCTGTTGGAAAATGAGCCGGATCAATAATTACCACTGCACTTGGCGATGCAGGAGCAATGCTTTCGTTGATACAGAATGGACTTGATGTAAAAACAGCGTTATTCTGCTTAGCAATAACGTTTCTAACAAGTTCGACTTGGCTATTTAGATAGCCTAGAGCTTGAGAGTGTTCTTGGGCATTTTGGGCTTTGTTGAGCCCCTTATTAGCTGTTGCGTATGAAATGGAAAAGCTTAGACTCAGAACTGCTAGAACAATTAGAACCTCAACAATGGTGTCGCCTCGCTGATTTCGAGCTTTGTTATATATTTTCATAGCTAATTATCGCTCGCCTAGCAGGCGGTGCTCCCTAATATCTCTTTTTTAACTACGGCTTTATTACCGCTGACCCCGATGCTAATGCGGCCATATTTACCATTTCCACCGATAAGACAGATTTTTACCCCGCTATTAGTAGCTGCCCATGTGTCAAGATTCGCACCACTGATTGTCGTTAATGGCGTGCCGTAAGTTGCTGTTTCAATCGGTATAGTGCGAGAAGATTGCGAGCCGCCGCCCTCTGTACCTGCAGCAAAGGTTTTAACTATAGCAAAGCCGGGTATATCTGCCGTGCTTGAACTCGAAACATTATCAACCTTCATGCCCCAACGAAGTTTTTTTGTTTCCGTTAAAAGAGTGTCAGATATAGTTGGATCTGCTTCCGTATAGTTTTTAGGCACATCGGTGATACTGGTAGCAGTTGAAGGGCTCTTACGTGCTGCAATTACACTAACTTTGTAATACTGGTCGTCGCCATTCGCTTTGAATTGAACTAACTTGCCTAAAAATACGCAGGCCTGGTTAGATCCACGCTCTGATGTTCCACCGGCGGAGACAATTTTTGGCTTACTCGTTATTGCGTCAATGCTGCACGTAACGTCTTCTCCCGAGGTGTAGTAACCATTACCTACATCATTAATTGATTGTTGCAATTCGGAAGCAAATTGACTCATGCCTTGATTAAACTCAGCATTGGCTTGCTTACCGTTAATAAAATTAGCTGCTATCGCGAACATCATTCCAGATACCGCCAAAAAGATCATGACCTCTATAATTGTATAGCCAGAGCCTGTTTTTGTGTTGCCCACTGACATGTTGTAAGTATAGCATAAGCATTTAAAATCTACCCCTATTATTTGGCCTGTTTTAAGCTCCAATAAAGGTTTTGGTATACCAATGAAGTATTGAAGAGCCATATAGCTGAACGATAAATGCTGCGATCATTAAAAATGGCCCAAAAGGAATAATGCTTGTTTTCTTTAGCCTATGCCGTAATAACAGGGGCAGACTTATAATAGTCCCTATAAACGAAGCTAGGAAAAGCATCAGGAAGCTTCTGGCAGGAGTCGCCAATATAAGGCCGATTACCCAGCCAAGCTTTATGTCACCACCACCAATCCATTTGCCCTCACTTACCTGGTACAAAACGTAAAATATACCACCGGCAATCGCTAGAGAAAAAAATACCGACAAAACAGCTATTAATGGTTTGTCCGATCTTAAGACGGTGATTAGGGACATCCCAAATGCTACAAGCCCCAAAGGTAAAACAATGCGGTCTGGGAGCAACATCCAACGTAAGTCATAGACAATCAGGGCCATAAATCCAACCAGAACACAGAGCCACAGTGCTAAGTAAAGATACTCTGCGAAATTATCCAGCTTGTATGGCCAAGCAAGGTACGACCAGACGAAAATTAGACCCGTTATAAATTCGACCAAAGGATACTGCCAAGATATCGGCTTATTACAATAACGACACCTACCCTTGAGCAGAAGCCAGCTAATGACCGGAATAAGGTCGATTGTCTGTAGCTCATGCCGACAATTCGGACACATCGACCTGCCTTTAATAATCGAGAGCTCAGGCTTGGCCTTGTTCTTGGACTTAGACTGTTGTCGGACACGCCATACTAGCGCATTAGCAAAACTTCCAAGTGCCAAACCCAGCAGAAACAAACCAAGAATAGTCATTAGCACTAATATAGCACGAAACAAAAAAAGACCCCCGAAGGGGTCTTTTTATTCTAAAGCTAATTTGTTTAACTATCTACACACTTGAGCGATTTGCCTCCGCTAACTCCGGAGCTCTCTATGACGTAGTATATGGCGAATGAGCGCTTAGATGACACTCCAGAACCACCAGTAGCTGTACTACAAGCTTCACCGAATTTAACATAAAGCTGTCCCGCATCTAGTCCACTGGGGCCGGTTGGCACGGCACCAGTACCTAAATCATTAACCGTTGTATTGCTTTGTACCTTAATTGTAGAGTTATTGCTACCATCTGTCAGAGTAATCGTGCCTGTTCCACTGATAGAATTAGGTGTTGAACCATCATTATCCGACTGGAAAGTTGAGACTCCGCCAGCCACTGCGGCTGCGTCGTTCTTGATCTGAGTATTTCTAGAATTTCTTTGTAGAGCTGGTACGGCCAACAGCACGATCAATAAGATAAGACCGGCAATTGCCAATACGATCATGACTTCGATTATTGTGAAGCCCTTCTGATCTGTTCGTTTTAAGTTTTTTAGCATTTCAAATGCCCCCTTTGATTGCTGTTTAATATACTATTATGATCTGATAATAAGCATTAGCTTTAAAAAAAGCAAGCCTTTTATCCACTACCGCTAAATCCTGCTTGGTTCACAAGTCCGTATATTGGCAACAAGATAGCTGCAACTAGAATTATGGCAAACACGCCCATTACAACCATTAGTACTGGCTCAATAATTGTGCTGATGGTCTTGATTTCATTATCAACTTCCTTCTCATAATAATCAGCTACTTTTACAAGCATGGTCTCGAGGGCACCTGACTGTTCCCCAATTCGTAACATATTAGGGACTAGCTCGAGGAAGTTAGGGTCATTCATTAAGGCGTCAGATAGAGCCTTACCGCCCTTAACCTTCTCAATTGCCCGGTGAAGTGAGGCTGATATATGAACATTATCAACCGCGTCAGCGGTGATCTCTAGAACCTGAATTATAGGTACGCCAGCTGCAACCAGAGTTGAGCCAGTACGGGCAAACCTTGCCATATACATCTTCATGTATAGATTACCGATCGGCCATGCAGTCATTTTTGCCTTATCAATTGCGGATCGGCCTCCGATAGTCCTTGCCCATCGTGAACCAAAGAAAACACTAATACCCAGCACTACTAATAAAATCCACCAGTAGTGTCTAACGACGTTGGAAACCCACAAAAGCACTTTTGTAATCAGTGGCAGGCTTGCTCCAGGCAGTCCTGAATAAATGTCTTGGACCTGAGGCAAAACCTTTAAGACCATGAAACCAGCCACAATGATCATGACAAAAAGCACGATGCCCGGGTAAACCATGGCGCCGCGAACTTTGCTAACAATGTCCGCATCTTTTTCCTGCTGGTCAGCCAGACGCTCTAGGCCTTTGTCCAGGGTTCCAGAGGTCTCACTGGCAGCAACTAAGCTTACAAATACTCTATTAAATACAGAAGGATGCTTAGCCAGAGCGTCGCTGAATGAGGTACCGGCTTCGACATCTGCAATTATTTGGTTAATAACTATTTTGAATGTCTTGTTTGTAGTCTGGTTAGCTACACTGCGAAGACTTTGTACTAAAGGCAACCCAGCGTTTATCAATGTTGATAGCTGTCGACTGAAAAGAACTTTGTCTTTGGTGCGAATGCGGCCAAACCTGCCGCCTTCGCGGCTTTTCTCGAGCTTAATACTAACCGGCACAAATCCTTGATCCTTGATCAGCTTTGAGGCTGCCTGCTCGTTCTCAGCTTGAACCTGAGCTTTGACTTTTTCACCTGTTTTGGCGTTCTTGGCCTCGTAGGTAAATGTGAGCATGCTAGCCTCTCATTAACCTATCTAGCTCATCGAGATCGACAGCGTAATTCTTAGCTTCATCATATGTGATTGTGCCAGCGTGTATAAGACTGACTAGCGTCTTATCCATTGATTGCATCCCGAATTCTGCACCGGTCTGGATAACGGCTTCAAGTTGATGGCTTTTGCCCTCTCGCACAATGTTACGAACTGCGGGCGTTGCTACAAGAATCTCGGCTGCGGCAATTCGACCACCGCCAATTGTTGGAATTAGGCGCTGCGAACAGATGGCCATCAAGATGTTAGATAACTGGGCACGGATTTGTGGCTGCTGGTGCGGTGGGAAAACGTCAATCATTCGGTCAATCCTCTGTGCCGCGCTGCTGGTGTGCAGGGTTGCGAAGACAAGGTGGCCGGTTTCGGCAATGGTAATAGCGCTGGCGATAGTCTCAAGGTCACGCATTTCTCCAATTAGAACGACATCCGGGTCTTCACGTAGTGCGCTTCTAAGTGCAGCGCTAAAGGAATAGGTGTCGTAGTGAACTTCGCGCTGTACTATGACAGATTTGTGAGATTTGTGCGTAAATTCAATGGGGTCTTCAATAGTGATAATATGGCGTGATTGCTCCATGTTGATCTTGTGAACCATTGCAGCCAAAGAGGTTGATTTACCTGAACCTGTTGGGCCAGTGACCAATACTAAACCACGCGGATAGTCAGCAAACTTGTTTACGATCTCAGGCAGTCCAAGCTGTTCGATACTAAGAATTTCGTTAGGAATTAATCGGAGTGCCGCTGCAAGATTACCGCGTTCATGGAAGGCGTTAACACGGAATCGCCCCAGGTCACCGTAGGCAAAACTGAAGTCGAATTCTTTGTCCTTAAGCAGGATTTGCTTCTGGTCTTCATCAAGGATTGCAAATATTAATGTCTCTATGGCTTCTTCATTAAGTGCTTCGGCTCCACTGACAGCAACTAACGCACCATCGACACGCAACATAGGCGGCAAGCCTACTTGTAAGTGCAAGTCTGAAGCCTTCTTCTTGATAACTTCATCTAGTAGGACTTCAATTCTTGGTTGTGCCTGCATATTCCACCCTTCCGTTTGTTTTTATGCATTATCCTCTGCGGCAACGCGGTTAACTTCGTCTAAAGTAGTTAATCCACTGAGAGCTTTCAAGTAACCGTCTTGGCGCATGGTGACCATGCCCTCGGCTTGAGCTGCCCGCTCGATCTCGGTACTCGTGGCTCTTTTCATTATTAATGCCTGAATGGCGTCGGAAACTTCAAAAACCTCGTACAGTCCAACGCGACCCTTGTAGCCACCCGGATTGTCTGAGTTTTCTATTCCCCGCGTTAAAGTATAAGCGTTATCGGTCGCTAGTGGCAAGCTTTTAAAGCCCAGGTCGTTTGCAACTTTGACCATCTCTTCGGCATTCTTAGGTAATAATGGACCGAGTGTTTCGTGAATTGCCTCTGTTTCGGACTGGTTAGAAACATACGTCTCTTTAGTGTCCTTGGCCACCCGCCTAACGAGTCGCTGCCCAATAACAGTGTGTACCGTACTAGCTATTAGAAACGGTTCGATACCCATATCCAATAGACGTGGTAGAATTCCTGCAGCGCTGTTGGTGTGAAGTGTGCTAAAGACCAGGTGTCCTGTTAAAGAAGCCTGAACAGCTAACTGAGCAGTTTCCTTGTCGCGAATCTCTCCGACCATAACTACGTCTGGGTCTTGGCGCAAAATACTACGCAAACCGTTCGCAAACGTTAATCCTACCTCCGTATTTACCTGTATTTGGTTGATACCATTCATTTTGTATTCAACTGGGTCTTCGAGTGTAACAATATTGATCGAATCGTTCTTAATCTCTTGGATAAGAGCATACAGTGAAGTTGATTTACCCGAACCAGTCGGGCCGCTGGTTAGGATCATGCCATTAGGCTTCTTGAGACCTTCCCTAATTGTCCTGAGTGAACGACCTAGATAACCCATGTCTTCGAGCTTGAATGAAGTACCAGTCTTATCTAATAGACGGATAACAACCTGTTCGCCCCAGACAATGGGAGCAATTGCGATACGAAGGTCAATTGCTTGATTGTCCACCATTACAGTAAAACCACCGTCCTGGGGTATTCTGTGTTCGTCAATCTTTAGATTCGAGAGGATCTTAATTCGTGAGATAAGTGCTGGCTCCATATTTTTGGGCATGCGCATGACTTCTCTGAGCACGCCGTCGATACGGCATCTGACCTTTAATTCTTTCTCCATTGGCTCAATATGGATATCACTAGCTCTGTTTCGGCCGGCGAACTCTAGCATTGCCGAGAGAGCCTTGCTTATTGGCGAATCCTGGACTATGGTTTGGACCTTTTTGCCGTCCTTCTTGCCTCCTGCCTTAGCTTCATCAGCTGCCTTTTCAGCCTCTAACTCCCTCTGCTGGCCTTTAAGGGCAGCATCCATCTGAGTATCTAGACGTGCGTCGTACTGTTTAATTACATTCCTGATGCCGGTTTCGCTGGCAGCATAAACTTTAAGTGGTCGAGCGATACGATTGCTCAAGAAGTCGACGGCTTGGACGTTATTCGCGTCCAACATCGCCACAACCAGCCTGTGCTGCATTTCGCCAAGAGGCACCGCCATATAGCGCTCAGCAATATCCTTAGGCAATAGCTCTAGAATCTTGGGATCAATTTTGGCAGCAGTTAAATTCACATAAGGAACTTTTGTAATTGTCGAATTGGCTTTTGTCAGCTGTTCATCAGTAATTAGATTCTGTTTTATCAGATAGCTTACTAATGGTTGCTTGGCTTTAGATGCATCTTTACGAGCAGCTTCAAGCTTGTCGGCAGTGATCATGCCACTGCTAACAAGAACATCCTCGACTTTTTTTTGATCGCTTGCAGTCGGAAGCACCAACTACTCCTTAACGAGTACTTGTACCTTTAAAAGGATCGGTATTGGCAGTCTCTCCAATCGTGATCTGCCTGGTAGGATCAAATGCATTACTGTTAAAGTATGCTTTGTCCGGCTCTGGGAAATTATCAGTAATAGTCTGTACAACTTCTACCTTGGTGTTCTTGGCTGTCTGTGCGGAAAAAAGAGTCTTGGATATTACAATCGATAATACAGCGCTAATGACGCCGATAATTACAATTAGTGCGATATCTTTTTGCTTCATTTAACCACCTTAGTAGATACGTTTAGGTTCTTTGCTGGCTGGAAATAAGTATGAGCAGTTACTGTTACCGTCATGTTATTGCCACCCCCAGCAATATTAATAGTATCTATAGAAATCGGTCTAATAGACTGCTGTAACGCTGATACTAAAGTCTGAACTGAACCATAATTGGCGTTGCTGATAGTAAATGTAAAAGGAATTTCAACAGTTTTAGGATCACTACTTGAGGTATTTTTTTGTTGATTAACCTGATCATCAGTACCAGTGATGCTACTTATGGCTATTCCCCTGTCGGCCATAATTTTTTCGATGCTAGATGTCAGTGCCGGGAAGTCATATTGACTTGGCAAGGCATCGAGAATGATTTTGGAGTTGCTGCCATCATTATCTCCACTACCATTTTTGTTGCCGTTAATTGCGTTGATCTCTTTGCTGTCAAAAGTGTTGTATGACTCTTTGAGTGAATCGTATGCCTGGACATTCTTCTTCAGAGTATCCCGGGCTTTTTCTTTTGCTGAAATAACTTTGGACTTATACATGTTGTGATCCCAAACAGCCTTTGAAGCAAAAAGACAGAAGATGCTGATAAAGCAAGCCGCAGCAACAAAAGCAACGGTCTGGGCATTTGCCTTGCTTATCGCAACTTTTTTAGTAGATATTTGTTGAGCTGCCATTATTGGTTACTCCTATTGGGCGTTGTTGGTTCAGGCTGGAAGAGCTCGGTTGGTGAAGATATTGCGGAGCGAGTAGTGGTAACAGCGGGCACTGACAATTTTACCTCTTTGGTGATATCAAAAATGTCAGGCTTGTACTTAAGCGAAATTGAATAAGTTGCAGGCTGACCTTTATCTGAGCTGGCACTTATACCAAAACTGGACATAACAACGTTCTCAAAGGCCTTGTCAGACCCATCACCATCTTTAACAGTGTATTTTGTATACTTCAACGTATCGACATATTTATTTACTGAACCTAGAGAGTCGGCTGTACCCGTAATAGTTATCTCTTGCTTATTAAAATCAACCAATAGGTTAGTGATACTAACACCCGTTGGTGTAACTTGATTCAGGAATTCAAACATACGGGAAACCGCGGGTTTTTTAGAGTGGAGATCAGTTAAACTCTCTAACTGATTTTGTACAGTCAATACTTTTTCTATACCAGGCTGATCTTTAAGCGTTTGTGAATCTTTTTTTATATCGGCATTAAGGTCGCTCAGGTGTTTCGCTTGTGCGCCAGCAAAAAGAAGCAGCATCACCAACAGTCCGACTGATGCTAGGATTACAATAACCGAAACACTAGCAACTAGGCGCCGACTGCGCTCAGCCTTCAAGTACTCCATTTTTACATCTGGCAATAGATTGAGCTCAATCATGAATTTCTCTCCGCCAGACCAACTGCAACGCTGAATTGGTTAGAAATTTGCGATAATTCATTCTCTCTATCTTTGCTGTAGCTGACATTTCTCCAAGAGTTGCCTATCTCTACGTTCATGCCAAACTTGTTGGCCAAATATAACGGAAACTCTGGTATAACAGCTGCACCACTAGTTACAATTATTCGATTCACTTTAGTGGTGTTATATCTGTTCTGGAAAAATTTAATTGATTTTTCTATTTCAGTAGTTAGTAGATCGACAGTACCTAGAATAGCCTCGAATACCTGGCCTTCGAGTTTCTCTTTGCTTAAGCCAAATTTAAAAACAAATTGCCGTGCTTGCTTGTCGTCTATGTTTAGGTTTTGTACGGCTGACCTCACAATAGCATCAACCCCTGTTGGGATACTTCTAGTCAAGTGTGGCGAGCCGTTAGAAACGATTACTAAATCCGTAGTTGAAGCGCCTACATCTAGCAATAATTGGGCTCCAGGATCAGGATCGGCAATTGCGCGGGCCATAGCCAAGTTATCAGGCTCAAAAGCAATTACATTAAGCCCAATTGACTCGAGCATATCAAGACGGTCTTCAACAAACTTCTTTGGAACACTACTCAGCAGAATCTCCAGCTTATTGGCATCATTTGGCGAGTCACCAAGTGTTGCCCACGAAATCTTGGATTCAGCTAAAGGAGTAGGAATCAAAGAATCTGCTTGATAAGGAATAGCCTTGTCTAGTTCACCTTGGGAGAGCTTGTCAACGTCTGCAACAGTGGTAAATACCCTGCTTGATGGTATACCTACAGCAACATTTTTGGTTGATACCTTAGCTTGGTTTATTAGTTTGCTAATTGTCTGTGCTAATTTAGCGCGGTCGGCTTCGGAATCACTAGCAGCCAGATTACCTTCAATAGGAAGATAGGCGTATTTGATTAGGCTTTTTGCACCTCCAGCTGAGCCTTGCAATTCAACTAGCCTAATTGAAGTAGTGCCGATATCCAGCCCAAAAAAGCTTTCACTTGACGAAAAAAGCGAACTCATAATGACGCCTCGATTATAGCATAAGAACTATGGAGATTTTTTGCCCGGTAGTAAGTCACTTTCCCACCCATATATTTTTTTATTCTTACAGTATTCCTTTAATGAACTAATCATATCAATCAGTAATCTCTATTGCAAACTGGTTATGCTTAAAGTACAGGCGACAAGCTAGTGAACGTCTGGTAAAGACCTTCGTCCTTCAGATCCATTGCTGGTTGGCTTAAGTAAATCTCTGGACTGATATTGAAAATCTCGGCAGCACAATCTTTAGCATTCTGATCACCTGGGTTCGTATCGATAGAGTCATTACAAGAGTGACTAGAACCGTAGATCATACTTTCTCCATCAATACTCTTACTATGCCTAAGTGAGCTATAGGTACGATTGAGGTAAACATTTCTAGCCAGGAACACACCGTTAACGACCAGTTGGTTCTTACAAGAGCTAAATAGTTTTGTTACACAGGTATTTATTACGCCATCGCTTGCACCGCCCGTTCCCTGAGCGATGTATATACCATCTAGCTGTTTAACTCCTGGTGCGATATAGATATTACGAGCAACAATCACAAATGATGGAATCTTTTTGACACTATTCCAGCTTCCGCCGCTAGCTCCCTGATATTTTACATCGTTATCTATATAGACATCGCCATATGTATATATAGCTGTGTTAGAGCCATTTCCAATAGTTGTTACACCTGGACCTAAATGGATATCACTAGGTGTGCTTCCGTCCGCATTAGCATGTTTATAGGACATGGTTGTGTCAGTCTGTCCTATTGTAGAAGCCGCACTCCACGGTTGCGCACCTGCAGGCATAACGTCCTTGTAGAAATCAGGCATAATACAGCGTTCGCTTACACCGTAGTCACCACCCATTAGTTTAGCGTGATTGGCACCTACGGTCAGACCGTCATTAGCTAGGCCGGGACTTATAGTATTCGAAAATGTTAATCCGTCTGAAGCATACGGGCCTGAGTGCGGTAATGTCAGATTGCGCAATGTTGCTGAGCTAAAGCCCTCAGTGCCCTTCATTGCTATAGCCGCAAACTGCGTCCCTGATCCTTTGGCTCCTGTTCCAGTTGTTCTTGTATAAGCTCTCAAGGTAGGAGTGTTGCCACTAGGTAAGGAGCAAGTGCCTGCCTGACCGAAACCCATTCCAGTAATTACATCACCCCCAGCTACGTGAGTGTAGGGCATGTTCGTAGATACCACGCATGTATTTGAATCATCTGAACCAGATGAATGTGGCTTTGAGGAATCATATACTCCATTCGTGGCATATCCTTCGGCAGGGTCAATGGTGATATGTGCGCAATAACTAACTCCTGGTTTCTGCGGATCGGACCCAGGTCTAGTCCATGTAAAGCTACCTGCTGAAGATTGTGTATCAATAGTGTTAGGCACAAAGCCATTCTGTACATCAGCCTCCGTAAGCCAGCTTGTAACACTAACTGGAACAGTCGGCCCTGATGTTTTGGTATATGAAGTCGTGTATGCGACCGTCGGCAAATCTTCAGGGTCGTTAGTTGGAGGCATCAGTGCAGAAGGTTGATTAGTAAACTTCTCGTAAACGTTGTAATTGTAATTGGGGCAATCTGCGAGTTTATATGTGTGGGCATAGTAAGCTGCTACGCCCGTAACAGTATGAGTTTCGGCGGTTCCCGGCGCCGTGGCATCAATAGACACAACCTCCGAATCATTCAGCTCAATCTGTCTCCCAACAGGGTTTTCTCCTCCATAATATGCATTTAGTTGCTCGCCTCCAGGCAATTGCTCTGGCAAAGGATAATTTGTCCCGTTAGAGGGATTACTAATCCTTACGTCTATTCGCATCGGCTGTCCAGCCTCAACAAAACCGTTTGGCCCAGTTACGCTCTCTATCTGGCAAGTCGCTGTATAGCAAGTTAAATTTTGTGTTGTATCTTCGTATGTATACCACATCCATGCCCAGTCATCAGTACTATCATCTCCGTCATCCGGTAACCCATAGGCCACATGGGCTTGCTTAACTATATGTATTGAAACCCCTGGCGATCTTGGCGTATAGGTTCCGCTCCAACCGTGGTCGGTGAATGTTCCAATATTATTAACGAGGTTTCCTTGCGCATCAGAAACTGTTAAATAAACAACTTGACCCCAACCTCCAGAAGGCTTCAGAGAAGTTTTCCATGCGGTTCCGCCTGATGGTATTGCGCTTCCTGGCAAGTTGCCGTCCCACCTGCCAACGGTACCCCCACCCACAGGAATTTGGAAACCAGTACAACTAGCTGCCCCGGTAGCAGGACCGCCTCCGCCAGAACCAACTATTTCTACGCAAGCCTCATTTGAGAAGTAATTGTAATTATCAATTCCGACATCGCCCGGTTTATTACTGTATTTTATTCTCTCGCAATATCGAGTACCAGCCGACAACCCTTGAATAGTAAAAGAATCCCTGCCTCTCGTTGTGCCATAGGGATCGGGATGTTTAGAATTGTTTGGCGGAACATTGCTCTCGGAACCCGACATCGTGCCGCTATGACCACTGCCGCTAGAAACATTGCCATTCCCTATTTCGGCACCTGTTGACGAATTATAGATTCTGTATGTGATTTGCCACTTATAGTCTGCGTTATAGCCACTAGTGTTGTATATATAATGCCTGAATATTACCTGTTGACCAGCTTGTGCCGAGGCTTGGCTTCTATTTGAGCTTGCCTCAAGATTCCACTTACTCTCAACCGGTATTCTTATGCCGTCACCGAGTGGATTACCACAATCGAGTTTTATCCTCTGGTGAACTGTTCTTGGTTCAGATCCAACCGGGTCATAAGATATTTTTAATGCAGTTTTTGTATCAGTGTCCGGATACTGAAGAACTCGTTGTGCGGCCGGGTCCCAAGCAGTATTTTTTTCAAAATAAACATTCGGGTCTGCATCCATTGTTACGCGACTCTGATTAATAGTTTCAGTTAGATGGGAAATTAGAGTGGCATTTGTAACACTTGGGCTATATGTATCCGGATAGGCTTTTTTGTCCAACATGCTCTGAATGATATATTTTGCACCTGCACGCTGAAAATCTTGCCCACTTGTTAGATAATAGGACATTCTGTCGAGAAATTTAGCCTTAAGCGTATCGCTGCTATCTGATGTGTTCATGTTCATAAGTGCGCTGTTTGTGTAATCTTGGCCAGCAAGACAATTCGAAGTGTACGCTCTGGCAAGCACCGCACACCAGCTGGCTGCATATGCTTTATGTTGCTGAAAAACGCTTAAGACGCCCAAAAAAGCAAATACTAGAATCAAAAATATGGTTGCATTTTTCAATTTCATTGGAGTGCCTTTATGCTGGCTTCATAGTCGTGCTTTTTTAACTGATAGGAAGGACTTGTGGGATCGAGTTTTGATATTGCTAGTTGCCAATACCTTACCGCTTGGTCATTCTGCTTTTGCGCCGTAGCGATGTTAGCATATGCGACATAAGGAGTTGGGCTATTCTGATCAATATCTCTGGATTGGTCTGCGTATTTTGTTGCATCCCGATACTTTTTAAATTGTAGTGCTAGAGAAGATTTCATGTAGATTGCACCGAGTTTCTCGGTTTTAGTTGTAGCTGCAACGACCTTTTGATCTAGAACTTTTTGTGCTGCTGTATAGTCTCCTTGATCGATCAAAACATCAATTTTTTGTTGTGAGGAATACGACTTGGGAAGTTTGTTTATTTTTCGCGAATCGCTTTTGATGTATGCTAAGACAACTAAAAATATCACAAGTAAAATAAATATTACGATGGATGTGGGGATTAGCAGACTACGATGTCGTTTCTCTATCTCTACTACCGTTGCCGAACTGGAGCTAACCTTATTTTTTGTTGGTATTTTGCCACTCATATTCTTACGCTTATGCTTAACCAGAATTGTAGCAGGTATAGGTTTTATCTACAATCGGATAATAGCCATCGCCTGGGTTCCGATAACTTTTTTAGCAGTCGGTTATTTGTGATCGAGTTAAAGTAGTTTTAGGTTTTGTAGAAGATTTTGTTGGTCTACTAAATACTATCTTATCAACTTCACCAGTAATGCCAGTATGCGCCCCAGAACATTGGTAGGTTGCGACAACCTTTCTTCTTGAGGCAGTAACTCTTGACGTTTGTTGTGCTGGATTAGATCTTCCAGCAGCAGACTTTATATAGTTTCCTATTCTGTTTAGTTGAGGCTGAAACTCTCCCTTGCTTGAACTATGATTATTAGGAGGAAATGGGCCACAATCATGGAAAGACATTCCATTTTGATTGACTTCAAAGTATTCAAAAGATGGATAATATGGATTTTTGCAGTCACCTTTGAACCCGCCAGAACTAGGCTCAAGATGTGCACTTAAAGGAAATATTTTATCGACAAAGTACCATTTACCATTATACTTTGCGCGCCTGTTAGAGTTGCCTTGAGGATAATCACCAGAATAACTCAAAAGGGTGCGGTGTATTTTGCCAATAACAGTTTGGGCATTTAATTGACTAGGCTGGCTATTAGCCGATGCTGCAAGTGATGGAGTGTTAACAGTGCCTTCATTTACTGGACGAGCAATTGCCGCTCCTGGTGCTTCAGCGGCAACAAGTGTTGCGGCTGCGGTTGCGATAACTGGATGCTCAGCTGCTTTTTGGAGCATAAATTCGCCAAGATTTCCGATGCTGGCAAAGCGGTTTTGGATCCGCTCGAAGAGTGAAGGATCTTGTAGTGCTGGATCTTGAACTGGGTTTGCGGCTACGAAAGCGTCTGTTTCGGACATATTAGTTCACCTTATAATTAAGATTACAAGGCCACTATACCACCGAAATTGCAAGAAGTAAATTGCTTGTGCTTAGTTTGTAACGAAAATCACTTGGACTAAATCAAAGAAGCAGAAAAGGGACTAAACCCCTGCCCCCGGGCTCATGTCGACTTTTTCGCCGCGCTTCTGGCGAATCACGAAGACGGCAGTCAGTGAGGCAAGAATGCCAAAGCTTGACGCAATCAAGTAGCCGCGCTGGAAGCCATGGACAGTAGCTTCGGCAAGTAATTGCTTGGCCTGGGCTGCAGTGGCTGATGCGCCCGGCCCCTTGACTGATCCGCTAAGCATATAGGCGTGCGACTTGAAGTAAGCTGCGGTTGCCGAGGTAGCAATACCGGTTAAGATTGCCAGCCCAATGGCTCCACCAACCTGACCCGAGGTATTCAGAATTCCCGAGGCCAAACCGGCTTCGTCCTTTGGTACGCCAGAAGTTGCGGCGATTGTGACGCTCACAAATGTTGCGCCCATGCCGATTGCCATCAAGATCATGCCGGGAGCTACGTTTCCCCAGAAGGTGCCGTCAACTGGAATTTTAGACAGGTAGAATAAGCCGGAAGAAACAAACAATGGCGCGATCATTAATATCGGACGATAGCCGATTTTTTGTATCAAGCGCGGCACATTAGTCGCCACAATTCCAATAGTTATGGGAATTATTAAGAAACTGAAGCCGGTTTTTACTGGGGTGTAGCCAAGGATTTCCTGAAGATACAACGTAGTGAAGAAGAATACTGAAAACATCCCTGCTGCCATGAATAATTGAAGCAGGTTCGCCCCGCTTAGGTTGCGGATTCTAAAGATACCAAGCGGCATAAGCGGATACTTAACGCGTGACTCATTAAAGATGAAACCTGCTAGCGCCAACAGGCTAACTGCGAAGTAAGCCAAGGTTGCCGGGTCGGTCCAGCCAAGCGCAGGTGCTTTAACGAATGCGTAAACCAATGCCATTAGACCACTGGTAGCAAGGACGGCGCCAGGCAAGTCGAGGCTAGTGTGCTCCGCCTCGGATTCGTGCTTCGGTAAGATCTTAAGTGCTGCGAAAATTATCGCAATTCCGACAGGTACGTTGACGAAGAAATTCCAGCGCCAACTGAGGTACTGGGTAAGGATACCGCCGAGCAAAACTCCCACTGCTGCGCCACCGGCGGCAACTGCGCCCCAGACCGACAACGCCACGTTACGTTCGTGGCCCTCATTGTAGTTAACCAAGATGATCGACAACGCCGCTGGCGACATAAACGCAGCAGCCAATCCTTGAATACCGCGAAAAATAATCAACGCATCACCAGATTGAGTCATACCATTGATAAGTGAAGCAATCGTAAATGCGACAATACCCCAGAGGAAAACTCTGCGCCGGCCATATAGGTCAGCCGCGCGACCACCCAGGAGTAAGAAGCCACCGAATGCAAGTGTGTAAGCTGTTACAATCCATTGCAGACTGGTAGGCGTCATATGAAACTGCTTCTGGATTGCTGGTAAAGCCACGTTGACGATTGAGACATCCAATACGACCATAAACTGCGCCAATGCAACCAGTATTAGAATCCACCAGTGACTTACTCCGCTATCGTGATTGCTTGTGATTGCTGGTTTCTTATTGCTAGTTTTTGCTTTGGCCATAATTGATTTGCCTTTGCCTTGCCCGTACGAACCTAGGACTTGAAAAAGTTTTTTAATATATTTACAATAATTGTATATTTCAAAGTTTGAGTTTGTCAAACATTTTTTAATATAAATGTCTATGACCGAGATCACTAACTTCTTAAAATCCTATCTTTCGCTAGTCGAGTTTCTGCTAGCTGCTAAGCAACGTCTGTACGAAATCGGCGCCGACAAAAACCTTAGCGGCATGCAAGTCATCACTATATTAATGCTCGATGAGCCCCGCCCAATGCACTATTTCACAAAGTTTTTTAACTGCGACCCATCTAATGTAACCAGTATCGTTGATGGTCTGGAGGACAAAGGCTTGGCCGTACGAACTGAGAGTCAAGCTGATCGACGAATCAAGTTAATCAAACTTAACACCCGCGGAAATAAAATTCGCCAATCAATTATTAAATCTCTTGTTGGTGATGAAGAATTCTTCTTAAATAAACTTACGGCCGAGGAGGCAGCAACTTTCACAGCTCTAGTACAAAAAATTTCTCAAGACCGCGAAGATTAAGCTGCAAGCTGATATTCATGGCTATCTGGCGGTTGTGTGGCCTGTGCAGCAGCAAGTTCTGGGTGAGCGGCGGTTTGGGCTGTGGGAGCAGCCTCGCTGGCCGCGCTCTGACGGATAGCGTCTAGGTCAGGTAGCGCAAACTCCGATGGAGCAGCTGCGGCTGTTTCAGTAGCTGATTCTGCCTGACCAAACTCACTTTGTTCATAACTAGCATCACTAAAATCGACATCACGATCAAAAGTTGGTGTCATTGCCTCGGTCATGGCTTCAGCCTGTCGAATAGCGCGGTTTTCGCGTCGTTGCTCGAAAACAGCACGAACACTGGCACGGCCAACATTAAATGCTATGCGCGGTAGATCCTTGCGTAGCTGGTTAGCGGCTAGAAGACCAGCCTCGGTTGGATTGGCGAAAGCTTCTGCAGCGCCAACTTTATCAAACTTAGCTCGGCGTAGAATAGGCGTCCTTTTCATGACGCCAGCAGAAACCATTGCCCGTGTCGCAGTCTTGCCCATGCTCTTCTGAAGCTTAGGATCATCAATGACTCGACCAGCCGTCTCGGCGACATTACCTGCGGCGTTGATC
>CAZYJC010000013.1:0-28308 GCA_964647765.1 uncultured Candidatus Saccharibacteria bacterium | reverse complement strand
CTAATTGAAATTTATACAATAAAAAACGGTTGAAATGCTTATGGCATAGGCATATAGTCAGAAGTGTAGCCAATTTTAAACAAAGATAAGGAAACAAAATGGGCTCGGCTGAGATAGTGGTACCAGAACCAGTTCCGTTTCATGCTAGCGGCACTAATCCATTACTCAGAGAACAAGAGTCAATAATTGGTACGCCTTATTTTACCGAAGGCTTCATTGCCAACGGTAGCAAAACTGGAAAATTATATAGAGTGACTGCTGGTGAGGAGCAGCTTGCTCTTAAAATTTTTACTGAAGTTGACGTCCCTGAGCAGATCTCCACATCTGCAGAGATAGAGATCCAAGCAAAATTAAAAGGTAACCCTGGGATAGCCCCAGTAACGGATGCAGGCACGCTAGTTTTAAGTGGAGTCAAGCATCGTTATATGGCTTTGCCTTATAGGCCTGAGGGATCCTTGTTTAGGCGCATTAAAGACAGGCCATTAACTACTGATGAAGCCGCACAAATGGGGCAAGAGATTACAATAGCTGCTGACGCTATACACCGCCTCAATGTAGTTCACGGCGACATCAAACCTGACAACATCCTCGTTGTTGGGGCGGAAGCAAATGCTTATGAGCTGATTGATTTTGGAATTGTGGCGAGAGTAACATCTACGGGCATAGAAAAAGAGGATGACGGCGTTGCAACCCTGGCTTACGAGCCAGAGGACATTCAGATAAGACAGCTTGTAGGCCAAATCTTAGGTACAAAAGGCTTTATTCCGCCAGAGGTCTTAGAAGCTGATGCAGAAGCGACAGAAAAAGTTGATGTCTTCGGCATTGGCGCAACTATGTATCGAGCAACAACCGGCGAAACACCGTATTTAGGCAAGAGTACCGGCAATGCTCTACCGATAGAAGAATATAAAGAAATTGTTAAGTCTGGACCGCCGATAGAACCAGTTGTAGCTGGAGCACACATCAGCTCTAGCTTGAACGAGTTAATCGTTGCTTGCATGGACCCAAATCCAATCAATCGACCTGATACTTCACATCTGCGTGACTTGTTAGCAGCAGCTTAGACCAGCTTGTCTAGCAGTTCAGCGATGGAATGGGCGGCCATCAATTCTTCACGAAGCTCTTTGGCGCCGTCAAAACCATTGATGTAAATCTTGCAAAATCTATTTAAAGTGACTATGGGACGCTCACCCTCTTGCCAAGTTTCGGCAAACAGCTCAACGTGCTTGCGGTAGAGGTCAATCTTTTGTGCCCTCGTATATTCTGGCCACGGGCTTGTTTGGGCAAAAACAAATGGGTCATGGAAAACGCCCCGGCCAATCATAATCCCGTCCAGCTCATACTTTTCAGCTAGTTCATAAGCCTGGTCGCGGCTCATAACATCACCATTTCCGACAATTAACGTTTCCGGCGATATTCTATCTCTAAGTTCTCGAGCTTGACCGATAATTTCCCAATTGGCCGGCACAAGGCTCATTTCCTTTTTAGTCCTTCCATGCAAAGTTAACATGTTAAGCTTCTGTTCGAGCAGAAACTCAATCCAAGTTAAGTCGATTTGGTGGAAGCCGTCTCGTGTTTTAACGCTCAGCGGCAGCTTGCCGGCAAGTCCTTCCCTACTCGCGTCGATGATTTCTTTTGCAAGCGGTCTGTTATTGATAAGCGCGCTACATGTGCCATTCTTCACAGCGGTTTTTTCGGGACAGCCCATGTTAAGGTCAAGTCCAGAGAAGTTGACCCCGTCCGGCAAACCAACTTCACTAGCAAAAGTCCCATCGGCAATCTGTTGGGCAGTTTTGTAGAAATTCTCTGGATCCTTGCCCCAAATCTGAGCAATCAAAGGTCGTTCAATATCCGTAAATCGCAGCTTTTTTAGCAGGCGAGGCCGTCCGGGACTCTGCAAACCATCAACATTAACAAACTCTGTAAAATATAAATCCGGGGCAGCACATTCACCAACTACGCGCCTAAAGACAGTATCTGTGACATCATCCATTGGCGCCAAAACCAAAAAGGGCTTGGGCAGGTCGCTCAAAATACTCATTTAGAATTATTATATCTATTTTTGGTCGCGCTTAGGTGCTTGCGGCATCTGACCAATAACAGCATTTGTTAAGTTAGTTATATTAGATCTTGTGTCTGGTCCTGTGGGATTTAGAACCGCCCTGTGTAGTAAACTTGCCTTTTCTGATTCAATCCTACGGAGTTCCTTGGCTCGCGTACTGTTTTTTGTCCTGCCAATTCCGGCAAATTGTCGCTTGAAGTCATTAAACTTACGGTCTATTTCTTCTTGTAATTGAAGTTTCTTCTCCTCGTCCTGCTCAATCGGAACAACCTGTATGTCAGCATAGCGAGTATCGTCCTCAGGAATTTCAATAATTTCTACCTCGTAACCTTCTGACATAGCAAAAGCGAGTTTAGCCTCCGTCATCAATCTTCTCGAACCTCGTTTGAGATTTTTAATGCTATCCGCGTTATCTCTCTGCTGAACGCTTATGGCTTCATGTTTTTCTTTATCCGCCTGGAGTTCTAATCGTAAACCACGAGCCTCCGAACTGAGACTGCGCTGTTTAGCACTTGTGTTTTTTACTCCAGTGTCATAACTAGCTTTTTCTTTAAGGCTTTGGATTGCCGTTGCTCTTAAGTCTAGGGATGAAATCCGGCCTGCTACGTCGGGGGGAATCGCCAGATCGCCAGCAGTTTTGGCTGCAACATCTAGCGCAGTAATAGGAAATCCGCCTGGCCCACCTTCTTTAGATGGAACAATGGTAGGGCCGCCCAGAGCGACCGAGCCAATATCGGCAGAACCAAAAAGCTGACCCTGTAATTCAGCATCATTTACAGCAGGTCTATTAGCTTCATCGGGCGCTTTTGGAGCATGTTGCGGTGTCATATTCAAATAATATCACGTTTATGCTATTTTTGCAAGTTTTTAACAGGGGTAATTACTCCCACTTGAAGACACGGAATGCGATAGCGTAGATAACTACAAACCAGATGGCAATTAGACCGATTTCCGGGCCAATATCGACTAAATGCTTACCTTCAGTAGTCAGCTGGCGAATTCCATCAATAACTGGCGTCAGTGGTAGATAATCCGACACTGTCTGAAGCCAATGAGGCATCTGGAATCTGGGGAAAAACGTCCCGGATAAGAATAACATCGGGAAGACTATAATGTTGCCGAGCGGCGCAGCTTCGCGCTCGTTTTTCGCCCAACCGCCAATAGCAAGTCCGATGCCCAAGATCATAAATATGCTGTAGATACAAAACAACATGATTTCGAGATAATTACCGTTAACTTTTAGGTGGAATACACTTATCGCAACAGCGAACTGGATCGCAATCGCTACTACGCCTGTTGTCGCTTGGCTGAACATAGTCGACATGAAATACTGCCAAACCCGCAGCGGAGTTGTGTGGAGACGTCTCAGAATGCCCTGCTTCTTGAGCTCTGGGAAGACATTTATTGGACCAAAAATACCAAGGCCGACGATCGAGAAACCCAATAATCCGGCGAAGGTATAATCAAAAGCGGACAAGCTCTTAGCGGCTTGTCTCTCCGCAATAACACTAAAAGGTGGTTTCAGGTTCTCAAAACGGGCATTTGCTTGCTTAAAAGCGCCGTCAAGTACAGTTGTAAGCGTTTGGCCGGTTACAGATGCGCTAGCGCTGTAGAGAATTTTAGCCTGGCCGCTAGGATAAGTCTGGCCTGATCTCACTTCGCCAAAGTTTGGCGGTAGAACGATAATGCCATCTATCTGACTTTTGCTCATTTTGTCCTTAGCCTGGTCAAGCGTGGTTATGTTTTTTTGAACCTTAAACACTTTGGAATCGCTTATTTGTTTATCAAATTGTTTGGCTGTTGCAGTTTTGGATTGGTTAATCAAAGCAACTTTGAATGAAACGTTACCGTTATCATTGGCCGTAAAACTGCCAAAAACGAATAAGAAAATCAGAGGAAACAGGATTGTGAAAAAGATTGCCAGCTTATCCCTAAAAAACCTTCTGGTATTGAGCTTGGTAAAAACATATACGGTCCAGAGTTGGCGCTTCATACTAGTCCCTCAGCGCCTTCCCTGTTAGATCTATGAAGACATCATCTAGATTAGCCTGCTCAACGACTTGCTTCTTCTTAAAGCCGCGCGACAATAACTGCTTAATTAGATTATGAGGTGTGTCCAGGGCGACAATTTTACCCTCATCCATAATTGCAACTCGATCGCAGAGCAGCTCCGCTTCATCCAAATAATGTGTAGTCATAATAACCGTCACTCCGCGGTCCCGGACTTCCCTGATCAAATCCCATAAATTGCGTCTGGCCTGTGGGTCTAGCCCGGTTGTTGGCTCATCGAGGAAAAATACTTTTGGGCTGTGAACAAGCGCCGTGGCAATGCTCATGCGTTGCTTCTGGCCACCTGACAGTTGCTCAATATAACTACCCGCCTTTTCGCCAAGCTGAACATCATCCAAGAATTTACGTGGATTTACCTTCTCGCCGTAGGCAGCTGCAAACATTTCTATAATCTCAGTTAGCTTCTGCTTATCTTGAAATGATGCGGTCTGAGGCTGCACGCCGATAATTTTTTTAACTTCTTCGATTTCGGTGGCAACATCGAGTCCGTCTAGAGTAATTTTGCCCGAATCAATCTCGCGCATTGTTTCGATCATTTCGAGCGTTGTAGTTTTGCCGGCACCATTGGGGCCAAGGATGCCAAAAATTTCACCTTTTTTGACGTCAAAGCTAATGCCATCCACCGCAACTTTGTCGTCATAGGATTTCTTCAAGTCCCTAACTTTGAGAATTGGATTGCTCACTACTTACAGTCTAACAAAAAAGCGCCCGGCCGTTTTATGGCCAGGCGCTCCTCCCTTGCAATCTATATTGATTACTTGCGCTTTACGGTAAGGAAACCGTTGCGTGGGTTTTCGTTTACTTCGTATCCAGCTGGAAGGTCAGTTGCCTCTGGGCGTGAATCCTTGCTGAAGTAATAGATAGTTTGCTTTTTACCGCCACGTAGAACTACGTCTTTTGAATTTAAGTGGTATGTTACACCTTTTGAGTTAGTGTGCTGATAAGCCATTCGCTTACTCTCCCTCTTACCGTTAGTAATGTATCCCTAACATACTCTGGTGGGATTACAGTGTCAACCCTTTAAACAAGAAGTTAGCGATAGTTACAACACTTAATGTGTTTGTGTGCTGTTGTTTCCACAGTCCGGCAATCGGCTAATCATTTAAGTAAGTTTTTTGCCTTGCCTTTAGACCATGAGCGTATTACACTATTGCGGTAAGCATAAAAAGTAATAAGAGGTGGAGAGGTAACGAATGGATTATTCTAACCGCAATGTACAACCGCAGGCTGCGGCTCCAGGTGCGCATGCAAGTGCGGCCGGAAGTTCAGGCAGTCACAAAAAATCTAAAGGTAGTGACAACAGCACTGCAGTTAAATTTGGCAAGATTTTGCTGGGCTTGGCACTTGTAGTGCTAGTTGCAGCAGTCATCTTTGCAATATTTAACGGTAATAAGAAGCCAGAATCTAAGTACGTAGATTCATCGAGGCTTCAGGCAGTCTTCCTAAATACAGGTCAGGTCTACTTCGGCAACGTTAAGAGTCTTAACAGCCGATACATGGTTTTGACCAACATTTACTACTTGCAAACCGCTAACAGCGGCAACAACGCCAACTCAGGCTCCAGCGTGACTCTAGTTAAGCTAGGTTGTGAGCTACACGAGCCATATGATCAAATGATCATCAACCGTGATCAGATCACTTTCTGGGAGAACTTGCAGGACAACGGTCAAGTTGCTAAGGCAGTTTCAACCTTCGAAAAACAGAATCCAAATGGTCAAAAGTGTGCTGACCAGAGCAGTAGTTCATCGTCAACTACAAACAGCGCTCAGCCAGCAAACAACGGTTCAACCGGTGGCACAACACCAACAACCGGTACCGGAACCACAAACACAACTCGCTAAACGCTAGTAAAGTTTGACTAATCCCTCCTGGACTTACAGGAGGGATTTTTTATTAGCTTTTATGTTTTATTCCTTAATCAGCCAACGCCTACTGACAAACAAGATGATGAATAAAAAACCGGAAATTATAGCTATCACTATTGACCAGCCAGCAAGATCAGGCGACCAAAACGGTGAAGCAAAATCAAACTTATATAGGTCCTCTTGAATCTGTGTGTTCTGGGTTTGGTGAGTCTGAACGTACTGTTCGATGCAAGGTACGCGATTTCGACCAGAGAAGTCACGCGAATTCTGGGCCTCACAATAGGCCTGCGCTTCGCTATAGATTTTACTATTTGCTTCAGCGGTGGAATTGCCCTGGGCCTTTACCAGGCGCTCGTAAGTATACTTGAGTTGGATGGGCGGATAAACGCCATTGCCGGTACTAAGCTCCGTGTTCATGTGAGTTGTCACATAAGCCTGGAGTTGACCGAGCGCTTTAGTTACATCACCACCATCCTTGTCGGTTGCATAAACGGCTTCGCGTAGCTGAGCCATGTGCTGATTGTTGGCTCTGAGGGACCAGACCGACAATAGAGCAAAGAAGATTGCAAGCGTCAAAAAAATCCAAGGACTAAGCCATTTAGATTTTTTTATTCGGTGTTTGAGTTTGTGTTTATTCATTATGGTTAGATTATATCCCAGCTAGACGCTAAGGACTAAGGCTTGTAATCTATAAACATGCACATATTTTTTAGTGGCATTGGCGGTGCTGGTATTGGACCGCTGGCTTTAATCGCTAAACAAGCTGGTTATGAGGTTTCCGGATCTGATAAACAAGATTCGCAGTACATTGATTATCTCAAGAAGCACGGCATAGACCGGATAAACATTGGTCAGGACCAAAATTCAATTGCCAAACTACATGAACAACGCCCTATTGACTGGTTCGTATATTCTTCAGCTCTGCCGCTCGAGAATCCGAATGCCCCCGAGCTTGTTTTTTGTAAAGAACAATCAATTCGTGCAACCAAACGCGATCAACTTTTGAATCAAATCCTATCCGATAAAAAACTATCGATGATTGCTATTGCCGGTACCCATGGCAAAACTACAACTACCGCACTTACAACTTACCTGTTTAAAAAACTCGGCACGCCAATCAGTTACCTACTACCGGCCAAAACATCCTATGCAGAAATGGGCGAGTATGATGCTAAGAGCACATATTTTATTTATGAGGCAGATGAATTTGACAGAAACTTCTTAGCCTATGAACCGGCCATCAGCCTAATAACGGGAGTGAGTTGGGATCATCATGAAATTTTTCCCACTCGCGAAGACTATCAGTCAGCTTTTACCGATTTCATCAGCCAATCAGCCAAGACATACATCTGGCAAGAAGATGCTGATTATCTTGGCTTGAAAACAACTGACGAGATTGAAGTGTTGGACAGCGCAAACGGCGAGATTTCTAAGATAAAAATACTCGGTAAATATAACCGTTTGGACGCTTGGCTAGCAATTCAAGCAGCACACCAAGCCACCGGCGAGTCTATCGAAAAACTTATTGAAATCGCCAGCACTTTCCCCGGGCTGTCTAGGCGAATGGAGCGAATCGCACAAAATCTCTACAGTGACTACGCGCACACTCCGGAAAAAATACGAGGGGCCATGAGCGTGGCCTCCGAAATGGTCGCCGAAACCGGCCAAAAGCTAATAGTAGTCTACGAACCACTGACTAACCGCCGTCAACATTACATGATTGATGATTACAAAGATTGTTTTAGTGGTGCGGATAAGCTTTATTGGATCCCTAGCTACCTTGCCCGCGAAGACCCGAATCAACGCATAATACCGCCTTCTGAGCTGATAGAACACCTACCCGATTCATCATATGCCGAAGCCTACGAGCGAGATGATCAGCTCAAGCAGACAATCCTAAAACACCTCGAAGAGGGCGACATGGTGGTATGTATGGCCGGAGGTGGTGGTGGAAGCCTTGACGACTGGCTACGCGCCGAATTCGCGGCGAATAACGGCTAAAGCTTCATTGTATGCAACTTGAGGGTAGCCAAGCCGTTTGGCTCGGCTAAGCGAAACTAAACTATTCATCGGCCAATCTTTTTCTTCACCATCGGGCTTAACTAGCGATCGATCTATACTGAGCACCTCTGCCACATCGCACATAAGCTCATAAAAAGTTACCGCTTTGTCTATTCCTATATTGATAGTTACTTGTTTGTCGATATCATTTTTGATGTAGTGGTCGAATATTTCGCAGGCGTTGTTAATTAGGACGGGCTTAAAGTGTTTGGTCGATTCAGCATGTAGAATATTACCGTCTGAAATTTCCTTAAGAGCATCTGGAAACTGCTTTGGGCGATCGAAGTTTTTACTTATGCCAATATGCCTGTGTCCGCGCGTTATCAAATGACGAATACCTGATTTGCGGATGATTTCCTCAGATAAAACTTTTGAGTTGCCATAAGCACTGCGTGGTTTTGGTGGATCATCCTCATCATATTCTCGGCCATCCTCCTTACCGCCATAAGTAGCTTCAGTACTAGTGAATATCATTGGGATGTTTCGTTCGGCTGCAAAATCAACCAGAGTTTGAGTTATTGTAGGGTTTGTTTTTTCGATATCTTTTATCGTAGTTGAGTCGCGGCCGATGTCAGCAGCAATATGCATGATTATTTCTGGCTCAAACTCAGAAAGTAATTGCTTAACATGTTTAGTGTTTAGTAGGTCGGTAGGGTGCTCCCTGTCTGTCCTGCCTACGCCAAAGATTTCATAGTCTTGAGCGTACATTTCAATAAATTTGGATCCGAGATAGCTTGTTGAGCCAGTTAAAAAGATTTTTTTAATCATAGCTTGGTTATCGGTCGTCGCCGCTGCCGCCTAAGACGCCGCGCTCCTTGCGACTTTTTAGCTTGGCAAGATTTTGCTCAGCTATTTCATCCATTGAGACCCCTAAATCATGTGCAAAAACCGCTACATACCAGAGGACATCGCCTAACTCTTTGGCAAGATCATGCTTATCAGCCTCACTGACTTTACCGCCTTTGTCGCGGATTATTTTTTTGACTTTTTCGGCCACTTCGCCGGCTTCTCCATTAATACCTAGCACCCAGTGCAGTAAGTCTTTAAAGTCATCATTTGATGAAATAACTGTTGTCAGTGCCTGCTTCTGATAATCATTAAAGTTCATACTTAAATTCTATCACTCCGAGATTTTGACAGCGCCTTGCCTCAATACTTCAACTGCGTCGTCAACAATTCTAATAATTGTTGAGGGTTTACGGCCAGCCAGATTGCCACCATCGATATAATGATCGACCGACTCGCCGAAATATGCCTTAGCTTGCTCGATTGTTTCGGCTGGCTCCTCGCCCGGCTCGTTGGCACTAGAACTTATTAATGGTCCGTTTTTTAATAAAGTTTTAATTAAATCTGTATCTTTGGGTATGCGTACCGCCAGACTCATCTTGCCTTGGTGAAGATATGCCAAGTTTGGATCGCTACAGGGAATAATCACGCTGACCGGTCCAGGCCAGTATTGTTGCACTGCGGTTAAGTAGCGCCTTTTGATGCCAAGTTCAACTAGTTGGTCGATATTGGCGGCAACTAAAGTACCCGGTTTATGCTCCCTGGATTTTAACTTGTATAGCTTTTCAACAGCTTCTTTATCGTTGGCACGGGCCACAACACCGTAAACAGTATCTGTTGGAATAACAGCTATTTCGCCTACACCAATAAGTAAATCACCAAGACTAGTCATAGATGATCAGTTTAACAGTTTATTTGGATTGGAGGTAGGCGTAGATCGCGAGAACAGATAATGCTGAAACTATAAAAACGGTTGTAAAGATAATTAATCCTGCATGGGAGCCGCTCTTCTTTTGTGGTACCGGAGTTTTGTTTAGGTCGTGGGCAGCCGCTTCGAGTTTTTGTTGCTTTTCATCCTTGACTGGTTCTTGCGGTGGTTCGGCTGGCGGGGCTTCAACCTGATTATTTACATTAGGTAATCCAGCCGGTGTTATTTCTGGCATTGGTGGTGCTTGTTGCTCATCTGCAGGATTTACATCGCCTGATGGCTGAGATATAGGCGCCTGATCTGTTTCTGCGACTTCTGGAGGGGCTGGCTTAGGTTCCATACGTTTGCATTGTACATTAAAGCATAAGCTCTTAACAATCGGTCGCATGAAATCTGCTGTATTATAGATGTTAACAATGGTTGATTACTTAGTCCGGTTTGCGAAACGGTTTGCTGTTTTATTGCCTGGTCTGGTAATAGCTTACTTTTCGGTCAAAGAAATATTTCCTTATTTTGATCGCAAGCTACCTCTAGGTTTAGCAATACTTGTAACTTATATGTTGGCAGCATATTTGTTAATACCTGCAGCAATTCGACTATTCAGAATAATTAAACCGCCCAAACACCTGCCGCTTTATTGTGTCACACCGGACGGCTTTGCCTCTGATCCGCTTAATGTTGGGGTTATTTCGACACGACGTGAACTTATAACTGCAATGGAAAATGCTGGCTGGCATATGGCAGATCCGCACAGGTTTAGATATTTGGTTCGGCATGGTTTTAGTATTTTGCTTGACCACCCCTATCCAAATGCACCCGTTAGTAGCCTGTTTTTGTTCGGGCGCAAACAGGATTTGGCTTTTGAAATCCCGCTTGAAGGGCACGGCAGTCGACATCACGTGAGGTTTTGGGCTACCACCTACAAGGAGCGCGACAAGCTAACTGTTAGAAGTATCCACTGGCACAGGCGCAAAGAACACATTAAAGGCGATGACTTACTTTGGGTTGGTGCCGCCTCACTCGATAACGGTATAGGCTTCATTCGGCACAATATGCAGGTTACCCATTCAATCCATCCTGACACTGACACGGAACGAGAACTAATAGTAAAAAGCTTGGAGGAGGTCGGTTTGGTCGAATCAAAGCAAACCATCAAACTCGACAAACCTTACCGAGTTATTAACCGCACATGGCGCGGACACTTCCTTGCCGATGGCAAGATGACAATTGTTAAATTACTGAAGCCTAACTAGAGACCACCGTAGCCGTAGCCATATCCAGTCAGGCTCTGCGAAGGCTTGTAGTAATCAGATATTTTAATTGGCTGTTGATTAGTGCCAAGCGTAGTCGACGGGATAATGTAGAGCTCGCTGCCGCCTTTGCTAATGAGTAAGTAACTCTCGCTAAACCAACCGTAGGCAGAGTAGCCGCCACTTAGACTAGCGACCTGCTTAGCATTTTTTGCGTCCTCGTCGCCAACAAACATAGCATTTTTGCCATCACGCAGATCACTCCAGAAGGTTTGGTTGCCGCTAGGCGAGATTAAGTATGTCGGGTAGACCTGATTGAAGGTTGCTTGATCAATATCGGTGACTTGTTTTATAGCCTGGTTTTCGAACTTATAGAACGCCGTCGACGAGTAGGCTCGGTTAGGCACGGAATAGTAAATACTTTGGGGCTCGTATAGATTTGCCTGAATAATCCCGACGGCATTACTAGCAAATGTCAGATAATCCTTCTTGGCTTGCCCATTTGCTTGAACCCCGCGAATTGCATCGTTTTTACCACTAAGATCGTTTGGTGTGCCAATACTAGAACCGCCTTGCCATTGAACTGTATACATGACCAGTCCGTCAGCTATATAAAAATTTGAGAAATTTTGGTAAGCGTATGAATTCTGGTCTCCCTCAGACTGAGCTTGATCAAGTTGATTAAGCTGCAAGTGGTCAGCATCATAGCTTTTAATTTGCTCATGCCCAGTTTGCCATAACGGCTGGTTGTTTTTTGCCACATCGTAGACGAAGTTGTGATTGTACCAACCAACGAGGTTAAAGCCGGAATCGCTATTATCAAAAGGTGTTGCTTTATCTGTGGTTGTATCGATCAAGAATAGTCCAGCATTGCCGCCTTCACGCCTTGCCTTCAGCACTAGATACTTCCAGTCCCTGGACGCAAGCAATACCGTACTGCTTTTATCCTCTTTGCCGGTACCTGCGAGAACAACTTTACGGCCAGTGCCATCGAGATTAGTCTTCACAACATCAACTGTCCCAGACTGATTGGATAAGAAATAAATCTGGCCTGCGGGTGTAAGTTTAAATTTGTTTGCTGCGACAGTTTGATCAGTCACAGTTACTTCAATGTCAGTCTGGTTGTAGCCAGGCGCCGAGATTTTGGCGGAAACTTTGGCCTGTTTGACTGGTAGAGCCACAATTGCCTGGCCCTTCTTATCAGTTTTAGCAGTGGTGCCAGCAAGTCTGAGCTGCGCGTTGGCAACCGGCAAGCCATTGATGTAATTGGTTACTGTTATCGGAACGAGTCTGCCGGTTGCCACCAACTTAACGTTGGCCGCTGGAGCAGACTTCAGGCCAACAAAATATTTACCAGAACTTGTTAGGTAATATTTCTTGCTGACTGAGAGTGTGGACTGACCAAGGCTGGCGCTGAGTTTTGCGGTGCCGCTGCCATCAGTCTTGGTGCTAGCGCCAGCCAAATCAACTGTGGCTCCACTAACTGGCAGGTTAGTCTTGCTGTCTTTAACTTGAACTGTGACAGTTTTTTTGATGAAAAGGCCAAGTATTGTGTAGCGTGTTTGCGGCAAAGCAAAGACCGCTATGAGTAGCAACCCTAAGATTATCCATGTCCATTTGCTCCTAAGTAGTCGCTTAAACTTACCTTCGCTAGCTGGCCCAACTTTTGGCTTCGGGGCAGCCACCTTTTTGGCCTGTTTGGCATCAGCGACGGCGAGGACTGTATCACTCTCGCCGGCCTCGATTTCATCTACAGCCTTATCAATTGCAACATCGTCAAGGTTTGTGCTATCTTCTAGAGCTTGATCGTTATCTGTTTCGACCTCTTCGGTAGCTTCAGGCATTGACGCTTCAACTTGCGGTTCGTCTACTGCTTCTTGCTCAGCTTCAACTTCGGCACTCATTTCATCTAATTTATCTATTTTTAGAGGTTCGACTGGTTTGGCTGGCTCGATTGGGGCTGCCACCAGTTCAATTTTTGGTGCCGGATCTGGAGGCATATTTTTTTGGAGATCTTTGGGAAGGACAGGTGCGGTCATAGGCTGACTGTCTTTGGGTACTTGGGGAGCGTTCTCGACAGTTTGCTTGCTTGGATCAAACTCAACGTCCATCATTTCATCAACACGGCGTTCTAGAGCCTGTTGTTCAGGTGTTTTGTCATTATCCTTAGATTTCTTATTACGCATATGCTTATTCTGCTAACAGTTTAGCAGAATATATTGATGCCGGAGAAGGGGTCAGCGAAGATGCTGCACAAAACTGTGAAGCATAACGTTAAGATATTTTTTTGAAACGATGTATAAACTCATGTCCTCGGTTTTGCACTTAAAGTCTTTATTTTAAGGCTTATGTTTATAAATGTTAGCGCTTGGTTGCTATTGATGTCAACTTTTTGGTGGCCATGGGACCAAAGGACTGGTTTGCTTTTGATATTGTTTATATTCTGGGTCCTTAATCCGACGACGCTCAATCGGCGGAATGCCCGAAACAAAAATAATTAAATAGCTTATTAGGGCTGGCCCAAACAGTCCTATCCAACCCCAGCTGGCCTGACAGGCAATAAGTCCAATCGCCCACCATTGCACTAATTCACCAAAATAATTCGGGTGGCGACTGTAGCGCCAAAGTCCAGTCCTGAGAACTTTTGGTCGATTCTTTTGTTTGAGATATGTAGCAAGTTGCCGATCACTAACAGCTTCGATTATGAAACCGCTCAGCCAAATTGCTGAGCCGAGCAGCGTCAGCCAAGCTAGGCCATCGATGGTAGTGCCGGCTGCAGTGAATATTGGCAGCCCGACTATCAACATTAATCCACCTTGAAGTAAAAAAATCGAAACATAGGCCCTGGGCCACTTCGGCCCCTTCCATTTACTCGTTATCTCAATATAGCGCGGATCATCACCTGAATGTTTTATCGACCGCTGCCAGATATGACTGGCCAGACGGAAGCCCCACAGCGAAATCAAAAATGCTATCGCTAGGCTGCTGTCAGACGGCTGTTGGACGTAGACCGAACAAGCAATCACGATGAAGCCAAGACCCCAACTGACATCGACTGTATCTATCCGCTTGCGCTGATAAGCAACGGCAAAAGCTAGGGTCATAAATACAAACACGGCCAGAACATTGATAAAGAACATTTGCCAAGACATACTACAATGCTAGCATGTACCCGAAGTTTGATCAGTCAGTCGCGGTGGCCGCCGCAGAACAGCTTAAGCGCAGCGATCCCGTTTTGGCGCCAATTATTAAGCAGGCCGGTTTAGCCAAGATCGCACCACACGACAATTACTATTGGGAGCTAGTCGACAGCATCATCAGCCAACAGCTCAGCGTTAAGGCGGCGGCCACCATTGAGAAACGATTTATTGATCTATTTGGCGGCAAAATACCCCAGCCCGAGCAAATATTAGACAAGTCTATCGAGGAGCTAAGAACGGCTGGGTTAAGCCAAGCCAAAGCCACATATATTCAAGATCTAGCCGGCCATGTAATTGACGGCAAGGTTGTTTTCAATAAACTCGATCGCCAATCTAATGAAGAAATTATTAAAGAATTAACAGATGTTAAGGGAATTGGGGAATGGACTGCGCATATGTTTTTAATATTTGCCATGGGTCGTACTGATATCTTACCGACCGGCGATCTAGGCATCAAAAACGGCGTCAAAATGCTTTATAATCTGCAAGAACAACCTGCACCAGAAGACATTAGACTTATCGCTGAGCATAATAATTGGCACCCTTACGAATCAATCGCTTCTTGGTATGTTTGGCACAGCTTAGACAATGCGCCTAAGTAGTAGCTTTAGCAGACAAATAGCGCTGTCCCAGCTTGAACCTAACGATCAAGTAAGTGCTAAAGCAAGCAGCCAAAATATAGAATGGAAACAGATAGGTTGAAGGTTTCCAGTCCTGAATGCTTAGGAGAGTTATGGTAGCGCTAATCGAGCCGTTCCGGTAGAGAATTGCGTTTTCGGTTTCAGGATAAATGAAAGCTTTTTTAAAAGTAGGCACAAACGCCAACAAGTCAGCCAGGATGCTCAAAATTATTGCTGTCATACCGGTTCCGGTGACTAACCAACCGATGAGAGCTAAGACCGAAATTGCACCGCAAACTAGATCAAACCGGCTGATCCGCCAATACGATTTAGGGTTGATGAATGATGAAATAAAGACTAGTAGCGGCCCAAAACCGACCATAAAAGTCATAACCGATTCGAGTCCACCGCCAGAGCCAAGCTCTGCGCTAAAGGCAATCATAGGTGCCACAGCCAACAAAAACCAGGTCACCCGATTTGGTTTGGTTTTGCCCTGGATTGTAGAAATAGAATAGGCTGTACTGCCCCATAAGTTAAACAGTATAGCGACAAAAACAAATCGTGGATCGATCATAGCTTAGGGAGCTAAGCGATTGATATCACGAGGAAACAGTATGGCTTCTTTGACGTTGTTAAGTCCAATTGCTTTTTCGGTAAGCCGATCAATACCGAAACCGAAGCCACCATGAGGCGGGAGTCCGTGCTTAAAGGCAGTTACATAGGCCGCAAAGCCGGGAGAATCCGGATCGACGCCAGCCTTCTCCATTTGGGCAACTAACTCTTTATGACGATGCTCTCGCTGCGGTACGGTTGAAATCTCGATCCCTCGGAATAATAGGTCGGCACTGCGGGCAGTGTTGTCTTCGCCCGCCATATGATAAAACTTCATCTTGCTAGCTGGGAGATGGGTCGCATAGACCGCCTCGGAGCCATGTTTCTTCTTGGAATATTCGCAGATCCACTTCTCTTCCTCGGGCGTCAGGTCGGTTTCATTAGACATATCTTTGCCAGTTTCCTTCTGATACATTTCGTGAATTTCCTTCATCGAATAACGCGGAAATTCTTTGGTTAGCTTAAGTTCAGGGGCTTGCAAGCTCTTCAAATCATCAGCGTGCTCTTGATATAGACGCGTTAAAACGTTGTAAACCAGATTCTCGAGTAGCTTTAGAATGTCATCTTGGTCGTCGATAAAACCCATTTCAACATCAAGCATGGTAACTTCCGATACATGACGAGTCGTGGCGCTCAGCTCAGCCCGGAAGGCCGGAGCAATTTCAAACACTCTCTCAAAAACCCCAACCATTATCTGCTTATAAAGCTGGGGGCTCTGGGCCAAAGTTGCTTCTTTGCCAAAATAATCTGTTTTAAATACCTCGGCTCCACCTTCAGCTGCTCCAGCAACTAGCTTAGGTGTGTTGATTTCAACGAAGTCCTGCTCATATAGGAATTCACGAATATAGCGAAGTAGATCGCTGCGGATCTTAAATATTTTTGTCTCTTGCAAGTTACGCAGACCAAGCACACGATGGTCAAACAAAGTATCGAGATTGTCGGGTTTGTGGCTTAGCGGCTTGTCGATTTCGATCGGTGGCTCGGTCTCAACCGGAACGACAACCGTTAGCTTGGCGTCGTGTAGTTCTGCGCCACCCGGTGCGCGTGGCTCTTCGACAGCCTTACCTACGACAATTAGAACCGTGCCAATCTGTAAACCGCGCAGTTTTTCGACTTCGTCTTTGTCTTCAATTACAACTTGAATCAGGCCGCGTCGGTCACGAATATTAATAAATGTCAGGCCGCCGAGCATACGCTTCTTATGAAGCCATCCTTCAACTCGAACCGTCTTGCCAACTTGGCTGGCAACATCACTACTCAGAATTCTAGAACTCATTAGAAGGTTATTCTACCACTTCTTCATCTGTTTTAACAGGGTCATGATTGCCATATCGACGGGCTACGGCAGCGGCGTCACTATATTGATCAAAATCATCGCCCGGTATGTGTCCCAAAAGTTCCTTTAAGACCTGCTCGATACTGATAATTCCGACATACTCTTCGAATGAGTTAACTACCACAAAAATAGCGTGATTTGTCACAAAAAAAGCATGCAAAGCATCCGTTAAATTGTCGTTCTCGTTTAGGTAGTAAACTGCTGGGTTCATAAGCTCGCTAACGCGACCGGTCGAGTTAAGATTCAACTTAGCAAAAGCCAATGATCCAACAAAAGGCCCACTCTTGGTTTCCTTAACCAATGCGTAGGCCTGTCCGGTCTTGTGTAGTTCATCAATCAGGATTGGGCCGATAGTATCACTAGCGAGGACATTTTTGATTTTTTTGCGCGGAATCAACAAGTCACGAACTTTATGCTCATCGAAGCTTAGCGCCCGGCGGGCAATCTCAAGCTCCTCTTCACTCAAACGATTGTCTGGCTGTCGCTGTTGTTTTTCGATTAGTTCAATTAAATCGCTGCGTTCATAAAGCCGCGTGTGTTCCGATCTGGTGTAACGTCGATCGACAACATCAGCGCTGCGGCTAAGAATCGGGTGAAGCCAGTTAAGCAACCAAGCAATCGGGGGCGTAAAGAAGCTGGTTAGCGATGTGCCGATGCGAGTAAGTCGAGTCTGCGGTATTAACGAAAAAGTAATCCAGAGGGCCGGGCCAACGATCAATAAACTGACCCATACAGGAAGACTCCGGGCTAGTAATACTACGCTAGCGGCGGACGTTAAACCAATCCAAAGCCACAAAAAACCCCTTAAGCTGTTCCTGTAAGCCGCCGCTCGGTATAGCTGTTTTGATAGTTTGTCGCCGCGTTCCGCTTTGCGTTTCAGTTCGCGCACCGGCAAATAAAAATATGTTTTCTTCATGACCACGCCGGCAAGCGCCAATAACAGAAGTAAGATGCCAAAAAATATGCTAGATGTCATACTTCTTTAGCTTATAACGCTAGGGTTCTAATTAAAAGTTCTTGCATATTGGCTTAAGTTTAAGTTCAGATTGTTTGCTGTATAATTCTTAGTAACTAAAAGGGGAAACAAATGTCAAAATCATTCTGGGCTGTCATAGCCGCCATAGTACTTATTTTTGTTGGTATTTATGTGTTTACCGGCAACAAAGACAGCAAAAGCAGCAAAACGTCTAACAGCAGTAGCGCGTCTGTTTCAAACCACACCGTAGGTAAAGGCACCACTGGAGTTACTCTTGTCGAATACGGCGATTTCCAATGTCCATACTGCGGCCAATACTATCCAATTCTCAAACAAGTACAGACTAAATATAACGACCAGATAACCTTCCAATTTAGGCATTTCCCACTGACTAGCGTTCACCAAAACGCCTTCGCTGCTTCCCGAGCGGCTGAGGCTGCCGGGTTACAAGGTAAATTCTGGGAAATGTACGACCAGCTCTACCCTAATCAGCAAGCCTGGTCAGCAACCAGCGATCCAAGCAGCTATTTTGAAAATTACGCCCGAATTATCGGTTTAGACGTCGCCAAATTCAAAAAGGATTATGCCAGCACGGTTGTTAACGACACGATTAATGCTGACATGGCCGCAGGCACAAAACTCGGAATTACGGGCACACCAACCTTCTATCTAAACGGCAAGAAGATTGACGTCACCCAAAGCGTAGACGACTTTAGCAAGCAAATCGACGCGGCAATTGCCAAAAAATCGGGCAACTCTAACTAGCTAAAACTATTTAGTAATACAAATATTGGCGCCACTGCGGACGGTCAATATGGACTTGAACTTTGGTCGCAGAACTACTGCGAACTTTAACCTTTACAGACACTTTCTCTCCCTCTCCCCGCCACAAAATAAGTCATTTGCAGCTTTTTTATTTTTTTGGATCTGTTTTTGTCTCTCATGGCCGAGCTTTTTGCTCCCCGTGGCCGATGAAGTCCATATATATTAGCAAAAGCAGTTTAAGTGGTCAAGTCTAGCCCTCTAATGACACATAGAGCCAGTGTCTATTGCTGTAGCGCTCAACACTTTTAAGTAGGCCGCTGGTAGCTTGTCTTTTTTTGAGTCCTTCGCGGACATTACCAGAAGAAATATCCGGCGCAAAACTGTCAAAAACAGTAACAAGTTTGGGTTGAGTTTGCCAGTTTTCGATGATTTTATGGATCGAATCTTTATCATCTTGAGCCCTCAAACCGATAACAAGCTCTGCATTTTTCAGAAAATTTTCTACGTTTGGCCACTGCTCTATCTTCGGGACTACGTCGGATCCAAAAAGGTAAACAAGATCACAATCTTCGAATTTTTGATTTAGAAACGGAGCAGTCCGCTGAACACTGAAATTTACATCTACCAGCTCAAGAACGCCGAAATTTTTATATGGCTTTATGGCTTGTTTTAGCATCGCGACCCGATGTCCGAAATGCTCAACATTTGTCTTGGCTCTCGGGCGCCGCTCGGGCAAGAAATATAGTTCATCTAGGTTGGCGGCCGCCGCCGCTTGAAGTGCAAAGCTAATATGTCCGGCGTGGACCGGATCGAACGTCCCGGCGTAAATGCCAATTCTCTGCCTTGCGTTTCCTGCACTCATCAGCAGTAATTATAGCGACTCAAGCAGCGGCGGCCAGCGCGTTCTTGCCTAACTCGCGCTCTTTGGCTTGCTGGAGTTCTTCGGCCTGAGCGGCTTCGCGCTCCTTAATTTTGCTCATAATCGAAACGACTGGCGCCGGCTTGTTTTTCTCCTTAGCTTCATCAACCTTGCTCTTATGCTTTACGTCACCGGTACAAACATCAACTGCATATTCACAGTGAGGACATCGCCAGGCTTTTGGATCCTTCGTAACAATTTGTTTGTCAACGTAGGTTCGACACTTAATACATCTTATTTTTTCTCTGGGTGATCCGCCCCTCATTTTGTCTGCGTTGCTTTCGAGCCAGGAATCTTTAGTGGAATTGCCTCCAAAAACATCAAGGGGGTTACTTGAAGATCCTGACTCAAGCTCATCAGTCAGCTTAACCTGGCTACAACCTCCGTAGCTTCGTCTAGCTTTTACGCCTGACTGCAAACCTTGAGCCAGACGCGCGTTCATCATGCTTGGATCAAAGTCAAGGCTTCCCTTTTTAAAGTTATGGTTATGATGATCATAATTATTGAAGTCGTGCTGGCCTAATTCTTGGACTAAACCTGTTTGTGCAAAATATTCTTTGGATGGATTAGCCAAGAAACCATCCAGATATTGTCTGAGGTCTTCAACAACTGAATATCTAATAAGTCCGTCCATAACCTTGCCGAGCTCAGCATCAAAACTGTCGCTATTGGCAATCTGCATGATTTGCTGGCGCGTTTCTGGCTTCATGTTTTGCAAATCTACATCTAGAAAAGATTTGGCCAGATTGCGCATTTTGTCATTATTTTTGCCAGTATAAATCGCAGTTGCTAAGGCCGGGTAGAAGTTCTCAAAGTAAGCCTCAACCACCTCCACGTGCTGCTCCATAAACTCACCGACAACTTTTTTGTTTTGGGCTTCAAGCTTGGTTGGGTCTTCTTTGCCAACGGTCTCATAAAACTCTTGCTTCATCCAATTGGCAAACTCTAGCCCTTCTTCTGGAGTCATGTTTTTTACTATCGTTTGCCTAATCCAGTGTGTATCCGGAGTATCTTCTGGAACATCTACGCCGACTCTGGCATAAACATCTCGCCAAGCATCTTTATCGTTGTGATCCACGGAAATGCTGTAGGCAATGACTTTGCCTTCAATGCGAGCATAGACCTGAATCATACTCAAACCTTCTCTATAGCCTAGATCACTATAAACCTCGTTGTGCTCCTTCAAGGCCTTCTCTGGCACCATACCAACAGCGAACAAAACTTGGCCTTCTTCGAGCTGATCTACTTGCTCCGCCACCAAAACATTACCGTAATCGAGCTCCATTTGAGCAGCGAATGGAGCTTCTCGATTGGGATCGTCTGCTCGCTCTTGGTTTACTCGCTTAATCGACTGAGTCAAACCACCTCGAATAATTTCAACCATCGGATCGCCACTTGGGTCGACCACTTTGCCATCAATCACATCGTGTTCCCTAGGATCCTCGAGTTCGAGATTTTTACCATGCTCTTCATCTGTTTTGAGCATTTCTCTTAGGCCGCTTAGGAAGTTTTCGTAGCTTATAGTCTCAGCGCCTTCTTGTTGCTCGGCGCCCAACTCGACAGAATTCTCGACAATAAGCCGGCCCAGTTCACGTAGAGCCGTCATCGAACGCGCATACTCTTCTTCGTAGGTCTGGTAATTAAACTGTGGTGCTTCAGCCGACTGGCCAGGGTTTGTCATTAAAAAATCCCTTTGCTTTTCTCGAGAAATACAAAGGGTTGGCAAACACTGCTTTGCTCTTGCTCGAGAGGCTTTTTGTTTAGCTGTATCGGACTTATCGTGAGTGAATTACCGTTGCGGCACAGTTCCTGACTCGCACAGGATTCCAGCTTGGCTTGTTAATATATTTAGTAGTTTAGCAGCCGATCGAACCACTAGATATAGTGATTATTACTTCATTTTGAAACTTTGGAGGGCTTGGCTAAAAACTGTGTAGTCGGGACTTATGTTGTGATCGGTATAAGCAAAAAAGAATTTGTGTTGGACGCCGGTCGTTGGACTTTGCAGTATTACCGTATTTATACCGTCTGTTGAGCCAGTACCAATAACGTCTCTCTGTAAATTAGACTGGTCGCATAGGAAATCTACTCCCTGCCATTTTGCCGGAACGCCAACTTGATTGTTTATCGGGGTGGTGTTTTTGGTGTACTTAGAGCAGTTGTCGCTAACGGAATCAATTAGAGTTAGCCTGTCGCCGGCCGCGGCCACGACCTGCATCCGGTTGACGGCATAGTTTACAGGGATCACGTCCTCAAAAACAGTAATATCTTCGCCGTCTGTGCCTTTATTGGAGGTTTGCCAAGTAAAGCTCTTGTAAGGACCGGGCGGCCGCGGCACCGGTGACCAAGCGACTGGCATTTCGATCGTAAAATCACCTTCGTCGTAAGTTTTAACCTTAGTGTCAAAATTTACTTTTTTGATAACTGCTTTGGATTTCGTGACTGTGGCTTGAGGTTTTAATAAATTTCTGACGAAGAAGAAGCCGGCAACCAATAGCAGTATAAAGATAATAAAAAGTATTAGAGCAATTATGCGACTTTTGCGCTTACTAGGCGGCCGATTATGAATCCGATAATAATCAGACATTTTAAAGTAGTTTTAGGCGGCTTGGCGCTGTTTTATTTCTGTTAGTCTTGGAATAAAGCTCTGGGCCGCACCCTCCAGTCCGAGAACTTTTAGGGCACCAATTAACACATATAGATGATCAATGCTGGCTTCCTTGACTTCACCGCCCATCGATTCGATTTGAGTAAAAGCGTGCTCAACTTTTTCGACAAGCCATTTCTCCTCACCAGGATTTATCTGATTGGTAGTAATCTTGGCTGGATTATCATCGGCGTCAACCACTTCCAGCGAACGTGCGGAGTGATCGCGTTTACGCAAATGTCCGCGCTTGATTAGATTATTTACGTGCAAAGAAACAGTCGCAACGGATGTATAGTTCATGCCGTGCATGATTTCGCGGTAGCTTGGGCTGTAGCCGTGCTCGGCAATAAAGTGTTGAATATAAGTTAACAGCTCTTTTTGCTTTTTGGTTGGCCTCACTGTTTGTTTTTCGTTCATATTTCCATTATGCCACAACTTGCTGTTCTTGCGGGAAAACCCAGTATTTGTACCAGAGATAGCTCCAAACGGTGAAAAAAGCGGCCGAAATAAAGAAACCAATGTAGGGTGTCACTCCCAGATAGTACAAGCCGCCAATAATTGCATAATCCAAGAAGAAACCGACTGTTTCGATTGTTATGTAGCGACCCACGTGTTGGATTTCTCTTAGGCTACGGCGATCGCCAGCAAAAGCCCAATAGCGTTGGGCTAAATAATTGAGCGTGAAGCCTACACCGTCAGCCAACAATTTTGCCCATAGCCACCACCATCCCAGCAATGTGTAACAGATAAAAAATATTAGATAGGCGCTGATAAACCAGGTGCTACCACCTACTAAATATTTGCCAAATTGGATGGCTGTTTTGCGATCAGGGAGACTAGGTTTTTTTGGCATGCTTTTTGGGCTTTGCCTTTGTCTTCGGTTTTGGTGTGATCTGGGCCTGAGTCTTGCTGGAAGTTTCTGGCTGAGGAGCTGGCGAGTTAGCATCTTCGATGAATGGCGCCATGGCTATGCCAGCCAAACCCCACCATACGTACGCCAATGTGTCATCCGTCCAAGCATGTGACAGGAGATTAACTAGCGTCAGGCCAATCAGACTGGCAAATAGGCTGAGAGCTAGGGTATCGTCTCGCCTAATCCAAAGCAGATAACCAACGCCGATGTTTATCAAGGCAAACAATCCTAAGCCAATAATGCCAAGCTCTTGAGCTATTTGGACAAAGTAGTTCTCAGCAATATTGGCAGGCTTGTCGCCGTTATGAGCACTGGCCGGACCAGCCGTACCTACACCTGCACCCAAAGGCTCATGACGCACATCATTTATGCCTAGCCTAAGTGCTTCAAGATGGCTATCGATGGAAGAAACCTTTACGTTGGAGGTGCTCTGGGTATGAAAAACTAGGTTTTCCCAGCGTGAACTCTCGTGAAAAGCTAACGAAACCAGGCCAAGTAGCACAACCAAGACAACAGCCCCGATGAGAGCTCGTAAACGCGCTTGATGGGACCTCAGGCTAACAAACAACAGAATGCCGATGGTCAGGGCGGCGCCAATCCAGGCGCTGCGTGAGTAGGTGAAGATAAGTAATAGCAAAGAGCCCGCTAGCAGCAGCGCCTGGCGCCAGTTGCGACCTTTTCGAATCAAGAGTAGCGTTGTTAACGCGATTGGGATAATCAGATAGGCGCCGAGCGGATTGGCGCCGCGCAGCGTCGACGTAGCCCGAATATAATCTATATTGCTGTTAACTGTTTCTATCGCAGGAATTGTCGCATCTTTGTAGCCGAAGTGGGCAAGAATGTCATTTGGCAAGACAAAAACCTGCAACAATCCAAGAACTACTACGGCACCTGCCGGCCAAAGCACGATCCACTGCCAGTTTCTTCTCATTCGAGAAGTTCTAACTGTCAGAGCCCAAGTAACTAGGAAGAAGACCAAAAAACGCAAATTTACAATCAGGCCGTAGCCAACTGCCTCAGCAGTTACATCATGTTGAACATAGGCTAATAATGCCCAAACAAAATTGAGCCCAATGTAAGCCAAAATCAGCCAGACTAGGCGACGAGAAAGTGTATGATATCTGATCTTGTGATCGGTCAATAACAGATACAGTGCACCGATTACACAGACAACCAGCAGCACCTCCTTCCACAGCCTGAGCGCCGTGTAATGTCCTATCAGGCTAGCCCCCCAAACAGTAAGCAAGGCATGGAAGGGCATCAACAGAATAATCAACATACAGATGTTGCTAGACCACGATAAGGTGGTATATTTCAGCGCTGAAACCTTCATAATGCTACAATTTAGTATAGCTTAGTCATCTCTGTAAATAGTTAGCTAGGTTTATGATCGTTTGTTATGAAGAATAACGCCTCACTCGTTTACAATGTTTTTCTCGTCCTCGCAGATGCTTTTGCTCTGACGCTGGCCTTTACTGTTGCCTATATTTTGCGAGTAAGTTTGAGCCATGAGGCGCTCAGCGCCAACGTCCAATCAAGCACTTATATAACTATTTTGGTTAGCCTGCTGCCCTTTTGGATTCTTATTTTTGCGCTACTCGGACTCTATAGTCAAAGGGTTTACGAAAAACGCTTCAGCGAAGTTGGCCGCCTGCTTATAGGCACCTTCATCGGTATTCTTTTTGTGATCGGTTACGCCTATCTAACTAACACAGCTATCTTCCCGGCTCGGCTAGTTACTATTTATGCATTCGGTCTAGCTTTTATTTTTGTACTTATCGAAAGAACTTTGGCCCGGGGCATCAGGCGCGAGCTCTTTAGTTATGGAGCTGGGATCAACAATGTTATTCTGGTCGGCGATAATCCGGCCACCAAAAGGTTGGTTACAGCACTTAAAAACACTTCGGTTACTGGATATAACGTCATCGGCATTGTTGGCGGCAAAAAGCACCCGCACGACGGCGAAAAATACGCTGTTTTTGAAACTTTTGAAGAGGCGATTGCTAAGCTCAAGGACAAACAACTACACACCATTATTCAAACCGAGCTATTCGCATCGTCTGAGAAGAATGATGAAATCGTAACCTACGCTCAAGAAAACCATGCTGCCTACAGATTCGTGCCCGGTAATAGTGAACTATTCGTCGGCAAAATCGAAGTTGACCTCTTCCATGGCATCCCAGTTATCGCTGTACACCAGACCGCTCTGATCGGATGGGGACGCGTCGTTAAACGACTAACTGACTTGCTGCTCGGCGGACTGTTCCTAATTATCGCACTGCCATTCATGCTTTTGATAGCTATTGCTGTCAAGCTGGGTGATGGTGGTCCGGTTTTCTTCCGCCATAAACGACTCAGCCGATTCAATACGCCAGTCCGAGTCTTCAAATTCCGTTCACACAAAAAGGAATATAGTGGCATGGAACCAGAGGAAGCCTTCGCCAAAATGGGCAAACCTGACCTTGCCAAACAGTACCGAGAGCACGGTGATCACATCGAGCACGACCCTCGAGTGACAAGAGTTGGTAGGTTTTTGCGAAGCACCAGCCTAGACGAATTGCCCCAGCTTATCAATGTTGTCAGAGGTGACATCAGCCTGGTTGGTCCGCGGGCACTAGTAGCATACGAGCTCGAGCAATCATCACAAAAAAATTTAATATTAAGTGTAAAATCCGGACTGACTGGACTGGCGCAGATTTCGGGAGTCAGCGACTTAAGCTTCGAGGAGCGGCGAGCACTTGATCTGTATTACGTCCAAAACTGGAGTTTTTGGGGTGATATCGTAATTTTAGTTAAAACATTTTGGGTGGTGCTGTTTCATAAAGGTACCCGCGGATGAGCGCCGAGGCCAAAAATCTTAAAGTGGCTCTAGTTTGCGATTGGTTAACCGGTTTTGGTGGTGCCGAGAGAGTTCTATTGGAGCTGCACAAACTTTACCCAGACGCGCCAATTTACACTTCTCAGTACGACCCAAGCAAAATAGACTGGTTCAATGACGCCGACGTCAGGACGACTTGGCTACAAAAGCTCCCGACCAGCCTCAAAAAATTTCTACCTATCCTGCGTGCATACACATTTAGCCGGATGGACCTAAGCGACTACGACTTGGTAATAAGTTCGAGCGGTGCTGAGGCTAAGGGCGTAAAAACCGGCAAAAACACGATACATATAACTTATTGTCACTCGCCGACTCACTACTACTGGTTTAGATATGACGAATACCTAGAGAAGCCGGGCTTCCCCAGAGGACTAAACTGGCTAGCTAAGATCGGTTTAAAATTGTTTGTCGGTCCATTACGCAAGTGGGATAAACATGCCGCCAAACAGCCGGACTATTACATCGCAAATAGCGAGCATATCAAAGATATGATCAAAAAATACTACCGTCGTGACTCAGTTGTCATCCACCCGCCGGTAGACATCGAGCGATTTAAACTGACCGGCAAGGAAAACCTTAGGCATGGTTTCGTTATTGCTGGCCGTCAGACGCCATACAAGCGGTTTGATTTGGCGATTGAGGCCTGCGAAGAGCTGAAGATTCCTCTCATAGTAATCGGTGACGGACCAGACCACAAAAGACTTGAGAAGCTGGCTGGACGCAGTACAACATTTCTTACTAACGTAAACGATCAAGAAATCGCCGGACATTTCCAGTCATCACTTGGTTTCATTATTCCGGGGATGGAAGATTTCGGAATTGTAGGCGTTGAAGCAATGGCAGCAGGCACGCCGATAATAGCGTACAATAGAGGTGGTGCCTTGGATTACGTAACTGACGGTAAGACTGGCTTGTTTTTTGACAAACAAACAGTCAAGGGATTATCCGAAGCGCTTGAGAGGGCTGCAAGTAAGAACTTTGATTACAGTGCGATAGCCGATGCGGCTAAGGAGTTTTCGGCAGCGAGTTTTAGCAAAAAGATCCAAACTTATATCAACGAAATCTTATCCGAAAGGTCAAAATAATTAGATGTGTGGCATAGTCGGCTATATTGGCAATAAATCTGGCACCAAAATCGTCTTGGACGGTCTTGAGGCACTCGAGTACAGGGGTTATGACTCAGCAGGACTCGCCACCATCGAAGACGGACAAAGCAAAGTCTATAAGCAAGTTGGTCGTGTTGGCGGTCTGATTGAAGAAGTAAATCAAGCAAATCCTAATGGAAATCTCGTCATCGGCCATACGCGTTGGGCTACCCACGGTGGTGTAACTGTCGAAAACGCCCACCCTCAAGCCAACAATGAAAATTCTATTTTTGTAGTCCATAACGGCATTATCGAAAACTTCACTGAGCTGCGCGAAAAGCTTGAAGCCGAAGGTTATCATTTTAACTCGCAGACCGATACCGAAATTGTGCCTAATCTAATTGATTATTACTCCAAGAAACTTGAATCTTTTGAAGAAGCGTTTTTTGCAGCTCTGCGTGATGTGCGCGGCGCCTATGCAATTGCAGCGATAAGTAGCAAACAACCAGATACTTTGTATGCTGCTCGCCTATCTAGCCCTCTGGTAATCGGCGTAGGTGAGGGAGAAAACATCTTAGCTTCAGACCCATCTGCCATCATGGAACACACCAAAAAAGTGATTTATCTTGAGGATTATAATGCGGCAGTTATCACTGGCGATGACGTTAAGATTCACAACTTGCAAGACGACAATGCAACCACTCCCGAAGCTGAGCTGATCGACTTCGACAGCGAAGAAGCCACCCGCGGCGACTACCCTAACTTCATGCTCAAAGAGATTTACGAAGCTCCGGCTACGATAAAGTCAGCTACGCTGGGCCGCGCTCGTGCCGACCAATCGATTGTTAAACTCGGGGGACTTGAGGGCGTACTTGGACAACTCAAGCATATCGATCGTATAGTGATCGTTGCCTGCGGCACATCTTATTATGCCGGCTTGGTTGGTGAATATTTAATCGAGGAATTAGCCGGTGTGCCGGTAGAAGTCCACTTAGCCAGCGAGTTTAAGTACCGCGACGAGCCTTTCTCGCGCAGCACTGTGTTGTTGGCAATTTCGCAATCCGGCGAGACGGCCGATACCATTGCCGCAATCAAAAAAGTTGAAGAGTATGGCGTACTCAGACTAGGAATTGTTAATGCCATTGGTAGCACGATTGCCCGTATGACAGACGCTGGTGTTTATTGCCACGCCGGGCCGGAAAAAGCCGTTGCCAGCACTAAGGCATTCATCGCCCAAGTAACTGTTTTATCAGAGATAGCCCTTCACTTAAGCGGTGGACAGCACGAACGCTTCAAACCCTTGATAGAAGAGCTCGATAAGTTACCAGAAAAAGC
>CAZYJC010000012.1:23122-30807 GCA_964647765.1 uncultured Candidatus Saccharibacteria bacterium | reverse complement strand
TTGGTGCCCATAGCCCGAGGGCAACACCTGTTCCCATGCCGAACACAGCAGTTAAGCCTCGGAGCGGTTACAATACTTGGGGCTCACCCCTGGGAAAATAGCACGGTGCCAAATTTTGATTAAGGCTCTCGAGTAATCGAGGGCCTTTTTCTTATCTACAATCTAACCTAGCCGTTATCTGAGTAAGCGGGTCATTATTTGAGAATTTAATGCGACCGTATATAATAAGCTTAAGCAAATTTAAGGGGGTGGTTCACTATGGCCAACATAAATGTCGTTAATGCAGACGACGAAACCGAAACAAGTACTAATCCTGATCGCTTTGCCGATATCCGAACGGGTAACCCTGACCGGGTCGACAACAGCGGCCCAGAGGCCGATGCCAAGCTTGAAGACAACGGCGAACCTTCAAACGATTCAGCGCCGGCTGCCGACGAGCCAGCCCCGGTTGCATCTTCGAATGACAACGATGCCGAACAATCTAAACCAGCCGAAGAAGAAACGCCGACTACTACACCTGATCCAGAGACCTCAATTGAACCAACTAAACCCGAACCAGCCGTTGACGCAGCAGCCGGCGCTGCTACGGCGCACAAAGTCACCAGTGGTACTGGCAAAAAAGACAAGCACCTAGGACGTTTGCTGTTCGAGATTGTATTGCTCATTGCTATCGCTGGCTTAGCCTTCTGGGGCTACGGCCTTATGCAGGACAACGACAAGCTTACGCAAGAGAATAAGACTTTGGCTGCCGAGAATTCGAAGCTAAACTCCAATCCAGCTATTATCGCCCAAAAAGAGGCCGATACAGTCTTGGTTGCTGTTGGCAAGCTGGTCAAACTTCCTACTGACGAAACCCCGACAGTTGCAAGCGTTACCGACGTAAACGCCGCCAAAAAGCAGTCGGCATTTTTCGTAAATGCCCAAAACGGCGATAAAGTATTGTTCTATGTTAAGACAGGCCAAGCGATCCTATATCGACCATCAACAAATACCATCATCGCCCAAGGCCCTCTGACTCTCAATAACACCTCGACTTCAACCAAAAGACCATAATTTGATTAGCACCCATCACTGATGCGGCGACCCTGCATCTCTCCTGCGGACTATTTTAATTATGAAATCCAGTCTACTGGCTGCGGCAAGGTTTTGGCCCGCTACGTATTTGTCCCATTTATATGATAATGCCCAATTCTCTTATCTGTTAATTTCTCCTTTTCTCATAAAAATGAGACAAATTCGTATCAGCCAGAATTATGACAAAAAGGGCTATACGTCAACCCAAGACACCCAGCATCTTCTTGATAAAGAATATGTTTAATGGTAGTATTCTTAGCTATGTTAATAATTATTCAAGATAACGGATGGAAGAGCCACGCTTGGCGTAGTGGCGTATTTGCTATTGTTTCTTGTTAATAAGATAAAAATTACTAAATCATAACCGCCGCTACAGGCGGTTTTTTAATTTTAAAGGAGTTTTAATATGAAAAATAATATAAATTTGTGCATAGTTGCCGGAACCCATGGAGACGAATATGGATTCGGTAGTTTAGTGCAAGAATACGTCGATGAAAGCTTGCCTGGAGAGGCCTATATGCTTAATGCTAATCCACTCGCGTCGGGGCTTGGGGTGCGTTTTGTTGATAGTGACTTGAACCGAGCCTTTGACGGTTCTGGTAAGGGTAACGAAGGTGAGCTGGCCGAACAGATTAGAGAGGTCTTTAACCGCGAACAGTTTACACATGTAGTTGATCTACATACTTCGCCTACAACTCACGGGATTGTTCCAATTCTACCAACACAATGCCAGGGCGATAGTAGTAACGATATCATTAGGACAAATTTTGATATAAAAAAGGTTGTCGAACTTGCTCCTAGCGAACCATATTCGTTGGTTTCGGCTTTTGGCCAGGGAGGCATTGCGCTTGAATGTCCACGCTACAACTACCATCAGAATGCAAGAATTGTGGGAAACGGGTTACTTAATCTGCTTAAAGGGGCAACATATGAACCAACGCCAAGGCAAATATACAAAATGATAGGCTTGATTCCTGTGGATGTGTCTTTGCCATTTGTGCCAATGGAAGACTTCAAGCAGCTTCCTAGCGAGGTAGGTGGTTTGAGCTTTGTGGCAGATCCAGCAATATACAAAAGGCTAGGTTACGGACATCAAGGAATGGTAATTGAGCCTAGCAGGGTAGCAACAATTTAAATAAGTACAAGCTTATTGACAGGTAAACAATAGCGTGTTAATATAATAGGGATTTCGAAAGAAATCTTGAGGGTTTTCCTCTCTTACAATAGAGCGGAAGGCCCTTTTTATTTCTCTTCGAATAAATAAATTAAGGGAGGACCTCCAAATGGCAGGAACTAAAGCTGGCGGCAAAGCTGCTGCTGCAACTAACAAAGCTAAGTACGGATCAGACTTTTATGCAAAAATTGGTGCTAAGGGCGGTAAGCTCGGCACAACTGGCGGTTTCGCTGCAAACCGTGAACTAGCACGAGCTGCTGGTGCTAAAGGTGGCCGAATCAGCCGCCGAACCAAAAAAGCCTAAATAGCAATTCACTAGGAGTTTAGAAGTGGCAAATCAAGTTGAAATAGGTGGTATAGCTTGGGATCCTAAGGACACCGCTACTCTAGATACTGACGACATTCCTGCAGTTGTTGAGGCAGTCAAGCAAGACAGTGACCGAATTATAGGCGAGATTGACCAGCATGTTTTGGAAATGCGTGCTGGTCAATTTATGTCACTAACAGTTGCGCTTGAGAATTTTTCTGATGGCTTACAGGCTGCAGATGAGTTGGCTTCAGTCAGTCAGGCATTGGCTGGCGAGCCCGCTAAATAGTTAGTCCGGCGATAAGCACGACAAAATCGGTTAGCCGAAACGTGCCAAACGGTGTGGCAATTGTGACAACGATAGTGGACAAGTTCCCCCTGTTGAATGGATTGAGTGCCGCAACTAGGGCAGATCGAACGCTTGTTTAGCCAGTCGCGATAAGTATCTAGACAGTCTTGAATATGGTCTTCGTCTATTGTGATGCCTAGGTGCTGTCCGATTTGTTTTGCTTTGTCCCAAGCGGCTACTTCGAGCCTGATCAATTCATAATCCGAGCGATAATTCTTGTGTCCGAGCAGGGCATGGCCGGTTTCGTGTAGTAGTGACCAGCTGGCGTTTTTACCGCTACTGCCTCGAACATATACTATTTCTCCCGTTTCCGGCGACCAGCTAAACTGAGCGGCTGCACGAAATTTAAGTGTCGGATATAGCGATTTGATCTGCTTAATTATCGGTTGCATGCGGTTTAGTCTGTTTCGCTAAATCGTAGCAACCGTATATAACTGCGTCATCTGCTCTTTGGGCGGCAAGGATAACTTCAGGTTGCTTAATGACGGGGTGAAGCTGGTTGCGAAGATATTCTAATACGCCTTGTGAGTACTTGTCTGCGTGTGCTCCAATGCTTCCACCCAGGATTATCGCTTGGGGAGTGAATGCCGAGCAGCAAATAGCTAAGCCGTATCCTATTGTGTCACCAATCTGTCTCCATTGATCTGGGTCAGTAATTTCATATGCTTTTTTATTGAACCTGTCTACCACGCTTCTACCACCGGCAAAATCTTCCCAGTTTTGTATTTTTCCGTCATATAACAGCGGCATTTTGCCCATCTCTGTATCCTCGAGTTCTCGAACTATTTCTCCGTCAATGACAAGTGCCCCACCAATACCAGTGCTAATTGTTAAAAATAATACTCGCTGGTATTTATCTTTGATCAGTTGAGCTTCGCTCAATCCGGCAAGGCGGGCATCATTCTCTATCAATACAGGCCTATTATCGACCAGCTTTGAAATATCAGGCCCGATTGGCTTGTCGACCCATGGGAGGTTACCGAGGGCGTGGACGATCCCGGCTTTTCGGTCTAACTGTCCGGCTATACCGGCACAGACATCATATTCGGATTCAAGGTTAAGATTTTTAAGATTTTGAGCTAGATCTTTTAAGAATTGATCGTAATCTTTATCTGTCGGAAATTTTACGCTGTCGAGGATAACTCCCTGGTCATCAAGAGTTGCTAAGTAGGTTTTTGTACCCCCAACATCAATCCCCAAAATCATGCTTTTATTCTAACACAGCCGGCATCCCGAGTAAGCGCTTTGACTTAAGGTGTTGCATCAGATATAATTTAGCTTAATCTTACAGTTATTAATTTAATAAACTGGGGAAATACTTACGAAGGAGGCATGTAAGAACATGTCAAAAGCTATTACTATGGATGAACTGCTTGCGAGCAGTGATCTACAAGGTCTTACCGCCGGCGATGTCATTGAAGGCAAAGTTACGGCTGTAAAGAAGAACGAAGTCTGGGTTGATCTGGGAGCCCAGGGTGTTGGTGTGGTTATGCGCCGCGAAATTGGCTACGGCCAAAAACTGGAACCGGAGCAAGTCGTAACGGTTAGCGTTATCGACCCAGAAATGGATGAGGGCTACGCGCTTCTCAGTATGAAACGAGCCGTCAAGGATCGGGGTTGGGATGAGCTCCAGAGAGTACACGAGGCGAACGAGATTGTTGAAATCGTTCCTTATGACGCCAACAGAGGCGGTCTGCTTGTAGAAATGGAAGGAATCCGTGGATTCTTGCCGGTTTCACAGCTAGCGGCTGGCCACTACCCAAGGGTTTCCGGAGCTGATAAGGACGAAATCCTACAGAAGCTACATGCACTAACTAACAAACCTTTGCGGGTGCGAGTACTCGATGTCAGCCGCAAGGACAACAAGCTAATTTTCTCCGAAAAGGAAGCTGTTAAAGACGACATGCAAGCTCGCTTTAGCGAACTCAAAGTCGGTGACACCGTTAAAGGTGTTGTCACTGGAGTTATTGACTTCGGAGCTTTTGTTAATGTTGACGGTATCGAGGGATTAATTCACATTAGCGAAATCTCTTGGGAGCGCGTCGACAATCCGCGCAATTACGTCAAAGTAGGTGATAATATCGAAGCTAAAATAATTGCTATCGACAAAGATCGTTTGAGCCTAAGCCTAAAGCAGATGAGCGAAGATCCATGGCTAGAACAGGTTAAGAACTTCAAAAAAGATGACGTTGTCGAAGGCAAGGTTACTCGAATTACCCCATTTGGTGCATTTGTACAGCTAAGTCCGAGCGTTGAAGCTTTAGTACACGTCAGTGAAATGAGTGACGATGAGGCAGTAGACCCAGAGAAGCTATTCCAGCTTAACGAGAAGAAGGAATTCAAGGTGCTCGATATCGATACCGAAAACCGCAAGATCGCCTTGAGTCTAAAAGAAGCCAAGCCCAAGAAGGCTAAGGCCGCAAAAGCTAAGACTGAAGCAAAAGAATAATGAACACTTAAACTAATTGGTCGGCAGCGGCCAGAAAGGATTCTAGCGGTTATGTCAGACGAACCACAAGAACAGTCAACGACCATCGAAATCGAAGACATGATAACCGTCGGAAACCTGGCTGAGAAGCTGTCGATTCCGGTTAGTCGTCTTATTGGTGAGCTCATGAAGAACGGTGTAATGGCTACCGTTAATGAGCGAATTGATTTTGATACAGCACAAATAATCGTCGAGGAACTTGGTTTGCCTCTCCAGCTGGCTAAGCGCAAGGCAGCTGAGTCTGAGGCGCCCGTAAGGGTCAAGCAGGCAGCTAGCGAAAAAGCCGAAGCTCGACCTCCGGTCGTGGCTGTCATGGGGCACGTTGACCACGGTAAAACTAGCCTGCTTGATGCCATCCGCGGCGCCGAAGTGGTCAAGAGCGAGGCTGGTGGCATTACTCAGCACATTTCGGCTTATCAGATCGATCACAACGGTCGCAAGCTAACATTCCTTGATACTCCAGGGCATGAAGCTTTTGCTGCAATACGAGAGCACGGAGCACTCCTAACAGATATAGTCATTATAGTTGTAGCTGCCGACGACGGTATCAAGCCGCAAACAGTTGAGGCAATAAGATTTGCCCGCAAAGCCGGCGTAAAAATTCTTGTCGCTGCGAATAAGATGGACAAAGAAGGCGCGGACATTAATCGCCTCAAGCAACAACTGACCGAACATGATCTACTAACAGAAGAGTGGGGGGGTGATACCATCGTCTTGCCGGTTAGCGCCAAGACCAAAGCCGGTATTCCTGAACTTCTCGATATGATTCTGCTGGTAACGGATGTCGAGGAGCTAAAAGCCGATGTTGATGTTCCGGCTCAGGGCTTGATCATTGAGGCCCACGTTGAGCAGGGACGGGGACCAGTTGCTCATGCACTAGTAGAATCTGGCACACTTAAGCCTGGCCAGTTCATTATTGCTGGTTCGGCCTATGCCAAAGTACGTAATCTTGAAGACTCTGATGGCAAGCCGCTCAAAGGTGCGACTCCTTCCACGCCGGCAACAATAACCGGATGGAAAACTTTACCTGAGTTTGGCGATCAATTCGTCACAGTGAAATCCGAAAAAGAAGCTCGGAGTCTTGCCGAAACAGCCGAAACAGCCAAGACTGAATCCGGCGGCCACACCGAAATAGGCAGTAGTGAATTGATTCGACTGATCAACCGAGATAACAAGATGGAAGAGCTAAATATTATCGTCAAAGCTGACGTACAAGGTTCTCTCACGTCTGTTATAGACAGCCTCAAAGCTATGGATACGGATGAGGTTTCGGTCAGAATTGTTGGCTCTGGCCTTGGACCGGTAAGTGAAAACGATCTTCACTTAGCCCATACCAGTGGTGCGATAATTTATGGTTTCAATGTAATCTTACCGGCTAGCAGCCGCCAGCAGGCTAGCAGAGACAAAATCAGCGTTCGTATTTACAAAGTTATTTATGAATTGATCGATGACGTCAAGGAAGAACTGACCCAGTTGCTAAGCCCTGAGATTGTAGAAACAGATCTCGGTCGCCTGATCGTCAAAGGAATCTTTAAAACAACTAAAACAGCTGTTATCTGTGGCGGGGAAGTTACCAAGGGCAAACTCGTTGCGCCGTCCCTAGCCAGGGTTAAACGCGACGGTGAAGTTATAGCAGATGTTGAGATTACAGGACTGAAACGCGGCCCAGCCGAAGCCAAAGAAATCTTCGAAGGTGAAATGTGTGGCATGAGCCTGTCTACAACCAAGCGACTGGAGCTTCAAGAAGGTGATCAAATAGACGTCTTTACTCGAGAGGCAGTTAGGCGTAAGCTTTAAGTACTATGCTAAAAATTGATAACAGTTTACTGGTTGAAATAGGCTTGGGTAGTTTGCCCGATAACGAAAAAAATAGTTTCCTCAAGCATATCTATGAAACTCTCGAAATGCGGGTCGGTGTTAGACTTGCTGATCAGATGACAAACCAGCAGTTAGATGAATTTGAGCAGTATTTTGAAGCAAAAGATGACGCTGGGGCATTCAAGTGGCTTGAAACCAACTTCCCAAACTACAAAGATATCGTTCAGCAAGAATTCGACAAACTCAAGGCTGAGGTGGCTCAAAACGCGCCACAGATCCTTGCAGCCAGCCAGGCCGCGGCCACTCAAGTGCCACCGACTGCCAACCCTCTTGCAGGGCAAGCCGCTCCGGCGCCAACTACTCCATCAGCCACACCTGGCCCGGCTCCGGCGGCCCAACCTTATGGCCCTCCTCCAACCCAAACCCCTATGCAGCCAGCCTATCCAACAGATCAGATGCCGCCTGCGCCCGCACC
>CAZYJC010000012.1:0-23022 GCA_964647765.1 uncultured Candidatus Saccharibacteria bacterium | reverse complement strand
CAGCCGGTATGCAGCCAGCCTATCCAACAGATCAGATGCCGCCTGCGCCCGCACCTTCTGTGCCACCAGCTGACCCAAGTCCCGCTCCGCCGCCAGCAGGTATGCAACCGGCTTATCCTCCGAACCCTCCTTTTCCAGATCAACAACCCCCAGCTGGGCCTCCAGCCTAAATTTTGTATCCGGCTAGGAAGGCTTGAACTGTCATTGCCTTTTTGCCAGCAGGGATGAGCATATCAAGCACTAGAATTCCATCAGAGGTTTGGACGCCTAAGCTATTTTTTGTGACGACCAAATCGCCAGCCTTGCCATTGCCGCTGATGGCGTGTGCTGCAGTTACGACAACGTTTTTGTCAGCAATAGTAGTTCGAGATTTTGGCCATCCAGCGTAGGCTCGGACCTCCAAAGCAAGTTCAGAGGCTGTTTTATTGAAGTCGAGTACCCCATCTTGCTTATGAATTTTCGTTGAGTAGGATGCAACGCCTTGCTGACGCCAAGGTGTTATTTCGCCATTTAAATATGCGGGAAGATGTTTTGACAACATCTGATCACTCAAATTTATGAGTTTTGGGGTTAGTGAAACCGTTGTGTCATTGTCATCGATTTTTAACTCCTCCTGAGCAATTAAATCGCCTTCGTCTAGTGCCGGAACAATTAGCATAAGGCTAACTCCAGTCGTAGAGTCGCCTTTAAGTATTGAATAAGTAATTGGGTCCGCACCTCGCCAGCGGGGCAACAGTGAAAAATGACTATTAATTATGCCTAGTTCAAAAGCATCAATTACTTCTTGATCAACAATCAAACCGTGATCGATGATGACGCCTACGCGGCTATCAAATCTATTGCCTCTAAATATCTCATTTGTAGACTCAGCGTCTGCTGCTTCGTAAATCTTTAGGTCTAATGATCGAGCAACATCAATTACTGGGAAGGCGCCCCGGTGATGCTGTGGCTTGGGTTTCGTAATAACAGCTTCAATATCAAAATTATCGGACAACAACCTTAAACTCTCGGCAGCGACAGGCCCGCTACCAAAGAATACTACTGTTTCTGATGTTTTCTTCATAATCGAGAGGTGCTAATTTGCCTTTTTCGTCTAGTCGATAAAATGCTTCCGTATCATCCTTGATATGATCGACAAAAACGATGCCGTTAGTATGATCAATTTCGTGTTGGAAAATTCGCGCCAAGAAACCCTCGGCTGTAACCCTGAATTCTTTGCCGTTTACATCTATAGCTTTGACCTTTACTTTAGTCCAGCGCGGTACTTTGCCATAGGTATCAGGTACGCTTAGGCAGCCTTCAAAGTCAGCGACAAGCTCGCCATCGGTTTTTACAATCTCGGGATTAATAAAGACCGTAAAACTATGATCTTCCTTGTTGTCGTAATTATTACGCACAATAACTATTTTGTAGAGGCGATCAATCTGGACGGCCGCAAGCGCCACACCTACCTCATGCTCTCGACTCATATCCCAGTCGATTGTAGCCGTCTCCATATCTTCAATAATCTGTTTTATCTCATCCGTTACAACACCTACCCGTTGTGATTTTTGGCGCAGATGAGGATTTGGCAGAGCAATAATATCGTCTTTTGTCATTGAACAAATTATAGCCCATCGCTGTTATAACAGCCAAATGGCTTAAAGTAGGTCAATTGGGTCAAGGTCGTATGACCAACCCGTTGGCAGGGCAGCAATAACTTTTAGAAGTTCGCTTCGATCGCGGGCTTTGACCACAAGCTGCCACTGATATTTGTTCCCAAAACGTTCGTAAAACGATGGCGCGGGACCCTCGATGCGGACTTTGGCCGCTGATTCCAATATTTGCAGCTTGAGTTTGTCGGCTGCTGTTTCTACAGATTTGAGGCTGCTACGTCTGGCGGTAAGTTTCAGCAGGTAGCTGTAAGGAGGAAACAGGAAGGCTTGGCGGGATTTGATTTCTTGCTCATAAAAATCCTTATACTGCCCCTTAATTGCCATTTCTATAATTGGATTATCGGGGTGGTAGGTCTGGATGAAGGCTCTGCCATTTATATGTCCGCGGCCGATGCGTCCGTAGACCTGACTAATCAATTGAAACGTCCTTTCCTCAGCGGTGTAGTCTGGCATATACAAGCTGGTATCGGCCAAGATAACACCTAAAGTACTAAGACGGGGCAGGTCGAGTCCTTTAGCAAGTAGTTGGGTGCCAACCAGGATATCGATTTCACCGTTCTTGATTTGTTCGTATTTTTGCTCAAATCGCTCTTCTTTGGTGTTATCGGTGTCAAACCGGGCGGCTTTGGCACTTGGGAAGAGGCGTTCGATTTCGCTCATGATGGCTTTGGTGCCGGCTGATTTATAGAGAATATTGGGATGTTTGCAGACAGGGCAGGAGGGAGGCGCAGGTTGGTGATGACTACAGCTGTGACACCTTAGATCATGTTTATCGCCGTGATAGGTTAGCGGCACGTCGCAGTGAGGACACAGCGCCTGCCAGCCGCAGTTTTCGCACATGACCATCCTTGCTGTCCCTCGGCGATTTAGGTAGAGTAGCGTTTGCTCTTGCTTGGCTAAAGATTTCTCAATACTTTTGACAAGCGGCAGGCTCAGGTAAGGTGACCGGCTAAAAAAACTCTGATCTTTGCGGTCTATGATGCCGAACTCGCTGCCAGAGTTGTTGCCAGCTGCCAGCAGATTAAGTTCAATGATCGGTTTTTGTTTGCTACGAGCGAGGAAGTAGTCTGTTACGAGTGGGGTGGCTGAACCAAGGACAAGTCTCGATGGCGTTATCTGAGCCATATATGATGCGACACGGTTTGTTTGGTAGCCAGGTGAGCTTTCTTGTTTGTAAGCTGGTTCATGGGCTTCGTCGACTACAATTAGGCCCAGTTTTTGGAGGGGACTGAACAAGGCTGAACGTGGACCGATAACAACTAGTGGGTTGTCGGCACGTAATATGTGTAGCCATGTGCGCTGGCGCTCGGCCGGAGTTTGAGCTGAGTGTATGACAAGTACTCTTTTGCCGAAAACTTCTCTGAAACGATCTGCAAGCTGCGTGGTTAGGCTAATCTCCGGTGTAAGGATAATGGCCGAGCGGCCAGCGCTGAGCGTTTGCAGAGCAAGCTCAATATATACTCGCGTCTTTCCGCTGCCGGTCTTGCCGTGCAGCAGATATGTGTTTTTATCGGACATTGCCTCAACTGCGGCTTGTTGATCAGGGTTTAAGGTCGGTAACTTAGAACTGTCATATGAGCTGAAATTTGTTTTTTCGTCTGGGGGGGTGAGATTTTTTTTGGTGAGAGCGGGGGGTAAGAACTGTTGCGTGATAACTCCAACTGTAGACGGGTAGTAGGTTTTTAGCCACTCCATTGTTTTAACTATGTGCTGAGGTAATTCTGGCAGCGGATAAGCCTGTGCGATTTCTTTGGTCTTGAATCTGGGCGAGGTTGTTGTTCCGCTAATAATTCCAATTACCAGCTCACGCTGAAGCTCAACTTGGACGATGGCGCCTGTCTTAAGTCGAGCCTTTGAGGCGTAAGTAAGCGGATCTTGGCCGTGGTAACGGTTACTCCGAACCCAAACTGAGTAATAGAACATAAAGCTATTATAGTCCTCGAATCTGCTTATGCTCAGTTTGTGTTAAAAATCATATAAATAAGGCTTGCAAACATTTTTTGGGCCGGCTATACTTAAAAATAACGTTGTTTCGATAACAATAAAGGAGAAAAGGCAAAAATCAATGTTAGACGTATTTATTACATCTAGAGTCCGGCGCAAGATCATAGTAATCTACGCGAAATACCCAGATTTTAAAACCCATGTAAGGGGTTTGGCAAAGCTTATCAAAGAAGATGCAGGTAATATTCAGCGTGAACTCAAGCGTCTAGAAAAAGTCGGCTTCCTTAACAGCGAGCGTCAGGGAAACACTAAGGTATACTCGACAAACAAGCAGTTCCCAATCTTCCGTGAGCTTCAAAGTATCGTGTTGAAATCACAACGCGCTAACCAGCAAAAACGCAACGTCAGCTAGATAAATTATAAGCTCTTTGGACGAAGCTTATGCCTATCCCAAAAGGTGCGAAGATTAGCAGAAACATTCCATAAGCTCGGCTAACTTTTCCTTGCGTAACTGTTTCTGTGCCGCCGCAGTAATAATTGAGCCAACGCGCATAAGCCGGGTAACAGAGAAGTCCTGTTGCAAAAAACAGTGCCGACAACTTAAGAAACTGATCCTCCTTATTTATCGCCGGGTTGTCGTAATAGTTACTGATGCTCGCTTCGCATTCAGAAGATGGTCCAACGTCAGTCCCGCTGACACCGCCAGCGCTGATCAGACATTCTTTAGTCGGGGGAGCGATTGTTGTAGCTGCCTTGTCGCCAGCCGGGAATACAAATATAAACGAGTACAGAATAAAACCGAGGCAAAAATACTGATATAAACGCACAATTATCAAATATGCTGAGCTAGGTATTCTTAGCTGATATGCCATCACCATCTCCTTACGCGTAGCACTCAACCAATAAATCTTATATAGACCTAATGTTAGCACCGACAAAAAAGCTACAACGTTTGCGTCGCGCCGCGGAAGCCGAGGTTGAGGGTTAGCAGATTCTTGGCTTAATTCGTCCGGCAATCCGGTTTGATAAGGCGGCGGTTGGCTGATCTGGTTGTTTTGAGGTTGTGTTTGGGTCGATGTATTCATTAGTAGCTTTTGAAGTTAATAATACCAACATTAATAATGTTTAACTATGCTTATCAACGGGGTTGCAAAAATAACCCCTGTTCTATATAATTATTGACCAATGATCCAAGTTACTAAAAAAGACGCTAAGGAGTCGACCGAGAACTTGCTGCGCCGGTTTAACCGCAAGGTGCAACAGTCTGGGACGATTGCTATCGTTAAGAACAATCAGTACTTTGCTAAGCCGCTGAGCAAGCGCGAACGTCGTAAGAAGGCGATCATACGTCAAGAGCGTAAAGCTGTTAAGCTCAAGAAAATCAAACTCGGAATTAGATAAATCACAATGCTAGAACAGCAGCTCGAAGACGATATTAAGGCTGCCTTGCTTTCAGGCGATAAAGTCAAGGCGACAACCCTCAGAGGACTGAAGGCTACTTTACTCAATGTAAAAGTAGCCCAAGGCAAACGCGATTCAGGCCTCGCCGACGAAGAAGTTATTGCTGTATTTGCCAAAGAATCAAAGAAACGCCAAGAAAGTGCTGAGCTATATAAACAGGGCGGATCTCAGGAGCGAGTCGATGCGGAATTAGCCGAAAAAGAGATCATTGACGGCTATCTTCCTGCACAAGCTAGTGAGGATGAAATCTCAGCCGCAATTGATGAAGCAATTGCCCAGACTGGCGCTAGCGCCCCTAGCGACATGGGTAAGGTTATTGGCGTAGTCAAAGGCAAGCTAGGCGCTAGCGCCGACGGCGCGGTCGTCGCCCGGCTAGCTAAGGATAAGTTGTCATGATCCTGCTTATGGGCATAGCTGGTTCTGGCAAAGGCACCCAGGGTAAAATGCTGGCCGACGACCGCGGCTACCACCTGATATCCATGGGCGAAGTACTTAGAATGTATGTTACCGGTGAACAGCGTAAAAAAATGCTTGCCGGAGGACTCCTTGACGATAAAGAGATTATCGAAATTGTCGATAAAGTGCTAAAAACCATCCCCGATAACGAAGAAGTCTTAATGGATGGATTTCCACGAACTATTCCTCAAGCGGAATGGTTGCTTGAGCAAGTGAATAGCGGTCGTTTTAGCTTGAAAGGCGGCGTTCATTTGGTAGCCAGCGAAGAAGCCGTAAAAGCCCGACTAATGAACCGTGGTCGCATTGATGACACTGAAGAGGCAATCAGTGAGAGATTTCAAGAATATCAGCGTTCAACACAGCCTTTAATAACTTGGCTGCGTGATCATAAAATTGACGTAATAGATATAGACGCTGAGCGCCCGCCAGAAACAGTCAATGAAGAAATTGTCCAACATTTGGATAAATCTTAGCCTAGGCTTTATTCTAGAGCCATGACTACGAGAGTTAAGACTGCCAAAGAGTTGGCCGCTATGCGCGAAGCTGGCAAGATGCTGGCTAGCGTTTTGCAAATTTTGAAATTGCGTCTAGAACCCGGCATGTCCACCAAAGATCTTGCCGAAATTGCTGCCGATGAACTGAAGAAACTTGGTGGCAAGCCGAGCTTCTTGGGCTATCAGGGCTTCCCAGATGTCATATGTATATCTGTTAACGATGAAGTTGTACACGGCATACCGAAGGCCGATAAGATTATCCAAGAGGGCGACATTGTTGGGCTAGATTTCGGGGTAACCGTCCGAGGTATGGTAACCGATGCGGCTATCAGCGTTATAGCCGGCAAGGCTAAACGCAAAGGAGATATTTTACTGCTGCAAGATACGGAGAATGCCCTAAATGCTGGAATTTCTGTACTGCATGATCAAGTTAGGACTGGCGATATTGGTGAGGCCGTCCAAAAATCACTGGCTCACCGACCCTACGGAATAGTCAGGGATCTGGTTGGACACGGTGTCGGTCACGAAATTCACGAAGATCCCAATATCCCGAACTACGGTCGGGCAGGTAGTGGCCCTTGGCTATCAAAGGGAATGACCATTGCAATTGAACCGATGGTGACACTCGGAACTGAGAAGGTATATATAGGACAAGATGGCTGGACCATTTACACGCAAGATGGAGCTCGCTCGGCTCATTTTGAACACACTGTTCTAATCACCGAAGACGGCGCCGAAATACTGACACAAATCTAATGTTTTAGCCAAGATAGTCAACTTGCTCTTTGCTAACCAGTAGCGCTATACTGTTGACCAGATGAAGCCAGAAAAATTTGTTGGTCTTGACATTGGTACGAGCAAAGTTCGATGCGTTGTAGGTACGTTTGACCCGAATGGTGGTCAGGCGCCATCTATCATTGGTCATGGTGAAGCTGTTAACCAAGGCATGCGCCGCGGTTCGGTGGTGCATGTTGATGAAGTGGCAGATGCCATAGTCAAGGCTGTAACAGAGGCCGAAAGAATATCTGGTATGCCAATCAAAGAGGCTACGGTCAATGTTAACGGTTCTCACGTCAGCGGTCTTAATTCCGAGGGAGTTATCGCTATTAGTGCAGCTAATCGAGAAATAACCCATGAGGATCGCTTAAGAGTGGAAGAGGCGGCTACTATTGTCAGCCTGCCTGCCAATAGAGAAATCGTCCAATTCTTCGCTAAGAACTATAGCCTTGACGGCCAACGCAACATTAAAGATCCTGTCGGTATGCACGGTGTCCGTCTTGAGGTAGATGCTCATATTGTGACTGGCTCAACCCCCAACTTGCGCAATCTTGATATGGCTCTGGAAAAAGCCGAAATCCAAGCTAATCACCACACCGTTTCTGGCTTGGCTGCAGCCGAAGCTGTTTTGACCAGACAGCAAAAAGAGGCAGGTACGGCACTTATAGACATAGGCGCAGGCACTACAAATCTGATCGTGTTTGAGGACGGCGAGGTCCAGCACATTGGCGTTATACCAATTGGCGGCCAGCACATTACTAACGACCTGGCGATCGGCCTGAAGACCGACCTTGATGTTGCTGAGGCAGTCAAAGTCCAGCACGCCAACTTACGTCAGAACGTCACCAAGTTAGTTGCACATGTAAAAATTGGCACCAAAGACTACCATTTTGATTTTGAAGATATCTGCATGATCATTGAAGCTCGAGTCGAAGAATTGCTTGAATTTGTCGACAAGGAATTGCAAAAAATCAAACGCTCGCGCAAGCTTCCTGGCGGCATCGTGCTGACTGGCGGCACGTCCAAAATAGCCGGACTAGACGAATTCGCACGTGACAAAATGCAGCTGCCATCACGCATCGGCAAGCTACACAATGTGGGCGGATTAATCGACACAGTTGAAGATCAAAGCTACATCACAGTCGTTGGTTTGATGTTGTTAGATATGCTACTACTGCCACAATTACCGCCAACTCACACACGTGGTGGAGGGGCAAATCCCAAGGCTCTAATTGGCAATTTTTTGGGTAAATTAAAGCGTTAGATTTCGGCCTGAATAACTTAATGAGCTAGTTGCGAATGGCCGCACAAATTTATGATGATGGTCGATTTCTCCCTGTTGCACACAAAAAATAAACAGTATAAATTTGTTGGACATGGGCTAGGCTTAGGGTATACTTGTCTATATATAAGAGCGTAGGAAGGACATATGCCGGAAGTTGTTGAACCATCAATTGAAACATTCGCCCAGATCAAGGTTGCGGGGGTTGGGGGCGCCGGCGGTGCTGCCGTCAACCGCATGATTGATGCAGGTATTGAGAACGTAGAATTTATTGTGATCAACACGGATGCACAAGCCCTGCACCATAACAAAGCAGCCAAAAAAATTCATATTGGCAAAGGCGAAACTCGCGGCCTAGGCGCCGGTGCAGACCCGTCGGTTGGTGAAACGGCAGCAATTGAATCGCGTGATGATATCAAAAATGCACTGGAAGGTGCGGACATGGTTTTTGTCACAATCGGTGCTGGCGGCGGTACCGGCAGCGGTGCTGGGCACGTGGTGGCAGAAGTAGCCTCAGAGCTAAATTCCCTCGTTGTTGGTTTTGCAACAAAGCCGTTTGCTTTTGAAGGCGAGAAACGCCGCAAAAACGCTGAAGCAGCCATCGAAAAGCTGCGCAAAGTTGTAGATACACTCATCATCATACCCAACGATCGTTTGCTTCAAACAATAGATCGTGACACGCCACTTACTGAAGCTTTCAAAGTTGCTGATGACGTATTGCGTCAGGGCGTGCAGGGAATTTCTGACTTAATTACCGTCCACGGACTTATTAACTTGGACTTCGCTGACGTTAAAGCTGTCATGAGTGATGCTGGCTCAGCCTTAATGGGTATTGGCCGTGCGAATGGCGAGAACCGAGCAGTTGAAGCCGCCAAGCAAGCTATCGAATCGCCATTACTCGAAGTCTCGATCGACGGGGCCCGCGGCATACTCTTCAACGTAATTGGCGGCAATGATCTTGCCATGCATGAGATTAACGCTGCTGCTGAGACTATAACAGCGGCTGCAGATCCTGACGCCAATATAATCTTCGGCGCAACAATAAACCCAGAACTCGATGGGGAAGTCATCATTACAGTAGTTGCTACCGGTTTTGACGCATCATATTACGGCAAGAGGGGCCAAGTTAGCTCTACACGAAGCGAAGGACCAAAACTGTCTAATGAAGGTGTTACCGCTACCAAGAAGGATGAAAAGGCATTGTCAGAGATAGACATGAACCTTGATGACGAAGACCATCCGGCAACTCATGATTTCACCAAAGAAACCCCAATGCCAAACATCTGGGCTCTGCCAAGTGAAGATGAGGATGACAGTAAGAAATCCGATGATAAATCAGATGCTAAGGAAGATGACAAAAAATCCGAATCTGATACAAAGGACGATGATAAGCACGAAGTTGTCACCAGCAGCTTAGAAGATGATCTTGAGAAACCTTCCTTCTTACGCCGCCTCGGCCGCCGCAAGAAGCAAGACAAAGACGATAAAAAGGACGACGATAGCTGGCCTTCTTAGAACACTTTAGGCCTGTCGTTCGCTAAATTTTCGTATTAAATAATACACCACTAAAATGCTTGCAAAACGCTACAGCTAGGGCTATATTGTGATGTGACAGCACTATATGTGGGCATGTCCGCATATAAAACTGAGCACATTTAACGGTTAAGGAGGCATAATGAAATGCACCCAATGCCAAAGCGACGATATCAAAGTTATTGAATCGCGCGACGTGGCTGAGGGCCAAGCAATTCGCCGCCGTCGCATGTGTAATGCTTGCGGATATCGCTTCACAACCTATGAGCGCCTTGAACGCCCACAATTGATCGTAATTAAAAACGACGGCAAACGTGAGCTGTTCAACCGCGACAAGATTCTAGCCGGACTATATCGCGCCTGCGAAAAGACCCCAGTGACAAGTCTTGAGATCGAGAAGGTTGTTGATGCAATAGAGCAGGAGCTTTATGCCTGTGGCGAACAAGAAGTTAAATCGACGAAAGTCGGTGAACTGGTGATGGACAACTTGGCTCGACTTAACGAAGTGGCATATGTGCGTTTTGCTAGCGTTTACCGACGCTTTAAAGACATAGCAAGTTTCGAAAAAGAACTTTCGCTGGTCAAGCAAGGCAAGCATATTCCTAATGAAGAAGATTAAGTAGTTTACGAGTACTGCTTAACGGCCGTCTACGGTTTCTGAATCCTAATAAATCGGAATTCGCAGAGAGCTCAAAATTTCTGTCAGAGTTGAGAGACTGACAGATCAGAACTCTAAATAAAAACTTTAAAAATATATAAAAATATAAGAGGGAAATATCATGGCAGAGACTACATCTTTGGGGGTGGAGAGGCTTTTCACCCCCAATAAAAGCAAGGCTTACGACCAGTTAAAATGGACTAAGCGAGATTCAATCATTAAAAACCCAATGACCGGCGAGGCCGTGTTTGAGCAAAAGGATGTTGAGTTTCCAGAAGGCTGGTCACTCAATGCAATTAATATAGTGGCTCAAAAATACTTTACCGGTACACCTGGGACCAAGGAGCGTGAAGGATCGCTCAAGCATCTCATCGACCGCGTTGTCGATACTGTTACCCGACAGGGTTTGCAGGAAGGTTATTTTGCCAGCGAGGGTGAAGCCGAAAACTTCCGTGAAGAGCTTAAGTACGTGCTTGCTACGCAGCGCGCAGCTTTTAATAGCCCAGTCTGGTTTAACATCGGAGCGCCCGAGCGTGCACAACAGGCTAGCGCCTGCTTTATCCTCGGTATCGAGGACACCATGCCAGCCATTCTTAACTGGTATGTTGAAGAAGGTATGATCTTCAAGGGCGGATCCGGTTCAGGCATTAATATAAGCCCAATTCGATCTTCTAAGGAACAACTAGGTAAGAGCGCCGGCACGGCGAGCGGTCCGCTTAGCTTTATGCGCGGCGCCGACGCTTCAGCCGGGGCAATCAAGAGCGGTGGCAAGACCCGCCGTGCCGCCAAAATGGTTATCTTGAATGTTGACCACCCTGATGTAGAGGAATTCATTTGGTCTAAGGCAATCGAAGAGCGCAAAGCTCGTGATTTACAAAGTCTCGGTTGGGATATGAGTCTGGACGGTAAAGATAGTTTCAGCGTCCAATACCAGAACGCTAATATTTCGGTTCGTGTAACAGATGATTTCATGCAAGCAGTCGAAAACGATGATGACTGGGACCTGCGCGCAGTAACTAACGGCAAGCCCGTCAAAACTGTCAAAGCCCGTGATTTATTCAGGCAATTTGCTGAGGCGGCATGGGAATGCGCCGACCCGGGAATGCAATTCGACACCACCATTAACAAGTGGCACACCACGCCGAATGCAGGCCGCATTAACGGTTCAAACCCCTGTAGTGAGTACATGCACCTTGATAACTCTGCCTGTAACCTAGCCAGCTTGAATCTCCTTAAGTACTTAAAGGATGATGGGACTTTTGACATCAAGTCATTCATTCACTCTGTTGAGCTAATCTTCACCGCCCAAGAGATCTTGGTCGGCTACAGCGAATACCCAACCGCTTCGATCACTAAGAATGCCAAAGCTTACCGCGAGCTAGGTATTGGCTATGCTAACCTAGGTGCGCTTCTGATGGCCCAAGGTCTGCCATATGATTCTGATGAAGGTCGAGCTATAGCTGCCGCTATCACTGCATTAATGACCGGACAATCATATGCAACCAGTGCGCGCATTGCTAAACGAGTCGGTCCATTTGCCGGATTCGCTAAGGACCGCGACGGCATGCTTAATGTGCTACGCATGCACCGAGCTGAAGTCAGTAAAATCGACGCTAGCCTAGTGCCTGAAGAGCTTCTAAGTGCTGCTGCTAGCGCTTGGGACGATGCAGTCGAACTAGGTGAGCTATACGGAGTACGCAATTCACAGGCCAGCGTTTTGGCGCCAACCGGAACCATTGGCCTGATGATGGACTGCGACACCACTGGGATTGAGCCAGATCTAGGTCTTGTGAAGTTCAAGAAGCTAGTCGGTGGCGGAACCATGAGTATCGTTAACCAGACCGTACCGCGCGCGCTCGAAGTGCTTGGCTACAGCAAAAAACAGATTGACGACATCGTTAAATACATTGACGAAGAGAAGACAATTCTTGGTGCGCCTCACTTTAAGGAAGAGCATAAGCCAGTCTTTGCTTGCTCAATGGGCGACAACCCAATCCACTACAGCGGTCACGTCAAGATGATGGCAGCCGTTCAACCTTTCTTGAGTGGAGCAATCAGCAAGACCGTCAACATGCCTGAAGAGGCAACAGTTGAGGACATCGAGCAGATTCACATTGACTCATGGAAGATGGGCCTCAAGGCAGTTGCGATCTACCGCGACAACTGTAAGGTGGGACAGCCGCTGAGCATGGCTAAGAAGGGTGCTGACGCAAACAACGAAGTTAAGGAAGAGGAAACAGCTTCCGCCGCTCCGGCAACTCCTGTAGCAGCAGCCGCGGCCGTCACTGACAACTTCCATCTCAAAGGATCGTCTCGCCGCAAACTGCCTAAGGCTCGAAACGCCAAGACCATCGCATTTAATGTTGCAGGTAGCAAGGGTTACGTAACTGTCGGCGAGTTCGAAGACGGCACCCCTGGTGAAGTTTTCATGAAAATCGCTAAGCAGGGCTCAACTCTTGCAGGAGTCATGGACTCATTGGCTGTTTCTGTAAGCTACGGCTTGCAATACGGCGTACCGCTTAAAAGCTATGTCCATGGTTTGACCAATATGGCATTTGCTCCATCAGGTATAACCGATGACCCAGAGATCCGTACGGCTAGCAGTCTTGTTGACTATGTCTTTAAACGACTCGCCATGACTTACCTAAGTTTTGATGATCGTTTGGAGCTTGGTTTAGCGTCAATCGACGACATGCCAACCGACCAGATTAGCTTGCCCGTTGAAGAAGTTGCTGCACCAAAAGTCACAGAAACAGTAGTCGCAGAAGCGGTCAAAGAGCAGGCATCAACTGATCCAAAACCAGTTGAGCCAGTCGCAACGACCAGCGCTTCATTCGCCGCACCCAAAAAATCGGTGCTAGATGAGGCAGCGCCAATCTGTTACAACTGCGGAAACCAGACCCAGCGCTCAGGCAGCTGTTACGTCTGTACTTCCTGCGGTAGTACAACCGGCTGTAGCTAAAGTAACGTTAAGCCGTCTCGGTAGAAGCCGAAGCTTCAATAGCTTCGGCTTTTGCTATGGCGTCAAGGTAAGCAAGAGCAGAAGCCTTATGCGAATCCAGAGATAATCCTTCGCCAGTTACAGTCTTGCCGTTGATGCGTATTTCTACTCTAGCTTTGCCAATTGTTTCTGCGCCTTCGCCAATTGACTCGACTTTAAAACGGACTAACTTGTAATCTGTTTCGGTAGCTGCCCCAAGTGCCATAAATATCGACGATGTTGGGCCATCTGGATCATATTGATGAGGTGTAATTGCTTGTTGCTCTTTGCCGTTTCGTTCATAGATAATGAACGCTACGTGTCGCTCGCCGCTTACATCAATTCGGTTAATTTTATATCCGTGTGACTGTCTTCTTTGGTCTTCTAGATGAATTTCGGCTGCTTGCTCAGTAGTAACTGTTTTAACTTTATCAGCTAATTCTTTAAAAAGTTTAAAACTCGATTTACGATACTTAGCATCATAAACGCCTGCTCGTTGTAGGGCGTCGACAAATGCCCGACTTCCGGATTGTTTAGTCAAAACAATGCCTTCAATATTATCTTCGCCAAGGTCTCGGCCAACATCTTGAGGACGCATTATTTCGAAAGTATTTGGGTCTGTTAGCACGCCATCCTGATGGATTCCAGAAGCATGCCTAAAAGCGTTGTCGCCGACCACTGCCTTGTGGCGTTGCAAGGCATACCCAGATAATCGCTCTACAAGTGCGCTGGTAGGTACTAGTAACTCGGTATTAATTGCCGTGTCAAACCCGTCAATATTTCTTCTGGTCCTAAGGAGCATTACTATCTCTTCTAAGGCAGCGTTACCGGCACGTTCTCCCAAGCCATTTATCGAGCATTCAACCTGTCTGGCGCCTGCTCTAATACCGGCAAATGAGTTTGCAACGGCTAAGCCTAAATCATCATGACAGTGTACAGAAACAACAACACCGCCTAGGGCTGGGGTTAGCTCATATAGTCGCTCAATAAAGGCGGCGTATTCATACATTTGTGTATAGCCGACAGTATCAGGAATATTTATTGTCGTTGCTCCTTCGTCAATTGCGGTCTGAATAACTTCAGCAGTGAATTCAACATCCGATCGAGTTGCATCCATCGGCGAAAATTCCACATCGTCTACGAAGCCTTTAGCCTGAGCAACTGCAGCTTTTGTCATGCCGAGCACATCTTCTCTAGTATTCTCCATTTGGCTTTGGATATGGATGTCACTAGTTGAGACAAAAGTGTGTATTCTTGGGTTCTGGCAATCCTTCAAGGCTTTTGCGGCGGCCTCAATATCTCCTGGAACGGCACGCGCAAGTCCTGCGATGACTGGCCCCTCAACTTCTTGGCCAATTTTTCTGACTGAATCAAAATTCTCAGGTGAAGAAACAGGAAATCCTGCTTCTATGACGTCAACCCCAAGATCTGACAGCTTTTTGGCAATTTGTAGACTCTCGTTGACCGAAAAAGCTATACCTGGCGGCTGCGCTCCGTCTCTTAAAGTGGTATCAAAAACTAAAACTCTTTCTGGTGTTTGTGCTAATTCGCTCATGCTTCCTCTTCTAAAATTAAAAATCAGGTCCTCGATTGAAGCCTGATTTTGGTTTTTCGGGTTGTGCTCGGCGCCGCCTGAGGAATCAGGAGGGCTAGGCTTCAACATGCTTGAAGCACAACCCGCTAAGGCCGAGGAGGAGGGATTGTTGCTCAAACATTATTTCTGCCATTTAATTTATATTAACAATTTAATATCTTATTGCAAAGCTTGACCGTTTTAGTTACAAGAGATAGTCTAAGACTATGAAAGTGGTGGTACTCTATCGGCCAAACTCTGAGCATGAACGTGCGGTAAACGAGTTTACTCGCGAGTTCGAGCGTCGTTTCAGGAATCAAGATGAACAACTAGAGCTTGTAAACATCGATAGCAGAGATGGTAACGCTACAGCCATGCTTTACGACATCATGAGATATCCTGCGATCCTGGTAATCCAAAACGACGGATATTTGCAGAAAAGCTGGGAAGGCGACCAATTCCCGCTACTCGACGAAGTTTTTGCTTACGCCCACGTCTAGTTCTAAGCATTTGCAATTTGACAGTGCATTTCGCGCGGGCCAGACAAGCTGGTCCGGCTGCATTACGCTTGACCCTGCCAAATTACAAATGCTTATCAGAGAGAGGCATGCTATAATATCCCTACAATTTACTAAATCCTTTATGAGCGGCAATCAACCGCCAGGAGTGGGAAGAACAGCCTAATGGCTCAGTAGAACCCAACGGGGAAGCCCGTCACAGCTGTAAGCGAGAGCTTTTGAATCACCTCAAAAGAAACCGGATGGCACCGTCCAAACCTCATGGACTCCGGAATCAATAACAAGAGGTGTTTTTATTTTTAAAGGTAATGTCAGAAACAAGATCGCCACATCCGTTTGAAATTCAACAAGCTACATCCGATGATGCCGTCGGGATTGGCTTGGTGCATTTGCAGGCAACAGTTGATACCTACCCCAATGAAGAACTTGGTATAACTGCTGAGTGGCTTCAAAAAACATACACATTTCTAACTGATGAATCGGGAATAGAGTATCGCAAAGGTACTGTTAAAGAGGCAGAAACGGACCCCGATCACAACCTATATCAAGTGTGTAAAGACGAGCAGGGGAAAGTGGTAGGATTCGTTCATGCAACGAAAAATCAGGAGAAATCGAAGCTCGAAGCCCTGTATCTTTTGCAGGAAGCACGCGGTACAGGTGTTGCTGATGAAATGATACGGTTAGCTATAGATTTTGCCGGAAATTTACCTATGGAATTGGGGGTTGCTCAATATAATTCACGAGCAATCGCGTTTTATGAGCGCCATGGCTTCAGGCTTATGCCATCTCGAGGCGAATTTGTTAATGAAATCATACCCGTCGTGCCAATGATAAGGTCTGCCGAAGAAGGAGAAACATGAAATTCAAGAAAAACAGTCGAAGACGAGCGCTAGAATACGAAAAAGACTTGGTCCAGTACTGGAAGAAGAACAAGACATTTGAGAAGTCGGTCGAAATGAGGCCAGCCAGCAATTCGTATGTTTTTTACGATGGGCCACCGTTTATTACTGGCGTGCCTCACCACGGTACTCTCCTATCGAGTATCGTCAAAGACGCCGTGCCGCGCTACCAGACGATGAAAGGCAAGCGAGTAGAGCGCGTTTGGGGTTGGGATTGTCACGGACTTCCCGCAGAAGTCTTTACAGAAAAAAAGCTTGGCATAGTCGATAAGCGTGACATTGGAACCAAAGTTAGCCTTGAGGAATACATCAATACCTGTCGCCAAAATATGGTCCAGACGGGAAGTGAATGGGAAGATACCATCGACCGAATTGGTCGCTGGGTAGATTTTAAGGGAGCCTACAAAACCATGGATAAAGAATACATGGAATCTGTCTGGTGGGCCTTCAAGAAGCTTTATGATGAAGGCAAAATCTATGAAGGCGAAAAGGTGCTCCTATATTGTACTCGGGACGCTACTCCGATCAGCAAAGCTGAAGTCGCAATGGACAATTCATACCAGGATGTCACTGATCCTAGTGTATATGTGAAACTAATGCTTAAGGACCAAACCGGCGACTTGCCAACATATTTACTCGCATGGACGACGACTCCATGGACACTTCCAGCAAACACTGCAGCAGCTGTAAACGAGCGCGAAGAATACGCCGAAATCCAGGTCGGTGAAGAGGTCTTTATTTTGGCGTCTGAGCTTGCTGATAAAGTTTTGACTGATGAAAAACACAACGTTGTTCCGCACACAATTTTGCGAAAATTTAAAGGCAAGGAGCTTATTAACAGAGAGTACGAACCATTATTTGTAAATCGTGGTAAAAATGCACACAGAATTTGGCATGCCGATTACGTGACTTTGGAGGAGGGTACTGGAGTTGTTCACTTGGCTCCGGCGTACGGCGAAGAGGACTATGCGCTGGCTCGCGAAAAGGGCTTCCCGTTTGTTTCAGTGATTGACGATAATGGCTATTACAGTGAGGGAGATTGGAAGGGTGAGCAAGTTTGGGAGATCAACAAAACTATCGCCAAAACATTGCATGAACGGGGTGTTGTTTGGAAAATCGATTATATTCGACACAGCTACCCCCACTGTCACCGCTGCGGTACAAAGCTCATGTACCGGGCCCATCCAAGCTGGTTCATGAATGTTGCCGATCAAAAGCAGGAAATGTTGGAGCAAAACGGCCACATAAACTGGTTCCCAGATCACATCAAACACGGCCGTTTTGCGAAGACCATCGAGTCAGCGCCAGATTGGAATCTTAGCCGGGACCGCTTCTGGGCTACTGCTATGCCGGTTTGGAAGGGCACGGACAAAGACGGCAAAGAGTTGGTAAAAGTAGTCGGTAGTTACGAAGAGCTAAAGGAGCTTAGCGGCCAAGAACTGGAAGATTATCACCGACCTTGGATCGATGACGTCACTTTTAACATTGATGGAGTCGAATACAAGCGTGTCGACAAGGTGTTAGACAGTTGGTTTGAGTCTGGCTCGATGCCTTTCGCCCAGTTCCACTATCCCTTCGAGAATCAGGAAAAATTTGAGCAAAATTATCCGGCAGATTTCATCGTTGAATACGTCGGCCAGGTAAGAGCTTGGTTCTACTATTTGCACGCTGTTTCAGTTGGTCTTAGAGGTAGCAATACTTTCAAAAACGTAATCGTAACAGGTACGCTAGCCGGCAATGACGGCCGAAAGATGAGTAAGAGCTACGGTAACTACACCGATCCTAACGAGCTGATGGACAAATTTAGTGCCGATTCGCTACGTTTTCTACTCCTAAGTTGCCCGGTGTTAAATGCCGAGGATTACTCCTTGCAGGACAAAGACGTCGGCGATGTGGCCCGTAAGCTGACGATGGTATGGAATATGTACGATTTCTTCACCTTGTATGCTGATGTCGACCAGTGGGATTCGGGTCTCAGCGAAGGCGACTTGCCAGCCGATCCGTCACACGACCTAACCAATCCGCTAGATAAATGGATAGTTAGCCGCGTTCATGAGCTAACCAAAGACGTTGATCAACACATGCAAAAATATGATATTCCTAACGCTGTTAAGCCGATTTTACCGTTTATCGACGATGCTAGTAACTGGTATGTCAGGCGCAGTCGCAAACGATTCTGGAAATCTGACAACGACAGTGATAAAAACGATGCCTACCGCACGCTCCATTATGTCTTAGTGCAGCTAAGCCTCATTATGGCTCCGTTTACACCTTTCTTAGCCGAGGAACTTTACCACAAACTTACTGGAGGCGAATCTGTACACCTGCTTGATTGGCCTGAGATTGGTCACATTGAAGAGCAGATCGTTCGCGATATGGCTGTGCTGAGGGGCCTGATAACTGAGGGATTGGCTGAACGCGCGGGCGCGGGTATTAAGGTCCGCCAACCGCTGGCTTCGGCTGAAGTTACGTACCTTCACGCTGATAGACTCGAGCCTTTTGTAGAAATCCTAAAAGAGGAGCTGAATGTCAAAGATGTAGTATTGAAATCCCAGCCACCAACAGATTCAGATGCTGAAAAATACTCAATAAGCCTCGACACCAAACTAACCCCCGAGCTTAAACAAGAGGGCCTAATGCGTGAAATTATCCGAAATGTCCAGCAAGCCCGCAAACAGGCAGATCTCCAAGTCGATGATCGTATCAAGCTGTCACTGAAGTCCGAGTCTAAGGATATAAACGATGTGCTCGCCAACAAAGAACTGATTGATGAAATCAAACACGAAACTTTGGCAGAGAGCGTTGTTGAAGTACTCGATAATGGATTTAAAACAGAGGCCAAAGTCGAAGGCAATGAATTAATCATTTCATTGCAAAAAGCAACCAAATAGTATATAATCTAACAAATGCCAAAACTCAACGACGAGAAATTTCCGCGACTTGCTGAATTTGCCGATCGATACGATCTGCGAGATCAAATTCAACAAGACGTTAAACGTTTTCGCTACGCGGCGGAGCCTTTTTCTAATGAAGAATACCTAGGCTTTGGGATACGTCAAAAGAGAGCTTACAAGGGCTCTAGATATCGAAGCGTCGATGTTTACTACAAAGATCCTGCACTCGAAACAGGTCTTATCTTCGGCCGCCGGACCTTCTTCGAAATACCTGCAAGGTCTCGACTTGAGCTTGGACTAGTTGCTATTCAGGCAGAAAACGTACTGTTCGACTTTAACTGGGGCGTAGGTAGGGTCGTCAAGACTCGTCCGGAAGATGAAGCTCCCGATATAGATGTATACGGAAAGGGAGACACGGCAGCTATCGCCCCTGGATACCTTTTTGGATTACAAAACTTGAGCCCAGGGCCGCTAGTCGTTTCCAGGTTACTAAAACTTGAGCCGCACGAGCCAGATCGAACGATAGCAGCAAAATTTGGTCCATTAGATGAATTTATTGAGGTCAGCGGAGAAGAGGTTCCTGTTCCTTTTGAATTCGCCCGAACTCTTGCGTAAACAGGCGTCTTTACAGGGGCGGGGTTTTTTGCTATACTCTGGTGATTAGATGAAAAAAGCAGTTATCTTAACCGGAGGAAAGCAGTATCTCGTTAGTGAAGGCGAGATTATTAAAGTTGAGCTGATCAAAGAAGATGGCAAAAATCTTGAGGCAGGCAAAAAAGTCAGCTTTGAGCCGTTGCTTTTGATTGACGGCGACAAAACCGAGGTTGGCCAGCCGGTAGTAAAGTCCGCTAAAGTGACAGCTGAAGTTCTCGAAACCGAAGTCAAGGCAGATAAAGTTACGTCAATTCGCTACAAAGCTAAGAAGCGCGTTAAGACTGTCCGCGGCCATCGCCAACAACAGTCGATAATCAAAATCAGCAAAATAGCTTAAATTTTGTATCCAACCTTTGTGGATAACTTTTTACCCTTTTCGAAGCAGTTATTAAATATACAACACTAAAGTAATTAAAAGCATAGGCAATTTAAGGTGTTAAACAGTTGTTTCTTGCTACAAAAACGCTAATGTTATTATTCTGACAACGCATAAACTGTCAGATTGTCGTAATTTTTGATATAAAAAGTGCATATTTTATTTGCTCAAAAAGGTCTTGCGCGCCCCTGTTAGCAGGGCCATACTATGTACATAGGATTGGTGAAGTTTGTAGATCCGATCCTAACCAACAAAAATTGGTTAAAACCAACAAAAAGTAAAAACGGTCTCTCGGGTTTTCATAAGCTCGAGAGACCGACAAAACTAAAAAACAGGTTTAAACCAATACAAAAACTCTAAAATAAATGCACAAACCAAAACGACTGTTTCTAGTACTGTTTGGAAGCACCCTCATCAAGCTAACGGCAAGGGTGTTTTTTGCTGTTTTTAGTAGCTTAATCTTCGCCCCTGTATTTTTCTATACGCGCGCGTACGCGTATACGCGCGCGGCCCGCGCACGTGTGAATGAACTCTCGGCCAGGGCTACTCGTTTCGCTCTAGTTGGTCTGGCTGCAATGTTGGTGGTTTTGGCTCTGAGTGCAAACTTCGCAAAACCCTCAAAAACCTACGCCGCAGTCAGTGATAACCTGAATTTCCAAGCACGACTAGAGGGCAGTGACGGAGCAATGGCGTCCGATGGTTTCTACAACGTTCAGTTCAAACTCTACAATGCCAGCTCAGGCGGCTCAGCTCTCTGGACAGAAACTTATCTCAACAGCAGCAGCCAAGGGGTTAGGGTAATCAACGGATACCTTAGCGTAAATCTTGGCTCCGTCACTGCTTTTCCAAGTACGATCGCTTGGGACCAGAACTTGTATATCACCATGAACATTGGTGGAACCACGACTGGCTCGCCGGCATGGGATGGGGAAATGTCGCCTCGCTTGAAGCTAACTGCTGTGCCTTACGCCTTCCAAGCCAAGAGCGCAGATCAGCTCCAGGTGAGTAACAGTGGAAACGTCGCTACGCTTAGTTTTACTACCCCGACCGCCAATAGAAGCATTTTGCTGCCAGACGCCGGCGGTACAGTCTGTCTAGAGAACGCAACTTCCTGTGGTTTCGCAGCAGCCAGTGGTAGTTCGGCCTACATCCAAAACGGTACTAGCTTGCAAGCCAATGCCAACCTGCGGATACAGACAACTTCTGGATCGACGCGGACGGCTGTACTTCAGGCCTTATCAGGTCAAACAGCCGATCTATTAACTTTTTTGGCGAGTAATGGAACTACTGTTCTAAGTGGATTTAACTCCAGCGGTCAACTTTACTACCAGAGCGGGAGCTATACCGGAACCCTAATCCAAGATACTTTGGCCCAGAATACCACTTATCATTTACCGGATCCTGGTGCTGGAACGGCTGATATTTGTTTGAGCACTGGAAACTGTGCTGGTGCCGGTGGTGCTATCACTGGTTCGGGCACGGCCAACTATGTTGCCCGTTTCACCAGCAGTGGAAACATTAACTCTTCATCGCTGCTCTACGATGACAACAATTTCATCGGCGTCAATACAACTTCGAATAATGGCTTTCTATCTGTTGTTAGCAACAATGCATCGACCGCAGGGGTTTATGTACAAGGCCCGGTTAGCGCGACCACTGCAGCTTTAGTGGTAAAGGGCGGCGCAACTCCGTCTACCGGCGGTAATTTGTTGGATTTCCGTAACTCTTCAGGAACTTTGCTTGCGACCGTAGCCAGCGATGGATCTGTATTAACTTCTGCTTACGCCACTATTGGCTCGATTTCTGCCTTAACGGGCACAACTGGGCAGCTCAATGTTCAGGCCGGAGGCGGCTCTAACATCGGTCAGGTAATCCGAGCTGGAGCTTCGCAGTCAGGTGATTTATTGCAGTTCCAAAACAATAGTGGAGTTGTTAACGGTTCGATTTCTTCTGGCGGAAATGTTTTGACCCTGGGCCGAATCGCAACTAGTGGAACAGTCACTGCTGGTATCCTCAAGCTAGGTGACGGCAACACCGACGGGTTCTCGACTACACTACAGACGCCATCGTCGCTAAGTGCTGACAACGTGATCACTATTCCTGATGCTGCCGGCGCTGACACGGTTTGTTTGCTGACGCTCGGAAACTGTGTTGGCGCCGGCGGGTCGATTTCGGGCAGCGGTACCCAAAACTACTTGGCTCGGTTCGACACATTGGGCGGCAGTCACTTGGCGAGCTCGCTTTTGTACGACAACGGCAGCTTCATCGGACTGAACACAACAACGAACAATGGATTGTTGAGCGTAGTCGGTGCTTCTCCGACACAGAGTAGTTTCTTTGTTCAGGGTGCTGGAAGTGCGACTACTCCTGTGGCAGTAGTGAAGGGCGGTTCAAGTCCTGGCACTGGCGGTGATTTACTTCAATTGCAAAACGTGAGCGGAACAGTACTTGGTAAATTTGATGCCAGCGGTAACTTCACGACTGTTGGATCGGCCGATATTGGAAACGGCCTGACAGTTGCAAACGGTGCCACCATAACTGGTGGTACCAGTATCAACACCACAGGCTCGGCTAATACTGCTATCGGTAACAGTGGCGGAAACTTCAGCGTTACTTCAACCGGCTTGAATGTGACAACCGCTGGGGCTCTGTCTGGCATAACCACTTTGATTGCCTCTGGCTCTCTTACTGCCGACAATACTACAAACACAATCAATGGGTTGATTATCAATTCCGGTGCTTTGAGCGGTGTTACCGGCTATGTGCAATCAAGCGGAAACTTCGCTCAGTCGGGGTCTGGCACATTCTCCACTGGCACCGGCAACGTTTCACTTAATGGCAATACTTCAGTAACTGGTACTAACACAT
>CAZYJC010000011.1:0-32598 GCA_964647765.1 uncultured Candidatus Saccharibacteria bacterium | reverse complement strand
CCTTGGTGAGCCATTACCTCACCAACAAGCTAATCATGCGCAGGCCGTTCCCAAACCGCCGTAGCTTTACTCCGAGGAGCACATGCGGTATTAGCTACTCTTTCGAGCAGTTATCCCTCAGTTTGGGGTACGTTCCTACGTGTTACTCAGCCGTCCGCCGCTCGTGTATTTCCACACCACGCTCAAGTTTTACTTAAGCACAGAGTGGAAACCTTACCGCTCGACTTGCATGTATTAGGCACGCCGCCAGCGTTCATCCTGAGCCAGGATCAAACTCTCCAAAAAAGAATTTGTTTTGACTTCAATCGAACTATTAATTTGCGAAATTTCTCTCGCTCGTTAAGCTGACTATTTAAAACAATTCGTTGCATTTCTCTCGATAAATCGATATGAAATGCGCGAACTGACGTTGATTTGCACTACTAAATTTTTAACGTACTTTTGGCCTAAACGAGAGAGACTCATAGAGGGCCCACGTCAAGCCATTCCAACTATCTTAACTGAAATTTCCCGCTTATGCAAGGGGTAAACTTACTTTCACTGTAGTATTCGTTGCAACACTTCGCTGGTGGCCCTGACCTTTTATATTAAATTTCTGGTGGTGTGCAGTTTGTCGTTTTATTTTGATAATAGCAGTTTTTGTAAGGAGTTAAGATTGGGCCTTCGCTGCAAATAACGACAAATCTGGAATGGCCAAAAATAGCTGTTAGAACTGCCGAATTAAATTTTTAATAAGGATGTCGAGATGGAAATGGTACCTCTAAGGAAATTAGGCCTTACCAAAAATGAGGCTAAAATCTACTCAGAAATCTTTAATAGAGGCTCGACCTCGTGCGGAAGGCTGGCACAAATTATGGGTTTAAATCGCTCAAATCTTTATAAAAACCTAAACAAACTCTGCGAAATGGGCCTACTAGTCAAACAACAGATTGAAATCGGACCTCATTACTACTATGCGGTAGATTTAGAGAGAGCGCTCTACTCCCTCGCAAAGTATCAATATTCAATAGTTAGGCCACTGATCGAGCAGCAAAGACAGCTTAGGCAAGGACGCCAGAGACCTCACGACCGCCACCGGCCAAGAGCGAATGTCTAAGAGTTTAGAGGGCGAGGTCGTGTTGGCGGAAGTAGTTGATTTCTTTGCGAAACTCGATGTATTTGGTTCTACTCTGCTTGACTGCAGGATCGGCGTTATAGCCCAGACTCTCTAAAACCGCCTGTCTATCTTCGTCCTTGCGCAAGACATTGATGATCAGAACTTGGATTGTTTCGATTTTGGCGTGCTTCTCGAGGGTTTTAATCAGATTTGCCAGCAAAGAGTCATCATAGACGCCGTCTTTAAACATAAGGGGCTTTATTTCGCTTGTGGCGTTACCTTTGTCAGTGAGGCCGGCTGCGGCGATGACGTCGAGGTCACGGACTGCCACTACCATATCAGGCTCATCTGGGACTATGTCGTCGGTTAGATAGCTGAGCAACCGGACAGCTTCCAGGTCGTTAGGCTCGAAGTCTCGGAACGTTATTTCCATAACGCCAGATTACTCTTATTTCTTTTTGGTGTCAGTATCTTTTTTTGTTGCTTTGGCGTCTTCTACTGCTAGTTCTGCTTGATCTTCGTCTTTGTCGCCATCTTCAGTCTTGTCTACGAGTGTAAGGGACACAACTTCGTCACCATCATTTAGTCGCATAATGCGTACACCCTGGGTAGCGCGGCCAAGTGCGGGGATATCTGACAGGCCAAGTCTAATCGTCTGACCCTGCTTACTTATGATGATGACTTCTTGGTCGTCGCTAACAAGAGTTTTAACACCCATTAGCTCACCGGTCTTATCATTGACGACAGCTGAGCGAATACCTACACCACCACGTGCGTGCGGTGTAAACTGGGCCACCTTGGTACGTTTGCCATAGCCGTATTTACTGATTACGAAGATGTCTGAACCTTCTTCGACAATATCCATGCCGATTACATGATCGCCAGGGCGGAGCCTAATACCACGTACTCCGCGGCTGACGCGGCCCATAGGTCGAGCGCCCTTCTCGTGGAATCTAATTGCCTGGCCTTGAGAAGTGCTGATTACAACTTCATCGTCGCCAGTGGTCATACGAATCCATTTGAGTTCATCGCCTTGGTCTAGGTTGATGGCGATCAGACCGCTGTTTCGGACGTTCTTATACTGCTCAAAAGGAGTTTTCTTGACGACGCCGCGAACGGTACACATGATCAGGTTTGCAGCTTCGACTGTCTTACTGACATTAATAACGCTGCTGACGGTTTCTTCAGGTTGAAGCTGAAGAAGGTTAACAATTGCGACTCCTTTAGCATTCAAGCCAACAGCTGGAACTTCGTAGGTCTTAAGGCGGAAAACGCGTCCCTTATTGGTAAAGAACAGTAAGAAATCATGGGTTGAAGCATTAACTACGTGCTCAATAACATCTTCCTCACGAGTGGCCATGCCGCGTCGTCCCTTGCCGCCTCGTCCCTGCCTCTTATACTCAGCTAGCGGGCTGCGCTTGATGTAATTAGCAGCGGTTAGGGTCACTGCCACTTGCTCGTCAGCGATCAAATCTTCGTCGCTCATCTTGCCAAGTTCACCAGCGATAACTTTGGTGCGGCGCTCATCGCCATATTGCTTCTTAAGAGCTTCGAGTTCATCTTTGATAATCTTCAGGATCTTCTTTTCGTCGGCAAGAATTCCCTCAAGCTTGGCGATGAGCGCCATCAGCTCAGCTAGCTCGTCTTCTATCTTCTTGCGTTCAAGACCGGCAAGTGTTCGGAGCTGCATGGCCAAAATAGCTTTGGCTTGGATTTCTGTCAGCTTGAACTTTTTCATTAAGTTAGCTTGGGCTTCTTCAGTCGTCTCTGACGCACGTATGACCTTTATAACCTCATCAATGTGATCGAGTGCGGTCTTTAGCCCTTCCAGAATGTGAGCGCGTTCACGAGCCTTCCTGAGCTCAAATTCAGTGCGGCGTCTGACAACAGCTTGGCGGTGCTTGATGTGCTCGCTTAGGATGTCTTGAAGGCCGAGCACGCGCGGCTGGATGCCATCAACTAGTGCCATCATGTTGAAGTGGAAAGTCGTCTGAAGCGGCGTCAGTTTGTAGAGCTGATTGAGTAGTTTTTTAGGATAAGCATCCTTCTTTAGTTCGATTACTATTCTTACCTGGCCGCGAGATGTTTCGTCCCTGAGGTCGCTAATTCCGGTAAGTTTTTTATCACGAACTAGGTCAGCAATCTTGATAACCAGCGATTCCTTGTTGAGAGAATATGGTATTTCGCTAATGATAATGCGATGTCGTCCTTTGGCACCTTCTTCAATTTCGGCTATACCGCGCGTGACTACGCCGCCTCGACCTGTCGCGTAAGCTGAACGGATCGATTCTTTGCCATAAATAACTCCACCGGTTGGGAAATCAGGGCCTTTGACGTGCTTGAGCAGATCATCCAAGCTTGCCTCTGGGTTATCGATCAACTCAATTTCGGCGTCTACGAGTTCGCCCAAATTGTGCGGTGGAATATTGGTCGCCATACCTACGGCAATACCCAATTGTCCATTCAATAACAGATTAGGAAGACGAGCTGGGAGCACGGTTGGCTCTTGCAAGCGATTGTCATAGTTGTCGCGGAAATCCACTGTTTCCTTCTCGATGTCTTCAAGGAGCTCTTCGGCGAGCTTCTGCATCTTGGCTTCGGTGTAACGCATGGCGGCTGGTGGATCGCCGTCCATCGAGCCGAAGTTTCCCTGCCCATTAACCAGTGTGTAGCGCATTGCCCAAGGCTGAGCCATGCGAACCATCGAGTCATAGATTGCAGCGTCACCGTGCGGGTGGTAATCACCCATCACAGCACCGACCACGTTCGCGCTCTTACGATGCTTGGCACCACTGCGTAAACCGTCGCGGTTCATGGTGTAGAGGATGCGTCTATGTACAGGTTTTAAACCATCTCTGACGTCAGGAAGAGCACGATCAATGATAACGCTCATGCTATAGCGCAAATAGCTATCTTCCATGACGTTTTCGACAGTGCGAAGTTCTACAGTTTTGGAGTGATCCGCCTTCAGTATTTGAGTCTGCTGATCCGGATTTGCCAAGGATGGCGAAGCTCTGAACTCAGGCTGTTCAAATATTTCGGCTTGTTCGGTCGATTCGACCTCTTGATCTTCTGGGTTTAAATTCAGTTCGTCGTTTGATGCGTCTTCAGCCATAATTTCCCTTTAAATATCCAAATCTTTCGCAAACTTAGCATTGGCCTGGATGAAATTCTTGCGTGGTTCTACTTCTGAGCCCATCAACTTGTTGAAGATGGCGTCGGCCTTCTCGGCATCGCTCACCTTCACCTGTACAAGTACGCGCTTCTCCGGATTCATGGTTGTCTCAAATAGCTGCTCAGCGTCCATTTCTCCAAGACCTTTGTAACGTTTCTGCTCGATGAAACCAGCCTGTCTTAGACGATCGTCTTCAAGATTAACTTTGAGGCCTTCTTTTTTGCGTTTGGCGATGGTTTCGTCCAAGACGCGATCCAGCTCAGCCTCGTCGTAAATAAACACGCTAGATTTTCGCCCGGGTTTTACTAGCTCGAAGAGGGGTGGTTTTGCCAAGTACAAGTGGCCTCCATCAACTACCGGCTTCATGTAGCGGAAGAAGAAAGTCATAAGTAAAGTACTAATGTGGCTACCGTCGACGTCGGCATCGGTCATGATAATGATGCGATCGTATCGTAGCCCGTTAATATCAAATGACTCTTCTATCCCCACGCCCATTGCCTTGATCAGGCTGACGATCTCGTTGTTGCCAAGCATGCGGTCTAGTCGCGCGCGTTCTACGTTCAACACCTTACCTCGTAATGGCAAGATTGCTTGGCTCTTACTGTCACGGCCAGATTTTGCTGAACCGCCGGCACTGTCGCCCTCGACTAGATATAGCTCTGAGTCTTTTGGATCCTTGTTCGAACAGTCAGACAATTTGCCAGGCATACTGGCACCATCGAGCACGCCTTTACGGAGAATATTATCGCGAGCTGCTCGGGCGGCCTTGCGAGCTCTTGCCGCCAGCAGCGCTTTAGACACAATCTTACGCCCAACAGCCGGATGCTCCTCAAGATAGTAGGAGAAATATTCGCCCATCACCTGCTCTACATGGCCCCTTACCTCTGGGTTGCCAAGCTTGTTCTTGGTCTGACCTTCGAACTGCGGGTCAGGTAGTTTGACGAGAATAATCGCAGTCAAACCCTCGCGAGTGTCTTCTCCACTCAAGTTCTCTTCCTTGTCTTTGAGTAGGCCGTTCTTGCGGGCATAGTCATTAATAACACGAGTAAGTGCGGACCTAAAACCAGTTAAGTGTGTACCGCCATCTGGGTTGAGCACGTTGTTCGCGAATGATTTTATCGTCTCGTTGTAGGAATCGGTATATTGCATACTGATCTCGACCTGAGTGTCAGCCACAGTCTTGTCCACGTAAAAAATATCTTCATCTACCGGTTCTTTGCCTATATTGAGGTGCTTTACATAGCTCTGGATGCCGCCCTCGAAATAGAACCCGTATTTTTGCCCGGTTGCTTCATTCTCAAGATCAGTGTGAATTCCCTTGGTTAGATAAGCAGCGTGTCTCAGCCTGTCGAGGATGGTGTCATAGTTAAATTTGGTTGTTTCAAAAATTGTTTCGTCGGCATAAAAAGTAATCTCGGTACCGGTCTTGTCGGTCTTGCCAATTACTTTTAGGTCGGCAACAGGTACGCCTTTGGCGTATTCTTGCTGGTGAGTCTTGCCATCACGGTGGACTGTGACCACGAGCTTACTCGCGAGCGCGTTGACCACGCTTGAGCCCACTCCGTGAAGACCACCAGATACTTTATAGCCACCGTCGCCGAACTTACCACCGGCGTGAAGGACGGTTAGGACTGTTTCGACAGTGCTCTTGCCTGTCTTGGGGTGAACATCGGTCGGAATACCACGACCATCGTCAATAACTGTTATGCCGCCATCAGCGAGCATTTTGACCTTAACGCTTGTTGCGTGTCCAGCGAGGGCTTCGTCGATACCGTTGTCGACAAGCTCCCACACCAAGTGATGCAGACCTTCGACCCCTGTGCCACCGATATACATGCCGGGACGCTTACGTACCGGCTCTAGACCCTCTAGAACTGTAATTTGCTCAGAAGAATATTTGCTTTTTCCCGTTTTACCCTCAGCCACTATCTGTTACACCCCTAAGATTTCAAAGAGTTATTATTTTTCCCACTAACAAATAGTATAGCCTAAACCGCTCGTCTTGTCACCTCTCGCTAGTTAGAACTTAATTAACTATTTGGTACTGAACTGGACAGTTGTAGAGTTTGAAGCCTGAAGGAAGGTATTGCCGCTGTAGGTTGCGCGCATGTTGTAGGTAGATTTCTTCTTGAGTACTAAGCCTTTATCTCTAGACAGCTTAGCCTGGCAATGTCCGTAAGGCGTCGTAGAAGTTGGAGTCGCATATCGAAGCTTCTTAGTGAATGGACCTTGTTCTGGATCGTTTATCCCAGTCCCAACTCTTTGATAGTAGACATTCAGAGTACCGGTACAAGCATTACGGCTAAGTGCTTTGCTTAGATGTTTGTCAGATGTTGGATCAACGCCTTGGTCTGAGGGGTTAGCGTTAACAAGTCGAATATGTCCTGCAGGACCAGATGAAGCAGAAACTTTAGCACTTGTCCTAAAGTAAATTCCTAGACCGCTTTGATCAGCTGTGACGGTTTCTGTAGCGGAAGCCGGACAATTCGAATTTGTTACAGTAGCTCCACTTGTTGGCTTAATAATCGTGCAAGCTCTATAGGGACTTACCTGTGTTTCATTAACATCAACAGCATTAAAACCTGGTAAAGCTAGGTAATCACTACTTTGACCTGATTTCTTACCTTTTAGGAACTTTATCTGATAAGAATTGTGGTTAATATCTACTGCATCACAGAGAATTTTGTGAGGCCTGCTGCTGTAAAGTTTTACCGTGGCACTTTGGTTAACTGTTAAATCCTTACCGCCACATTTATGAGCGGAGGTAGCATCTCCGAGCAATGTTATTTGAGCACTAGTATATTTACCCTGTGCACTGTATATCTGCATATATGAAATCGGATCTTTAACTGAGTCAGCGCTCGCATAAATCGGAGCAAAAAAGACTGCGCCTAAAACTACCGTCATGATTATCCTTGAGCATTTGCTGAGATTTTTAGCGAGATGATATTTCATAAACTTCTCCTTATTGCTGAACCATGTAATTAAACTTAATATCTGTTTGAGAAACGCTTGGAATGCTTATGTCGAAGCCGGTTTTAGTCGAATTCACGCTATAGTTAACTGCTTGTCCAACAGGGCTCGCTACAACAGCAGGGTCAGAATCATATGGTTTTAGGAAGTCTTGATGAACAGTTGTCTGTCCGGCAGGAATGTTCAAGACACCTCGTGTATCATTATTTCCTTTAACATGGCCGGATATATCGATGTTTGCGACTTGTGCCAAACCAATAACCTTTAGTTCTTGGATTGTTGCGCTACCAGTTACTATCAAATCAGTAATTGTTGTAGAGCCACTAACATTCAGGTCCGAAAAATTTCCAACTCCCAAATTAAGACTCTGTGAGTTTTGTAAGGATTGCTGCGGCGTAGGTGTTGATCGATTTACGCTAACAAACATCATTACTGTTCCAGATTGATCATTGAATGCAGCTAATGCTTGGCCAATTGTTTTGTCATTAGGCCCGGCTTTTTTAGCTACACCTTCGACAGAGGAGGTTGTTAGATAATCTCCGGGTATAATAGCGCCGCCTTCATTATTAACTTTGACAGGGACTCGTCCACTCAACGCAATTGGATAACCGGGACCACCTGAGCCAAGAGTATATCCCGGCGCAGTGGATACCACACCGATAACTAACTCATCATTCACGGATGAGCTTTTTAATACTTTTTCTGGCTGTGACGGATCTAATCGCACAACATCGCCTGGGGCTAACGGTTGTGATGAGTCATAATTTTCTGCCAGGTCATAGAAGTCTGCCCCTGGACCAGCGTCTAGAGCACAGGTTGCGCCGGTAATAATTCCGAGTTTGACTTCAGTGATTCTTATGTGACGGGCTCCAGAGCTACAGTTCGCATCGGGGGTACCATTAACATCTGGGGTAACACCAACATCGCTACATTCACCACTGGTAACAATACCTCCGTATACATTTATTCCCCTGATATAAGAACCAGTACAGTCATGCTTGTTGCCGCTCACAGGGGCTTTCCCTGCATAAAAATCTTGACCAATATATCCCTTGGATTTATACCCATAGTCGGCATCTACTTCGCCGCCTACGTGAGTAAATACATCCGAGCAATTTTGTGTGCATATAACATGCAGGTTGCCATCAAAATCAGCTGATCCACTGACGGTTAATGTACTATCGAGCAATGAACGTCCTGTTATAGTTACTGAACCAGTAACCGTCGTGGTCCCTTGTACTTGGAACCCTATAGTATTATTCGGATCGGCCGCACTTGCATCGAAGTTCACATCAGGTATACAGTCGACACTGTCCGACTGCGTACATTGTCCGACTGGTAACGCAGATTGAGTGAAATTACCGTTGAGATAAGTTTTACCAGTCACTGTAAGCCCGCCCACTACGCTCGTATCTTTTGTTACGTAGAAGCCGGTAGTTGTATCTGGGTTTGCAGCACTCGCGTCAAACTCTACAGATACTGAACAATCAAGAGTGCTTACGCTTACGCTCGAGCAAACCGCTGCGGGCAACGCAGTTTGTGTGAAATTTCCAGCAAATGACGAAGTTCCTGTTGCTGCAAGACTGCCCACAAAACTTGCATCACCTTGTACATAAAAGCTTGGTCGAGTTGTGTCTAATAAAACGGTGTTTGTTCCGTTGCTTCCCGTTGCATCAAATTCTATTGAAGGTAAACAATATATATCAGCTGTTTGTGTACACCCTGTTACCCCAGACTGAGCAAGTGTGCCAAATCGGGCAGTACCGTTGACAGTCATATCGCCTTGAAGAGTTGCGCCGCTGGTTACTTGTAGCGTTGGATCACTTCCAAGCAAAATAGTAGAAGTAACTCCGTTAACTGTGCTAGAGCCCGTTCCATCAAATGTCGATGATGGGTTGAAATCTGGACTACTTGGGTTTGCCGAAAGCAAGCTCAAGGTTCCATTTATAAGGGTCACTCCATTAACAGTAAGTTCGCCATTCAGCGCAGTTGAGCCCTGTACAGAGAAGGTTGGGCCGCCATTTCCTAATAGTATCGTCCCTGTTGCTGAGGTTCCTGTTCCGTCAAACGTCGAAGTCGAGTCAGATCCAGTTACGCTGAGTGCCTGCTGCAAAACGGTTGTACCGGCAACACTCAAGTCGCCTGAGGTTGAGAAACCACCACGAAGATTAAAGGTTCCTCCGGTTGATAAATCAAAGGTGGTGTCACCCCCAACTGAAACGCTTCCACCGATAGTTGTAGCTCCAGAAGAGCTAAAATCGCCAGCTGTCTTTACAGACCCGCCGACGGTAAGACCTTCACCTAGGCTAGCGTCGCCACCAACAGCCAATGAAGATTGTAGGGTTGTCGCAGCCAGAACTGACAGATCACCCTTGAGAAGTACGCCGCCTTTAACGTTAAGGGTTTGATCAAAGTTGGTGTCTCCGTCGACACCAAGTACCGTACTGACTTCACCAGCGCCGCTAACTGACAGATCGCCGCTAAGCGTCGTTGTTCCGCCGACGTTTAGGTCGCCGTTAAGATTCGACTCCTCGTTAACTGTTAAGGTGTCAAACTCTGCGTCCTTTTTGTTAGCTAGTTCATTTATTGTAGCCTGGGCGCTTTTAAGAGTTTTGGCCTGGCTTGTGAACTGAGCGTGTACGATCATAAAAACACCGACACTAAAGAGTAGTGCCGAGCCGATTGATAAAACGACCGTCGCTATATGCGGGCTGTTCTCAGAATTATAAGCTTTGGCTAGCAGGCCCATATTTTGCCTGTTTCCATCCTGTTTTTTATTTTTGTTTTGTTTTTTTGGTTTTGGTAAGACCACTTGAAGAGTACCTTAACTTAAGCATTTTGTCAACAGTAAGCTTAAAAAATGTACTCAGCCTATTGCAATTACGCTTATATATATGATTAAATCCCTGTTAGAACTAAAAAATATAAAAAGTGAAAAATAAAAATGTTCGAAAAACTTCTCTCAGTTCTGCCTTATAACCCCTCTCTGGTGCACCAGATGAGCTTTTATTCGCATCGTATGCGCGAGGAAGCCAATATTCGCCGGACAGGTATGGTTTTTTTGGCACTAGCCTTTTTGGTGCAATTTGTGGCAGTCCTAAATCCGCCAAGACAAACCTTTGCTGAAGACAGCAATAATATGTCGATCAGTCCGATAACTTCAGCCTCACACGGCAAGGCAGTCTGTCTCAATAACACCAGGCATTATCACGACATCATGACTTATTACGGTATTACTTGCGAGGATATCGGCAACGCCAGCACCCTCACTATTCATTCAGAAGGACAAATGTATTATTCTATCGGCCACAACAGTGTCGGCCAGAGAAATGCTAACACCCAACGAGTAACAAATGAGGCTGCGGTTTCAATACCGACCGACGCAGGCAACATAACTGTCTATTACAGGCTGCTTAGAAGTTGGGACTCGCCAGGGACTAACTCGGCTTATGAAGGTACCCTTCGGGTTACAAGTGCCAAAACTGGCGAAGTTTGGTACATTCTCAAAAACTGCGGCAACCTAGTTAGCGTTCATCCGCCAAAACGCTATGTGCCACCTACGCCTGCACCAACAAAACCTACTCCCAAGCCAGCCCCAACACCGACTCCTCAACCAATTCCAACGCCTAAGCCAACTCCTACTCCTACACCAACACCGATTCCAACACCGACTCCTCAACCAATTCCAACGCCTAAGCCTGAACCATGCATCTACGGCAAGACTTGCAAGCCATGTGATGCCAGCCTAAATAACACCGACACCCTGTCATGTGTGAAGATCAGTAAGGCTGCCGCAAACAAGACACAAGGCATCGCCGACGCTAACAATACGGTTGCCAAAGCTGGTGATGAAATCCTCTATACGCTATATGCCCAAAATAACGGCAAAGCCACGGTCAAAGATTACAAATTCCAAGAAAACATGGGTGACGTTCTGCAGTACGCAAATATTTCAGCCTTCTATGGCGGTGTAATTGACCAAGATAATATTGTGAGCTGGCCAAAGGTCGACATTCCTTCAGGCCAAGTTGCTAAGGTTCAAATAGCTGTAAAGGTTAAGGATCCTATTCCTACCACACCTGTTAATCCAGGTAACCCAGACGGTTTCAACCTGATCATGACCAACGTCTATGGTAATGCAATTAACATCAAGCTAACCGTCCCAGCGGTTAAAGCAGTGGAAACAACCACTGCCAGTCTGCCAAACACTGGCCCTGGTGAGAGCCTAGCCCTAGCAGCAGTAATTGTCATGGTTAGCGGCTACTTTTTCAGCCGTGCCAGACTACTTGCCCGAGAGAGTAACTTAGCCGTCCAGGATGCATCCGGACGATAGGATTTAGGAGGAAATATGAGCGAAAAACTACCCAAGCAAGAAAAAATGGAAAAGCTCGTTCGCGAGCACGAAACACTAGCCCTACCGACACCAGAACAGGCTGAAAAGCTGCGCAAAGGCGAAAAAGACCCTAAAGAAATGCTGGAAACAGCCCGTCATGAAATCGCCGAAACAGCAGAGGATGCTAAGAAACCTCTAGAAAAAATGAGCGATGCTGCTGAGTCGAACAAGCCGGCTCCAAACCTAAACGTCAACCAAGAACTCAAGGCCATAACTTTGAGGCGAGAACTCAATCATATCCGACGCAAGTTGCCCGCTCGTCAAAGAGCTCTCAGCAAAGTCATCCATCAGCCTGCAGTTAGGGTTGTTAGCGAAGCCGCCGGCAAGACCGTCAGCCGACCTTCTGGCCTACTTGGTGGTGGAATTGCGGCCTTAATTGGCACCACTCTGTATATGTTTATTGCCAGCCAGGCTGGTATCGCCTATAACTACACGGTCTTCTTGTTGATGTTTGCCGGCGGCTTCATCATTGGCTTGTTTGTTGAACTAGGCGTATATGCTGCCACCAGCGGCCGGCGCCATGCTAACGATTAAGTAACTTACTTATCGGTTTTTTCTTCGCTAGTTAGGTGTAGCTCACCTTCTTGATCAATAAATATTGTGTCATCTTTGCCAGGAGTCAAATCAAAATGGGCTTCTTTTTTGGACTTAGGTCGGGCCGGCTTCTTGTCTGGCTTAGGCTTAGGCTCGGTCTTTGGCTTAGGTGCGTCGAGCTCCTTCTTAATCTCATTGGCAATCTGTTTAACTTCACCCTCAGCAACTTCATTACTAGAAATATTCGGCGTATTCTGCGTCGCTTGGACCTGCGGTGCCGGGGGCTGAACTACGGGTTGCTGCGGCGCTCCGGCAGCTGGCTGAGCAGCATAGCCTGCTTGATGCTTCTGGATTGCCGGCTGACCATCAGGGCTAAAAGCCGCTGGAGTAGGCTGTGCTGATGGCGGTGCTTGGTAAGGCTGGGCCGCAGGCGGCTGTGCGAGAGGTTGGGCTTGGGTCTGTTGTGGTGCAGTTCCAGACGAGGCGCCGGCTGGTGCCCGTCCTGCGGCTGCAGGATTGTTGCGCTTAGTAAGCCATTCATCCAGGAAAGTTCCGGGCGCAGATGGGGCCGCAGGACGGGCCGGAGCGGCCGATCCGGGTGTTGAACCATAAGCGGGTCCAACAGCGCCTCCTGAGGGCTGCTGGCGCGTCGAACTTGGCAAAGCTCCGCCCGCTCCGGCCGCCGGCGCCAAAGTCTGCATTCGCTGATTGATTTCAGCCTCAACAACTGCCTTTGGCCGGCCATACTTGGCAGCCGATAATTGCTTCAAGGCATCGAGCAGTTTTTCATTAGGCGTACCAAGTGCTGGCAGCGTGGCCATGCTAAATGGACTGGTCGGCACGCCGCCGATCAGGGTCCTAACGATAGTGTTATAATTTGGCACCCTGAGCAGGTCATCTCCGTCAAAAGTTGGCTGGAAATACTGGCCAATTGACTCTACATCATTTTGTCCGATCCTGAACGAGACAATAGTACCAATGTTACCGAAGACCGCATCACGGATTTCTTGAGTAAGCTGGGTAGTAAACTGGTTAGCTACGATCAGATTTAAGTGATATTTCCTGGCCTCGGACATAATTGTCGCGAAGCTATCAGTAGAGAAGTTCTGAAACTCGTCGACATACAAGCTAAAGTCAACTCGCTCATCCTCGGGGATATCCGAGCGAGACATAGCCGCTGCCTGAAATTTCATCACAAAAACTATACCTAGTAGCTTGGAATTAAGTTCACCTAAACGGCCCTTGCTCAAGTTGACCAGCAAAATTTTCTTGTTGTCCATAATATCGCGCATATCAAACGCGCTTTTGTTCTGACCAATTATGTTCCTCATCATTTCGTTACTCAGGAACGCACCAAACTTACTCACAAACCAGCTCACTACGTCACCGAACTCATTACTACGCTGCGAGGCCGGCATTTCCTTTTGCCAGAACTCAAGCACATTTGGGTCTTTGACGTATTGTAATTTCTGCTTCACAAACTGGGGATCACGGAACAACTTAGGTATATCAACAAATGTACCCCCGGCAGGATCAGCCATAACGGTTAAAGCAGCGTTTCTGAAGAGGTGTTCGTAACGCGGTCCCATGATGCCCTGATGTTGTGGGTCATACAATTTGTAGAGCATATTAAGGGTTTCTTGGATAAGGAAATCCTTCTGCTCTGGATTGGTATATTCGAACAAATTAAGGCCCATCGGGAAATCCATATCGCTCGGCGAGAAATATATGACGTCTTCAGTACGTTCCTTTGGCACCATCGACATAAGTTTTTCGGCAGTGTCGCCGTGCGGGTCGACAAAAGCAAAACCATTGCCATTAAGCATGTCCTGAAGCGCCAAATTCTCTAAGAAAGTCGATTTACCGGTACCGGTCTGTCCGACCACATACATGTGACGTTGGCGGTCATGTAAAGCAAGTCTAATTGGCTTCTTAATGCCTCTGAAAAGGTTGTAGCCGAGCAACAAACCTTCTTGAGGCATATTACGCGGTCCGTCGACTTGCTTGGATTCCTGCCTTGCCAACTGAGAGGTCGGAATGTTGCGCTGATCTGGGAAATGGAACAGCGATGCCAGCTCGACCGAATTAAGAATATTCTTATCGTGATGAACTGGGAAAAATCGCATTATATAGGATGTCACGAGACCATCTATATCTTTTGCTGGGGTATATTTGAAGCCATTTCGACCCGGTGCGTCATAGAGGGCGAAACTCGACACTATATTGCTCAGAATCGCCTCAGCTCGCTGGCTAATATTGCTTGAAACAACAATCCGAATGATTGTTTCGTAGCCCGGGTGGCGGGTTTTTTCATCAATAGCATCGAGCTTTGCGCTCTCCATGTTGCTCAGATCCGGCTTATCTCCCCCCTTATCACCGCTGTGCTCAGGGGGCTTGTTGAAGGCGATAACCAGATTTTTTAGCAGTTCGGATGGGCTGCTTCCACCGCCGCCTTTGCGCTTCGATTTTGCCACATTAGCGGCTTGTTTGCGCCATTTATCAGGGGCCGGTCGCATTAGTATTTGGATGCCTACACCGTCTTCCTTATCTAGATTAGATAGGGAGTTAAGTAGCGACTGCATAGCATCACGCTTGAGGTCTTGATAAGTAGCAATGGGATAGGCGAAATCGTTCTTGAGGGTCAATTCGCCGCCTAAAGTACCACTAACTTTACCAACCTGATTGAAGATATTGTGCTCGGCTGCTTCTTCTAGTCTTGCCGCCGGATAGGCAGTGACTATAGCCTGTTTTACGATATCCAGCAGTGCTATCGGAACAGCAGCGTAAAAGTAGATAAATCCTTGTGATCCAATTATTTCGAATGCAAAATGTCGCTGACCATAAAACGAACTTTTAAAATCTTTCTTCAATGTGCTGCTGATAATATTGTAAATAATTTCGGCCTTACTAATTGTCTCGTCAGTCACGTCGCGCACGTCCCTCGAACCGACATCAGTGTCATCACTTGGCGGCGGAAGATGGATCAAAAGCGGGACAATTTTAAGCCCGCGTTCATAGCTTTTTTGTTCACGAAAAGTCTTACGCGATTGCAAAAAAATGATCGGTCCGGCGATCATCGCCAGCAAAATTATGATAAAAACTACTATCAAAAATGCTGTCATTCTAACAACTACTTAAGTTTAATATTCTTGTCATAACGCTTCTTGAGATAATCGGCTTTTACCACTGTTAATTCTTCACTCTGCTTGTACGGGTCTTCTCTGTTAGCGTCAACGATCTTTTTTGCTCTATCAACCCACTCTTTTTCTATCAAATCACTGTCTTCCATCAATTTTCTGATACTGTCATTCGTTGTTACCGTTACATCGTCAGTTGGTGCTGCTGTTGTCGGCAAGGCCGGATCATTTGTGGTTATTGGCGGCAGTGGAATGGCCGGAATTTGCTGAACAATTTGAGCGGCTTCGGCAGCGCTTGCAGCCTGCTCGGAAGCCTCAGAATTAGCCTCGTTTTGAGCTTCCTGAGACGCAGTGATTTCAGGCATTTGCATTGGCTGCTGGGCTGGACCTGTTTCGCTTGAACTATTACTCATATATATATTATACAGCCATAACAAGGGCCAGGATAGACATAAGCGGACTGAATTATGTTAGCTGGCTGCGACTTGGTTCAGGTGACCTGGTATAAGTCGAGTAGAGGTAGTAGACACCAGCGATAATTATAGCCACTATTATATCCTTAGGGCCAAGCTGACCGATAGACTGCAGTGCAAACAAACCAGCGGTCATTATTGTCAACACAAGTGTAATACGTTTTTGTCGCTTGAATTTAATACCGTAAATCCGGCTGAGAGCAAATAAGCCTCGATACAACCAATAAATAGTCGCGCTAAGAAGTAAAAAGCCAATGATAAGCATAAATGAAGGTGCACTTGCCGTATTAACTAAACAAAAAACCGCCAAATCGGCGATCAACAACAAAGAAATAATAATAAGCTTACGATGGTGGGTTTTTAATATATGCATTGTGATGTGAGGCTTCCTTGCACGGCTCAGGTGTGCGGGTATAGGTGATAAAAAGGCGCCGAGGCGACAAATCCGCTCTATTAAATAAACTATTGTAGCGCTTGTCGCCATTCGGCTTGAGAGTCACCGCTGAAGCTATCTTCGGGGCGGGACATTGACTGACCGCTCTTACTGCCTTTAGGGCAATATAGAGCGATAATCGCGGTTTCCTCCGCTTAAGGGTTTGTAAGTCCGCCCCCTCGAGGGCTTCGTTTTTTATTTGTTTGAACGTTTTTGTTTTTGACTTACTGGATACTATGCTAGCACGATCGATCGAAAATGTCAACGGGCTTATGGTTATATTTATGCAAAAATAAGTCATTTTAGGACAGAAAAAGTTATACACAGGTTTATTCAAAAAACATTATAAAATAACCATAAATGTTATTGACGAGGGGTTTTTTATGGCCTATTATAGGGGTGACACTTGAGTAAATTAAGTGTTCAAAAACAAAAACGCTCTAGAAACAACGGCTTCTCGCAAGCCGTTGTTCCAAGAAAAGAGCGATTACATAAAACCCAAAACCTTAAAACCAAAGTCAAACAAAAACATTAAATTATCATTAAAACACCTTGTCTGTCCTGGGATGAGGTGTTTTAATTTTGCCTCTTGGAGTAAATCCTATGGCAAAATTCCCTGGCACTTCTCATAATTCAACCTGCTGCATCATCTTGGCTGGCGCGGGCGGGAGGCTGGTAGAAGTTGAGTGTAGACTTAGTAACAATCTGCCGACCATCACAATAGTCGGCTCGGCCTCCCGCCCCGTCAGCGAAGCCGCTGAGCGTATCAGAGGTGCATTTGCCTCAAGTCAAATACTCTTACCTCGTAAACGGATCACCATCAACCTGGCTCCGGCCGATCTTGCCAAATCAGACAGCGCTCTGGATCTCGCGATAGCGGTGGCTATTTTACGTCAGTCTATGGGCAATGAGTTCAAGATCGTCATCAACTACAAGAGTATTTACATTGGCGAACTTGGCCTAGACGGTAGGGTCAGACCAATCAGAGGAATTATCGGGCGCTTGTACGCAGCCAAAAATCTTGGTTTCAAAACAGCTTATATACCTACGGCCAATCTGGCACAGGCCAGTCTAGTTGAGGGAATTAAGGTTTTTCCAGTGACTAATTTGAGGCAGATTTATGATGATATGACTGGGCAAGCTATTGTTACCGAATCACAAGCCCACAACTACGACCAGCTTAATGAGCGAACAATCCCTCTTCAGGAGACAGTATTCCTAGACGATATTGTCGGACAGGCCCAAGCCAAGCGGGCTTTATTAATTGCTGCAGCCGGCGGACACAACTTACTTATGACCGGGCCACCCGGAACCGGCAAAACCATGCTGGCTAAGGCGATGAATGGGCTACTGCCGCCAATGACAGATCAAGAAATCACCGAAGTTACACAGCTACACAGTCTGGCAAGTTTCGACTTCGATCGGGTAATCTACCAGCGACCCTTCCGAGCACCCCACCACAGTGCCAGCCGCACGGCTATCATAGGCGGCAGTAGCCTTAAACCGGGCGAGATTAGCCTCGCACACAAAGGCGTGTTGTTTCTTGATGAATTGCCTGAATATAACCGCGACGTCATTGAGGCCTTGAGACAACCCCTTGAAGAACACCAAATAACTATAGTAAGGGCAAGGGATTCAGCGACTTATAAGGCCGATTTCTCCCTTATAGCCACAGCCAACCCCTGCCCTTGCGGATGCTATGGCTCGATGGAGTCCAAGCGATGTAAATGCAATCCTTATCAGATTGCCGCCTATAACAATAAAATTTCCGGCCCAATACTGGATAGAATTGATTTGTACTGTTACGTCGAATCAATCGAGCACGCAAAGCTGCTCAGCGTTAGCAACAGCGATAAAAATCAGGGCAGATACTTGCACCTGATAAAGGAAGCTCGGGCTAGGCAATCTGATACCTTGAATTCGCGCCTAACCAATAAACAGCTACTAAAACGCATTAATGTTTCTGCTGAGGGACGACAATTGCTTGATCAGGCTGCAAAGAAGCTAAATCTATCTGCGCGGTCCTACATGCGAACGCTTAAAGTAGCCATGACAATTTCTGACCTAGATCAAACAAGCAACCTGAGCCAATCAGAGATTGGTGAAGCCCTTGCCTACCGTCAACCAGTTAGAGCATAAAGTGTTTGACCTCTGGGGCCGTATCTGTTAGAATGCTTGATACGCCAATATCAACTAAAGGAGACAACACCTATCGCCAAATTTACCCGCCTGAATGATCAAATTCGGGCATCACAATTGCGAGTCATCGACTCAGACGGCAAGCAATTGGGTATTTTGAGTAAGAGCGAAGCGCTGCAAATTGCGCAGGATCGGGAGTTGGATCTGGTGGAAATTTCACCCGATGCCAATCCACCGGTATGCAAGATTGTTGACTGGGGTAAATATAACTACCAGCGCACCAAGCAATTGCAGAAGAATCGCAAGACTAGCAAGTCGCTCGAAATGAAACAAATGCGTTTCGGACTCAAAATAGGCGCTCACGATCTAGCGATCAAAGAGAAAAAGGTTGCCAAATTCCTTGAGGCGGGTCACAAAGTCAAGCTAGTTCTAGTCTTCCGTGGACGCGAACAAGCCCACAAAGACATCGGCTTTAAGATGGCCGAAAGAGTCATTGCAGACTTCGGTGATACAATAGTAGTTGACCAACAGCCTCAACTGGCTGGGAGACAATTAAGTTTCGTTGTTAGAAGCAGCGGCAAGAAACCAGCTGCGGTGCCTGCACCGTCAGCCGAGGCAAGCGAAAAGGAGACACCCGATGCCCAAACTCAAGACTCATAGCGGCACCAAGGACCGCGTAAAGATCAGTAAGAACGGTAAAGTTCGTGCTGGTAGCCCCAACATGAACCACTTTTTGGGCAAAAAAAGCGGCTCGCGCAAGCGCTCACTAACTGGACTCAAGACCCGAACCGGCAAAAATGCCAAGAACATTAAACGCGCACTCGGCGCCTAATTTACTAGATTATAAGGAGTTAACATGAGAGTAAAACGAGGCGTCGCATCCCACGCAAAGCACAAGAAGATAAGGAAGGCCACTAAAGGCTTTAGCCACCCTAACCGCGTCAGTATCAAGCGCGGGCGCCAGGCGTTGACCAAATCTCTGCAACACGCCACTCGCGACCGCAAGAACAAGAAACGAACATTTCGCCAGCTATGGAACACCCGAATCAACGCTGGCGCCCGCGAAAACGGCACCACCTACAGTAAGTTGATTGCAGCCCTTAAGGCTGCCGATATAAACTTAGACCGCAAAGTACTAAGTGAATTAGCCACCAACGAGCCAAAAGCTTTTACAGCTGTCGTCAAAGCGTCTAGCGCCAAAAAATAATAATTTCTCGAAGATTCATCAGGCCAGATTATCTATAAGCCGGGTTTTGTCCCTGTAAACAGGGGCTGATCATCTATCTAGGCCGTGTATTGCTACATGGCTCGAGCGGTTTTTATGATGGGTCCTAGTAAGGGACACTTCGGGCTTTAGGCCCGGTAGGGTCCATCTCCTTGCAGCAGGCAGGGTTTACCTCTTCTCAGCGTCACCACCGAGAACTGCGGGCTCTTACCCCGCTCTTTTCACCCTTACCTCTAATGAGGCGGTATTGTTTCTGTGGCACTTTCCCTAAGCTTAACGCTCGGTCGCCGTTAGCGACTGCCATTCCCTAATGCTGCCCGGACTTTCCTCGTGGATGTTCAAGCAACCACGCGATCAGCCGATAATCTGGCCACAAGCATTATACCACCTCTGTTAATCTTTGTCGACTAGCTCAGTTTGCTGGCCTTTTGATAAGTCACTTGGTGCTTCGGTTTGATTGCCCTGAAGCTCTTCATCCATTGCTCGGTTGACGGCAGCATCGGCAAGTTTATTAAACTCGCGTGGCACATGACTGAAGCTAACGTGGTCGAAGCTTGGTAATAGTTTTTTAACAGCGTCGTGGATCGGCCATAGGTCGCGGTTTTTGACTTTAAAGATTCCCTTCATCTGATTAACAACGAGCAGACTATCCATATAGACTTGGACTTCGCGAACGCCCATTTTGCGACATTCCTCTAAGCCAAGGCGGAGAGCAGTATACTCGGCCTGGTTATTGGTTGTGATGCCAAGATAAACTCCCTGGTCGACCAAAACGTTATCTTCTTCATCAAGAATCACAAAACCGCTTGCAGAGGGGCCAGGATTTCCGCGTGAACCACCGTCGGCAAACATTTTTACCTTATCGGGGTGAGCATCTGGATCTGCGGCTACCTCTTCGGCCGGCGCTAAACCCCCATAAACTTCATCAATCGCTTTTGCCAGCTCACGATCTTTATCAGTTATAGCCTTGTCACCTTCATGAGTAATGAGCCAAATTTGCACCACACTCCACTCGTTTTCCCACCGCGGATGATGCTGAAACTCTTCAGCTAACTCAGCCACCTTGGACATAAAAGCCCAAGCCTCTTTAAAATTTTCAAAATTAAATTGCCTATATAAGCCGTGTTTGGTTTCTTGCCACATTAACCTCTATCTTAGCACGAGAGAGGATTGTTGGCTTACTGAGTTTGGTCTAGTGCAGGTCCAGAAATATTGATGGCATTTGCTGTATCGGCATACAAACCAGCTCTGTCGCCAAAATCTGTAACCACATCATTCTGCGGGATGGCATTTTTCTTATCAACACCGTCAATGTAATTAAACGGAGTCAAGGTTTTAACTACCATATCGCAGCCTGGGAAATATACCCCTGATTCAGTACCTTGATCAGCCGTAGCTGGCGAATATCCCTCGCCAATGTTAGCTTCTGCGGCCAAAAGTTTAACTGGCTGACGTAACGCAGCTGCATAATCTCCTGCGTCAAGTTGACCAACTTTTGCTGCATGGACAATAGTGTTGCTTTTGCCTACTCGGAATGCAAAACTTTGGCCAGCCAATGGCAACATGCCGGTAGTAGAATCATATTTTGCCTTCTTCACGTCGGCAGCCGTTGGATTTGGTTTCGTCGCATTCTGGCTAACCTTAACAACTCGGCTGGTTGGCAAGAAATTGAGTGTAAGCTGAGGAGTCTTCAAATCATCAGCGGTATTGCTTTTATTATCGGGACCTTTAAGCGCAATAGCGTTATCAACTTTTGTTCCTTGGGTATCTTTTGCGCCAGAGCCAGGCTGTGACAAGCGAGCAATAATTTTTTGGGCGCCTGTTAGTGCGGTAGTTGTTAGTACTGCACGATTAGCAGCAGCCTTAGCTGCCTCGGCTTTAGTACCGCTAGGCTTTTGCGCACATAGCTTAACCAGCCTTTGATTTTGATTGCCGCCACAACCTGCAGCTAATGCTGCACTTGCCAATAGAACTCCGGTTAAACCGGCACGTCGGCCGGGATTAACTAAACCAATTAAACTAGATCTTTTCGACTCTTTGCCTGCCATAAATCCTCACAAAATTAACTAATAAGTTGTTCTACGTACAATAACATAAGCTTTGATCTTTGTCAACTAATGACTATTATTGCGGGTCTTCTTTGATCTCTTGGACCGTAAAATTCGATTCTCCGTAATTATTGATCATTAGCCACATGTACTCACCTTGTTTAGAAAATGTCGATGTCGGCACTATAACGCGGTTTTTGGTTTTGGGGCCGTTCGGTCCATCATCCATATTTCTGTAAAGTATTACATCGCTCAAATCAAAAGTTGCTATTCTACCCCCATATCTAATTGCGTAGTACCTATCCTGCTCTGCTAGTAATTGCATGTAGTCGTCATCAATTTCTTCACCAACAACTAATAGTTCGAGTGCATGCTGGACAAGCTCTGCTCCATTAATTTTTTGCTGTTCAGTTCCGGATTCGATTTGCCATTCGAGAAATTGCATGTTTACTCCTATAAATTAAAAACGGCCGCTCTTTTGGAGCTGCCGTATATTTTTTGTTGCATTAAGTTATCAACTGACAGGCAGCTCCGTAGCGGTTGTCTTAGTCTTTGATGTCTTAATCATCTCAATAGTCTAGCATAACTACCAGCAAACAAATATGGTCGGGGTGACAGGACTTGAACCTGCGACCTCACGGCCCCCAGCCGTACGCGCTACCAACTGCGCCACACCCCGATAAAGTGCCTACAAAGTATAGCATTGTGATCAAGTGTGCGTAATTACAACTGTGCCGATTGTTGCCCAGTTATAAATCCACTCAGCGTCGGCAACATTGATGCCAATACATCCGTGGGAGGAGTTTATATTGCCAAAATAGCTGGCCGGACGCCAGTAATTGCCGTGAATAGCGTAGCCTCCGTAAAAATAGTTCACATAGGGCACGGCAGGCTGGAAATATCTGCTGCCGTCAGCATTATTTCCTCTCATGTCTTGAGAAGCAAATTTGGAATAAATCTTGTAAGTACCGATAACCGTCGGTGTCGCTGGTGCGCCGGCACTAATTAAGAAGGAGTGGACCAGATTTGTGCCCTCATAAGCATACATTCGCTTGTTGGTAACATCTGCGACAAACCATTTTTCATATGGCTGAGTAGTTACAGTTTTTGCCTGGCTATACTGGACCGCAAGATCGATGTTAAGGTTGTCCTCTTTGCCAAGACGACTTGCCACATCGGTGGCTGTCTTATCTTTGGACACAACATCGACTCCGTCAGCGCCTGGATCAAGCACAACCTGACCTTGATCAGTCTGGGTAATTAACCTGCTTCGTGGCATAGTTATATATCGCTTGGCCACACTGTTTATGTAGGTCAGAACTTTGCCACTGTTGACATTAACATCGACAGTTTTGGCTTTGCTGACGGGAGTTACATCGAGCCATCCGGCAATATCTGCAGGCGATGCTGTAACGGCGTGTCCGGCAATGTTAAACACAACTGATTTGTCCAAGTAGGTTTGAGCCTTTTGCCGACTGGACTCGAGATCAGTCGATTTGATGGAAACGGGGAGTACAGCCGGCTTTAACACTAGAGCCTGGTTGCTTAAATTTTTTACCGCGCTCGTAAGACTTGCATCCGCATTCGGCACTTTACTGCCCTGTCCTGGCTTCTCTGGGGTGATAACGGCCTTCCCGTCATCTAGCGAGAGACCAGCATCTACTGGAGGCGTCTGTACCTGACTCAGGCCGGCAGCCACAAATGCATCATTAACTTTTTTATTTTTAACCGTAACCAGATCTATTTTTATTGGCTCCCACCACTGCAAACGCTGAACCAAAGACTGGTTGATAACATCGCGGGCATGGTCAGCTGATTTGCTGGCATCAACAGTTATGCCGGTTTCTGCTAAGGTGTAGGTTTTTACCGATTTGTCGGGGTATTTAACTGCAACTTTGTAGGTTTTTGCTTTGTCGGCGACTAATTTTTGTATCTGTTGTTTGCTAGAATTTCCTTTAATTGGTATGCCTGCAACATAAATTTTGGACAAACTTGCGTGAGCTACCCCAAAAAACAAAGCCGTCGACAACGCGACGACTACAGCTATTCCAATAAGAGCTTGCGGGGTGTTGCGCCAGTGGTGAACCGGGCCCGGTCGGGGTTCATCATCAGATAAATCATCGGCCATTGATATGGAACCGATTTTTTCATACAAATCCGGTCTACGCGACAGATCAGCCATTTCTTTTTGATTAATTAGTGCCGGACACCGGGTTTGATCACCTGAGGGATCCCAGGTGGGTGCTCGCATACGACAGCCACAGCTGCCGAGAATTTTGAACTCCCTAATGATTAGTATCAGATAATCATTCGCCCAGCGGTGGAGCTACTAACTCTGTCCGACAAATTCATTATATCTCAAAAACTGTTTACAGGGATGCTAAATGGTTAAGTATAAAATTATTGACGTTCATGATGATGTCGCCACCGCCCGCTAAGAAAACGAGCCCGAACACAATGATAAAGCCAAAAGGCTCGATGCGCATCATAAATTCCTGTACCGATTCGGGCGCAAATGCATACAAAACTCTTGAGCCATCAAGGGGTGGAATTGGGATCATATTAAATACGAAAAGCATAACATTCAAAGGCACAAATACCTGGAGAAATCCACCGACAAAGCCCGAATTAAGGCTCAAATAGTTGAACATTAGCGTGCCAATTATTGCCATTGCAAAATTCGACAATGGGCCAGCAACTGCGATTATCGCTCCTCCAAACTCTTCATACTTAACATTTCCTGGATTAAATGGAACTGGTTTTGCTGCCAGAATTGGCACACCAAAAGCCAGCAAAGTAATAATTGGCATTGCGACGGTCATCACAGGGTCGATATGGCTGAGAGGATTAAGCGTTAGGCGACCTTCGTTTTTGGCAGTGGTATCACCTAATTTGTAGCCAGCATAAGCATGCATAAATTCGTGAATCGACAATGAAATGACGATTGTTATGATTGCATAAGTTAAATAAAGACCGGTTAGGTTCCCATTCATGTTTATCTAGTATAACAGTTTGACTGTTGATGCTTTTTGCGCTAAAATAACACCTTATGCAGAAGTGTGAATTAACCGGCAAAGGCAAGCAATTCGGCAGTAATGTCAGCTTTTCTCAGCGCCACACCAAAAAAGTCTTCAAGCCAAACTTGCAGAAGAAGACCGTTGTTATTGATGGCAAAAAAGTGCAGATGAAACTCAGCACTCAAGCTATTCGAACACTCAAGAAGAAGGGCCTACTAGACCCTTCTAAGCCTGCAGAGGCTAAGCTCGAAGCAAAATCACCCGCCGCCAAAGCTCCGGCTAAATAGTTTTTTAAGACTTTTCCAGCAGAATTAAATGAGTTATGTCGCTCGTTTCGCCGTGCTTTAGCTTCAGTTTGGCGACCGTTTCTTGAGGCTCCATTGCTAATTCTTTGAGTGCATTTGATAGTTCTTGTTGAGGCACAGGGAATTTTAGAGCCTTATCATCGTAGTGGGTCGGCACAACCATCTTTGGCTCGATTTCTTTTATTAGCTTTAATGCGCCAACCGGATCGACAGTATAGCCATTACCACCAACTGGCACCAACAAAACGTCGACGATACCGATTGTTTCAAGCTGCTTCTCTGTTAATTCAGGGTAAATGTGGCCAGTAACGAGTATCGAAACGTCGCTGGCAGTCAACTTAAACATTGTCGCATTCTTCGTGCCCTCTTCATCAATATGAGCTCTGGCTGGTATACCAACCACCGAAACATCACTAATCTCATATTCACCGGGGCTATCAAATGATAGTCTGCCTTGTGATTCGCCGTGCGCGCCGGTATATAGTGTCGCATCTTCGGCCTTGGTAACTGATTTGGCTCCCAAATCAGCCAAATTATCGTCTATTACTATTCTCGAACCCTTATGCGTTACTACTAAACAGTTGGCTCCATAGAATTGCAGATCCATAGACGATTATTCTCCTTTTTCTTGTTGTTCTTCGACTTCAGCCGGCTCTTGCTCAACCAACAAATTGTGTGAGTCAACAAGAACCTGCTTTTTGGCGTTTATTATTCCGACAGCAAAGCGATCATTAATCTGTTTTCGATACTTAAAATCATTTAAGCTCATGGATGTATACCTAAGGCTTTTATTCTCTTGCTTTTCTAAGTCTTCAACGTATTTGGCTAGCGCGTTTGGGTTTATGTCACCCACCACCAGCACATCAACACCCGTCGAATTATCACGCGTAAATTGTCCAGTTAAGACAGCCAGCTCAATGTGACCAATTGCTCGAAGATCATCTTCATCCTCATCACTAACAGCAATTTTCTTTTTGCTGACACCTTTGCCAAAAATCTGCTGCAACGGTTCGTAGTATTCATATTTTTGGTTAACTTCGTAATATAGTTTGTTGTTTGTTGTTTCTGAAGTAATGATTCCGATACTGAGTAAATTACTGAGTTCTCGCCTGACCGAGTTGATTTGTTCGTCTATTTTTCGGGTAATTTCACGGACAAAATATGACCTGTTCGGGTTGCTATAAAAAAGTTGCAAAAGCTTGACGCGGGTCTTTGACCCAAAGAGTTGCTCAATCATGGACTAAGTGTAGCAAAGTTTAGTTCATTGCCCAAGTTCAGTCGGACAAAAAAGTTGTAACAATATCAACTGTTTTAGGCACATTAACAGGGGTGTCAATCCAGTGAATACTTTTGTTTCGCTTGAACCAAGTTCGTTGTCGTTTAGCCAAATCTTTGGTCGCTTTGTTGATCGCCAACCTTGTCTCATCTAGCGTTTTTTGTTGTTCAAAATAGCCTCGCCACTGCGCATAACCAACGCCCTTCAGTGCCTCGCAATCCCACCCATAACGATCGATCAGACCAGCAACTTCTTGCTCCAAGCCAGCAGCAATCATTTTGTCCGTTCTGGCTTCAATGCGTTCATTACGTTGTTCAGCATCCGGCGTTATTCCTAAGATTAAGGTTTTAGGCCTAAGCTGCTTGCGAGTAGGCTTAGCGCCGTTTGTTTCGATCAATCTAATTAGTCGGCGTTTGTTGCGCTGGTCTACTTCGCCGAGTTCAATTCCCCGCTCTCCGATTATTTTTAATAGCTCCTTGATGCTCAAATTATTTAATAATTCCCTGTCATCACGATCACCGGCTGGCAAGAAATTAAAATCATATATAACCCCGTCTATGTACAAACCCGTGCCACCTACCATGATCGGGAGTTTGCCCCTCGACGAAATCTCATCAATTGACTCTAAAGCCAGTTTCTTAAACACTGCTGCAGTGAAATCTTCATCCGGACCAGCGACATCTAGCAGGTGATGGGGAACTCTTTTTTGTTCTTCGATAGTTGGCTTAGCTGTGCCAATATTTACCTCACGCCTGACAGTCCAAGAGTCTGCACAGATGATTTCTCCGTTTAATCTTCGGGCTAGCTCTATGGCCAAACTTGTTTTACCCGAAGCTGTTTCACCAACTATAACCAACAGAGGTTTAGTATCAGCCGCCATCTTGAATACCGCGTAGGCTACCTAAAACTATTGATTCTGCATCGAAAACGTCAGCTTCAAGACTTGGAATCGCTGAACTCTTTAATGGATCATAGCCTAGATTTGCTCTGGCATATGTTACATGTTGGGCCCACGACAAAGCTTCGGCGTTAGCATCCCTCCAGTCTTCGAGCGGAAGATCAGACGCGTCTAATATTATTAATCTATCTATCAAGAAGTCGTGGACACGTTCATTGTCTGCGTTACGCTTGTAGTAATTTATCTGGTCAACATTAACGGGCTGTATGCGAGCTATTTTTGCCAGTTCTGCCCAGCCGCCACCTGCTAGTCTATCAGCAACAAAACCCAGAGGCTGTGGTAAGTTTGTTTCCCTGCTCATTACTTATATTATAGCATTTTATCCGTTATTTGGCAACCAGAGTAGCTTGGCTAGGTCAACATGATAATCTTCAGAAACTTCATAACCCTCGGCAACTAAAACTTGGCGATGGGCTCCGCGGCCGCCCGGATAGCCGGCGGCCAAGCCGCCGTTTCGGTTGACCACTCTTTGACAAGGTAGATTGGAATCTCCGTAATGGGCAATGCCGCCGACAATTCGGGCGGCCCGGGCGTTTCCGCAGAGTGCGGCTATTTGACCGTAAGTCATCACCTTGCCCTTCGGTATCTGAGCAACCAAAACCTCTACGCGCTGCTTAAAGTTTCCATCCGTCACGACTATAGAGATGTTTTTAACACTCTGCCTTTAGCCTCATTGGCTACCGTGCCGAGAAATTCATCCAAACCAACGGAGCTAGGCTCCTCATGAACTACCATATCGCCGCGGATTCTAGGTGTAAATTGCGAAGATTCGATCTCCTTTTGGCCAATTACAACCGTGTATGGAACTTTTGCAATTTCGGCAGCACGTATCTTTTTACCTACTGATTCATTATCGTTATCCACACTAACACGCAAGCCCAACTTCTTGGCCTTGGCCAAAACTTCATCAGCGAACTTGACGGTCTCATCCTCTTGATTAACAGTTATCAGTCTGATCTGTTCTGGCGCTAGCCAAACTGGGAAGCGACCAGCCGTATGCTCTATATAAACAGAGAGAAATCGCTCAATCGAACCCATTAGAGCACAGTGGATCATTACTGGTTGTTGACGGCTGTCGTCATCGGCGACGTATTCGAGCCCAAAACGCTGTGGCTGCACGAAATCTAACTGCACCGTGGCTACCTGGTGCTCGCGGCCTATGGCATCAGTGGCCATAAAGTCGATTTTGGGGCCGTAGAAGGCCGCTTCGCCCTCTTCTTCGAAGTACTCAAGCTTATTTGTCTCAACAGCTCGTTTGAGCTGTTCTTGGGCGCTTTTCCATAGGTCCATCTCGCCGAAGTAGGCATCGCTGTCATCACGGTAGCTAAGGCGTACCCTAAGGCTCATGCCAACCGTGGCATAGAATTGATGCGCTGCGCTAAGAAGATTATTGATTTCTTCTTCAATCTGGTCCTGCCGACAAAAGACATGGCTATCATCCTGGGTTAAAGATCTTACCCTGTTAAGTCCACCTAATTCGCCTGATTTCTCGTCACGGTAGTCGGTAGTTGTTTCGAGGTACCTAATTGGTAAATCACGGTAACTTCGGGGTTGTGCAGCATAAATTCGAGTGTGGTGCGGGCAATTCATCGGTTTTAGCACCATTTGGTCGCTGGTTTCTTGACTAGTGACCAAGAAGAGCTCATCGCCAAATTTTGCCCAGTGCCCTGATGCTTCATATAGGTCTTTTTTGGTCATGTGAGGGGTCCATACCTTGGCGAAACCATAATGCTCGCGAAGCTCATTACTAAAATCTGCCAATTCTTCCCTGAGGACAGTGCCACGAGGTGTAAACATTGGTAGTCCAGAACCAACGAGGTCGCTAAGAACGAACAAATCCAACTCTTGGCCTAGTCGACGGTGGTCGCGTTTGTGCGCTTCTTCGAGCATTGTTAGGTGTTTTTTGAGGTCATCTTCGTTAGCAAAGGCGACTCCGTAAACGCGCTGCATCTGCGGCTTAGAGTCGTCCCCGCGCCAGTAAGCACCGCTGATTCTTAGTAACTTAAAAGCCCCGACCTTCCCCGTTGAAGCCACATGCGGGCCTCGACACAGATCGGTAAAATCACCGTTTGTGTAATAGCTAACGTTTTCAATGGCTGCGTCGCCCTCTGTTATGGTACCGATTTCATCTTTGCCAAGATCTTTGGCCGATGTCGTGCCAGATCTCTTAAGATCATTAAGGAGTTCTTCCTTATATGGCTGATTACTCTGCTTGGCCCACTCGATAGCCTCATCAATTGGCTTCTCTGATCTAACAAACTCTTGATCGTCGGAGATGACTTTACGCATTTCTTCTTCAATCTGTGCCAAATCATCCTCGCTTAAAGAGTTATCGCCTAGATCTACGTCATAATAGAAACCATTTTCGACTACTGGACCTACGCCAAACTTGGTTTCTGGCCATTTCCTCTTAATTGCCGTCGCTAAGATATGCGCCAAAGAGTGCCGCATTGCATATAAATCATCGTGCTGATCTGAGTTATTGGACATTTCAACCCCTTAAAAGCCTTTTTTCCACAATAACACTTACCGGGCTGTGAATGAGAGTAAATTTGGCCCTAATAAAGCAAAAAGCGGTTGAATGATCTCGCAAATTCATTCAACCGCGCCCTTTTCGCCGCTCTGAGCGGGACAAAACAGTCTCGTCAAAACTTCGCCTCGGATAATTATCATAGCAAGGTTAGTATTATATGGCTAGCCTATTTATGCTGTAATTTGTACATTTTTGCTGTGGATAATCCTCTGCTCTTCTAACACCATCCATGATATACAAGTCGCAAATAGCATATCTTGTAGTCTTAAATTAGAATAAATACAGATGAAAAGACCCTCAAAGACAACTAGCATGACAGCTCTTTTGCTCGTAGTTTTTATAGTCATTTTAGGGGTAATGTTCTGGAGAAGAAGCCACCCGGCATTTTACATCGAAGCTAAGATTACCGCAGTACCGATATGTGGAAGTGAGTATTGTTCTGCAAGCTATGAGGCTTCAGACAAGTCTGGGCAAAAATATTTCATTAATACTGGGGTGCCTAGGGAAATTGATGGTAATTCAGAAGTCAAATGCCTGAAGGTTCAATCAATGCAAACCGGAGATATAATACAGTTCAACCTAAGGCTTCAACCCCCTCCTGCCAATGCATTAACCACTAGCATAAGCTACAGCACATGCTTCCCTGCACACCAGAATAATGGTTATTTTATAAAGGTTTTGTAAGAGCCGTTTCTTATCCCCTTAATATGGGTTATAATCTGTTGCACGAGGGCGATTAGCTCATTTGGCTAGAGCGCCGCATTGACGTTGCGGAGGTGATAGGTTCGAATCCTATATCGCCCACCACTTATCGAGAAAATAAGTTACATATGCTGAAACAAAATCTTTCGCGCGGTTTTATTGGGACAATAAACTCCGGTAGATATACAGCTGAAATGCCCAACAGACTGAGGCTGGAAGATTTGGACAGCGGGTTAAGTTGCGTTCTGCGTAAATTTACCTCCTCAAGTAATAGATCCCAAGCCCCCCAGCAACACGCATACAGAGAATTCGCTGTGGAAGTAGTCTTCATAGATGAATCTGATTACGGGCTGGCACAATGGTTGCCAGGTGTTAGTCTGGCGAGATCGATCAGTTTGGCGCCTATCGACCATACCGGCTCAGCGAATCGAGAGCCAAGCGACCTATATAAAGCACCTTATTCAGACTATGGCCACCTTATGGAGGTGTTCAGAGTGCCATTATTGGGTGAAGTACCAAGAAGTTTTTCAAATGGCTACCTCGTCAGGCCTTATGAAGCCGCTAATGAGTTTCGCTATCAACACTTGCCGCAAGCCGAGCTCCCACCTCCGGTATAAGCACTAGCTTTTTAGACCATATCATTGACTAGTATGTTTTTGTTTGATAGTCTAGATTGGTTAAACGAGGCACTTTTGGTATTCGTAAATCAAGCGCTTTAGACGCATATGTGCTGTTCTACGAGGAACTCATCTCGCAAGAACCTAGCCGAAACCGAATTCGCAGAATCAGAACCCCATCCACTTCTAACAAGTAGTGGCACTAGGGGACCTAGAGGGTCCAACCCGAGCCAATATACGGCCTCGGGTTTTTGTTTTGCACAATAAACGCTTAAGTTTTCCACTGGCGTTTTTAACAGCGATATGACAATATATTGTCATGGTTTGTATATATTGTGGCAATAAAACCCAGGTCATTAACTCCAGAACTCAACATCGTAGTAATCAAGTTTGGCGTAGACGTAAGTGCTTAACCTGTAGTTCAGTCTTCACAACAGAGGAAAAAGCCGATTACGCTAGCCACTGGTTAATAAAAACGCAAAATAACGGCCTGCAACCGTTTAATCGTGATAAGTTACTCATTAGCCTATTCGAGAGCCTCAAACATCGTAAAACGGCCTTAGAAGACGCCTCAGACATAGCTGACACGGTTATTAAAAAACTTGCAGGTAATATGCGAAATGGTGTAGTCGAAATGAAAACCGTCGAACAACACGCCTTAGTTGCTCTAAACAGATTCGACAAGGTGGCTGCAGTCCACTACCAAGCATTCCACAAGGGTTAATTACTTGTGACGGACACCCTGTTCGTCAACAGTCGCCTTCTCCGTCACGTCAAATTTACTGAGGTAGCGTTTGAACATTAGACGCGTCTGCGAGTTAAAGGCAGCCAGCGAGCCAAAACAGATTGAAGTTACTGGCAGGAAGACCCACTGCACAAGCATAAATATAGATCTGTGACGCTTATGGCGAGCTGGCCTAGGCGGCAAAGTTATCAGAGAAATATAAATACTGGCCAGCAAAAACAGAGTACCAAACTTACTTATTCGACTTACTATCAGGGGTAACTGGTCAGCTGCTAAGTTCTGCGGATGAAACAACGGTGGGATAAAGGCTGCAAAATAAATTAAAAAGGTGCCTGTCGCCCAGGTTACATGCCCTTCGAGCGTCCTGAGTAACTTAGCAAGAACGTCGAGTTTGTGGGCCTTGTTTTTGTGCCAGAAACCCTTGTCAGCAATATAAGCTACATCACTAACACCGTAAGTCCAGCGCCTTAGCTGAATAAACTGGGCTCGGATACTGCGCCAGTAGCCGTCAGCTAACACGGCATCTTGATAAATCGGAATTGCTAGAGGGTAGACTCGGTAGTCACCGTCGTAATGGAAATACGATCGCCAGAACTGGTGACCGTCTTCGACAATCGTCCTGACACTCCAAAAATCCATGTCGATAAGCGCGCGCAGGCTTTGGGCATGCGCCGAAAAGTTTCGGGAAGTGTGTGGACGCTGAGTGCCAACGATGTAAAACAGATTATTACCAGTGGCAATCACGCGCATTAAAGTCGGCGCATCCCAAATATTATTCGTAAACATTGCGATCGGCTGGAAAGCTGCCTTAATCGGGTT
>CAZYJC010000010.1:14637-35493 GCA_964647765.1 uncultured Candidatus Saccharibacteria bacterium | reverse complement strand
GTCCAGTTATATACGGCTTTTGCGCCATTAATTCACATCGGCGCATTGGAGCGAACGGCTCATGAGCTAGATCTTGATCTGTTGGCAGTCGCGGCTGAGCCGTTCGCGGTCAGCCGTGCAGTAATTGGCAATAACCCTAATCAGAGCTTGAGTGCTATTTTGATGGATGTCGGTGGTGGTACAACAGATATAGCCGTTATTCATGAAGGTGGTGTTCAGGGTACGAAAATGTTCGGGATCGGTGGGCGCGCTTACACCCATGCGGTTGAGCGCGATCTCGGCGTAGATTTTGAAAAAGCCGAGGAGCTAAAAGTTGGGCTGAGTACTAATAAGGCGCCGGTTCAGCAGCGGCCAGCTATTGAAGCCGCTCTCGGCAAAACTGCGGATGTATGGATTGGCGGAATTGAATTAGCGCTTAGTGAATTCAATAAGCTCGATCACCTCCCTCATAGAATGTTTCTCTGCGGTGGTGGATCGTCCCTTGACCTATTAATGGACCGTTTGCAGGAGAAGGATTGGTACAGCAACTTAGCTTTTACGCGCAAGCCAACTGTACATAGAATTAGGCCAGGACAGGTTGCGGGCATAACGGATTCTACCGGAGACGTTAATGACCATACCTTTATTACCGCCATGGGCTTACTTCGTGTTGGGACCGATACAATGCAGTTTGCTAACGGCGGCAATGCGTCGATACGAGATAAAATTGATAAAATGTTAAGCGTATAGACATGGCGAAGGACAAAGATACAATTTACATCGATATCGATGACGAAATAACTGGAATAATTGACAAGGTCCAGGGTAGTTCGTCCAGTGTAGTTGCTCTTGTATTGCCCAAACGAGCAACGGTCTTCCAAAGCATTGTCAACATGAAGCTATTGAAGCGAGCAGCCGACTCAAGCGGTAAAAATTTAGTTCTAATTACAACCGAAGCCGGCTTATTGCCATTGGCTGGAGCGGCTGGTGTATACGTAGCAAAAACTCTTACTAGCAAGCCAGAAATTCCAGCAGGCCCTGCAATTGCTGATGAGGAAGAGGAGAATGTTGGCGAGGACGAAACGGTTGAGCCAGAAGAAGATTTAACCGCAGAAAACGCCGGCGACGTGCCTATTGGGGAATTGGCCGGAGCGGCAGCAGTCGGCGGTTTGGCGGCCAGCAAGCTCAGCAACAAAGATGATGTTGAAACCCTCCAGCTCGATAACGAAGATCTGCCAACCGACATAACGCCTCCGGGTGGAAAAACCTTTGAGCCACCTACTGGCAAAAAGTCTAAGCCCAAGAAGGATAAGAATCTCAAGGTACCTAACTTCGAGAGGTTTAGGCTGTTGCTTATAATCGGAGGAGCGCTCCTAGTGGCTCTAATCGTTGCCGGCTTCTTTGGGGTAAAAATACTACCCAAAGCAACCATTGATATCCAAACCAACGCTGTTAACGTAGATGTTACTGCACCGCTAACTCTATCAACAACTCAAAAGACGCTTGATCTAGAAAACAACACCTTGCCAGCAAAATATCAGCAGATACCCAAAACATATACACAGACAGCTGCTACTACCGGACAAAAGAACAATGGCAACAAGGCCACCGGAAATATTACCGTAACCAACTGCTCACAAACGGATGATATTACCCTACCGGCAGGAACCGGATTCAGCTCTAATGGAAACACCTATATTAGTCAATCAAGCGTGACCGTTCCGGCAAGTTCCTTTAAAAAAGGCGTATGTCAAAATGACGGTAAAGCAGGCGTACAAGTTATTGCTCAGTCAGGCGGTACAGCCTACAACATCCCGGCTGGTTCAACCTTCAAAATCGCTTATAACACTTCAAGTCTAAGCGCGACCGGCGATACTATGTCCGGCGGTACAGACAACATTGTGCAATCTGTAAACCAAAATGATATCAATAATGCAAAATCAAAAATCGTCGTTGACGACCCGTCAGTCAAAAAGGATCTTGCCAATCAGTTAACAAAATCCGGTTATTATCCAATAACTGATACATATGTTGCAACAACGCCGGTAGTTACTACTAGTGCAAAAGTTGGTGAAGTTGCTAATACTGTCACCGTAACCGAGCAGGTTACATACTCAATGTATGGCGTCAAAAAGGGTGACCTACAAAAAGTCGTTGAAGCTAATGTAAAGAGCCAAATTGATACATCAAAACAAAGTATTCTTAATGATGGGCTTGCAAGAGCAACCTATAACGTTGAAACCAATTCTCCCACAAGTGCCCAAGTTACAATGACAACCACGGCAACCGTCGGACCTGATCTAGACATCGACTCCATTAAACAAAACGCCATGGGCAAAAAGAGTGGAGAAGTTAAGTCTGACCTCGAGAGTCAGCCAGGGGTTAAGAGTGTGACTGTGAAGTTAAGTCCGTTCTGGGTCAGCTCAGTTCCTAACAAAGACAAAAAGATAACCGTTATCATTGCCAAACCGGCTGCTTCTAAATCGACCAATAATGGATCAAACCCCTAGTTCAATCATTGCCTTAGATATCGGCGAAAAACGTATTGGTGTCGCCGTAGCGTCCACAATAGCTCGCCTTGCAAGGCCATTGATTACTCTTATACTTGATGAAAATTTCTTCACTAATCTTGTCGAGATTATTAGCAGGGAAGATGTTTCAGAAATAGTAGTTGGCATGCCAAGAAATCTTGATGGACAGCCAACTTCACAAACTTTCTTTGTAGAAACTTTTGTGAATGAGCTACAGCAACATACTAGTCTACCAATACAGTTTCAAGACGAAGCAGTGACTTCTCGTCTTGCTCAGGAAGAACTTGAAGCCAGAGGCAAAACATATGCCAAAGCAGATATTGATGCATTAGCGGCGACATATATTTTGCAGGACTACCTCGACGAAAACTACGGTAATCGGGCATGACAAACTTCCGCAAGCGATCGTCTAAGCGAAGAAATATTACCGTCATATCCCTAAGCCTAATTGGTTTATTGTTGTTGGCGGCTGTACTGGCCGGCGCTCTAACAGTCTATTACCATAAAAGCTTAGAGCCTGTCAGTAAAGTGCAAAAAACTCAAATCTTTTCTGTAAAAAAAGGCCAGACTGTAAAACAGATTGCAATAAATCTAGATGACCAAAACTTGATTCGGAGTGCTTGGGCAGTACAAGTATATATTCATGCTCACGGGCTAAGCGACAAGATGAAGGCCGGTACATATGCCTTGTCGCCGAGTGAATCGACCCAAGAGATTGTTCGAACTATCACGTCCGGTGAAGTTACTACCAGATTGGTAACAATACTTCCCGGAAGACGTATAGACCAAGTTAGAGCCGATTTAATAAATAGCGGTTTTTCGCCTCAACAGGTTGACCTTGCGCTACGACCAGAACTGTATAAGGATCTGCCAATAATGACGATCAAGCCACAAAATGTTAATACCTTGGAGGGATTGTTGTGGCCAGACTCGTATCAGCGTGACGACAATACTTTGCCTGAAGATATAATCAAACAGTCTCTAATTGAAATGGGGAACCAGTTGACCGCGCAAATTAAAGCTGGATTTACAGCCCAAGGCCTAAACGATTATCAGGGAATAACTCTGGCATCTGTAATAATCCAAGAAGTTAGCAAGCCTGCCGATCAGACTCAGGCAGCACAGGTTTTTTTGAAACGACTAAAAACAGGCATGAAAATGGGATCTGATGTAACTGCATTTTATGGATCCATCGCCGCTGGACAGGCTCCAAATCTGACCTACGACACTCCCTACAACACCTTAATTAATACTGGTTTGCCGCCAACGCCAATAAGTACAGTCAATCAATCTTCCCTATATGCCGCTGCATATCCGGCTAGTACTGACTGGCTATATTTCGTGGCTGGGGACGATGGAACTACGCATTTTGCTAACACCTACGAAGAGCACCAACAAAATACTCAAAAATATTGTAAAAAACTCTGCAATTTATAATTTTATAACAGGGGTGAACAAAGATAGCAAACTTGATTTTAGCGGGCAAAAATGCTAAATTGTTATGGTAACTGATTACCGAGGTTACCATCATCACATCCCTCGCAAGGTTACCTCTCAGATCGACAATAAATAACGCAAGTAACCAAAAATCTTGCAAAAGTTAATATAAACGTCGATTTTAGAGTATTGGCAAGCACATCAATGCCTCTGCCCGGAGATTGTATTAATACAACCCCCAGTCCATCAACAGCTCGTTTAACCGTCCCTTCAACGCTTCGGTCAAGCAAGCTGTACAAGAATTTCGAACTCAAAATGCGCCGCAAATCGTTCAAACGAAAAGCGGTGCGATTTAGTTTAGTGGGCATAAATGTTTTGATTTTGGCCGCTATTTTGGGCTTTGTTTTGCATGGCTCGTCTTCATCGCAGTCTGACACCCCTAAAGTGGCATCAATTGGCAGTTTGGGTTCAGCAGCGCAGGCAAATCCTTTGGATCAGGTTTCATCGGCAGATATAGCCTTAACAGTGGCGAGAATGAATAGTCTGTCTGAGACTACGGCAATCAGCAACCAGGCTCAGTCCCAAGCAGCAGAAGTATCGATTTCAACCTCGAGTAATAATGTCACGGCCAAGCCTGAGGTAGTAACGACAGCCTTAAAATCCAAAGCAGATATCCAAGATTACACTGCCGTTGCAGGTGATACGGTTTCTAATATTGCCATAAAATTTGGTGTCACCTCAGACAGTATCCGATGGTCAAATAATCTTAACGGTGACGCAGTCTCTGCCGGTACAAAACTATCGATACCGCCGGTAAATGGGATTGTTTATATAGTTAAATCTGGCGATACGTTGGATAGCCTGGCGGCTAAGTTCAGAGCCAGCAAGGACCAAATCATTGCGTATAACGACAACGAAATTAAAGGCTTAACAGTAGGCGAAAAAATACTTATTCCTAATGGTAGTGTTGCCGCAGCCGCAGCTCCATTAACCACGGCGTCTAATATTGCCGCCGGCGGTGCGTTTCCTTGGGGTAGCGGTCCGCTTTATGGATATAACGGATATGACTACGGTTACTGTACCTGGTATGTTGCGACGCAAATTTCCGTTCCTGCTAACTGGGGCAATGCAGCGACCTGGGCCATCTATGCTGCACGCAGCGGCTGGGGAGTAAGTGGAGCACCTAGCGTCGGGGCCATCGCTCAAAAAGGTGGTGGTTATGGCCATGTCGCTATAGTGGATGCCGTTTCACCAGATGGGTCGATGATTATGTACAAAGATATGAACGGTGTTGCCGGCTGGGGACGAGTTGGTCAGAGTGGCTGGGTGCCTGTTTCGCACTTCGAACATTACATAAGTCGCTAGACATCACCTGCTAAAAACACTAGTCTAAGAAGTATAAATTATGAGTTTTGTTGATAAAGTTAATGTAAATGTTTTAGCTGGTCGAGGTGGTGACGGTAAGCTTAGCTTTCGGCGCGAAAAATTTATCTCCAAAGGTGGTCCTAATGGCGGCGATGGTGGAAACGGCGGCGATGTTGTTTTAGAAGCTAGTCGAAATCAAAACACTTTAGCAGCCTTTCGTTATCAAAAAGAAATAAAAGCTGAAAACGGTCAGCCTGGCGGCAAAAGCAATAAACATGGCAAAAGCGCCAAACCTTTAATTGTAAAAGTTCCGGTCGGCACAATGGCCACAAGCGAAACAGGCCAAATTTTAGCTGATTTAACTGAGGATGGCCAGCAGGCTATTATTGCTCGTGGTGGCAAAGGTGGGTTTGGTAACGCACACTTTGTATCGTCGGTAAGGCAGGCGCCCAGTTTCGCCGAGAAAGGCGAACCTGGCGAAAAACTCGATTTAGTTTTTGAGCTCAAGATGATAGCTGACGTTGGCTTGGTTGGTCTACCTAACGCCGGCAAGTCAACACTTTTGGGGCGTATAAGTAACGCAAAGCCAGAGGTGGCAAATTATCCATTTACAACTTTGGTGCCTAACCTCGGGGTTGTTGATATTGATAATTCAAGCGTGCTCTTCGCTGACATTCCTGGCATCATTGAAGGTGCCTCATCCGGCAAAGGATTGGGCCACGATTTCTTACGGCATGTTGAACGTACCGCCGTAATACTGCATTTAATAGATTCATATAATGAGGATGTGGCGACTACCTATCAGACAATAAGGGAAGAGCTTAAAGCATATTCAGAAGAGCTGGCAAAACGCCCCGAGTTAATTTTACTTACAAAAGTTGAAGGATTGGATGATGAAATTATCTCTGATCTGATAGCTCAACTAAAAAGGGTTAAGAAGCGCACATCATCAGTTATGGCGATATCATCGCATTCTGGCCAAGGACTTCAACAGATGTTATTCACCGTCAAAGAATTAGTCAACAAACAGCGACAAAAAGAGGCTCAAAAAACCAATCTAGTTGATCAGGGCATACCTATTCTAACTATCGAAGACCAATCTGATGCTTGGCAAGTTAAGAAAACGGGCAAAAAATACGTAGTAACTGGCCCCAAAATCGAGAAATTCGCCATCAGGACTAATTTCCAAAACCCTGAGGGCGTGCAGAGACTCAGACATATTATGCAAAAAGTAGGCATTATGCATGAACTGTCGCGTCAAGGCATAGAGCCCGGTCAAGTAATCCAAATCGGTGATGATTCCGAACTGAGCTTTAAGTACTAGGAAATATTCATGACAGATCAGACATTTCTCTTTTATGATCTGGAAACGAGCGGTATCAATCCTAGGCAATCTCGAATTATGCAGTTCGCCGGGCAGCGGACAACGCTCGATTTCAAACCACTAGGAGAGCCTTTTAATTTTTTGATTAAGCTGAGTGATGATGTCTTGCCCGACCCAGATGCTATTTTGATCACTGGCATTTCACCACAAAAAACAATTGCTGAAGGAATAAGTGAGTCCGAGTTTACCGAGATATTTAATACAAAAATCTCAACACCAGGAACGATATTTGTAGGTTTTAATAACTTACGATTCGATGATGAATTCATTAGATTTATTAACTATCGAAACTATTACGATGCCTATAATTGGCAATGGCAGGATGGCCGGTCGCGCTGGGATATTCTCGACATGGTCAGAATGACCAGGGCCCTCAGGCCTGACGGGATCGAGTGGCCTTTTGCGCCAGACGGCAGACCGGCCAACAGACTTGAATATCTAACCCAAGTAAACAAACTGGAGCATAGCAATGCACATGATGCGCTGGCTGATGTAAAAGCCACGATTGCAGTTGCAGAACTTATTGCTAAAAACCAGCCAGAATTATTCAAGTATCTGTTAAATCTAAGAGATAAGCGCGAAGTGGCAAAATTAGTTAGCAATAACGAAGCCCTCGTTTACACATCAGGACGTTACCCCTCGTCGGACCTGCACACTACGGTCGTTTACCCCGTCGCTAGCCACGCCGATCAAGATGCAGCTATAGTTTTTGATCTCAGATTTGACCCAACGCCTTTTCTGGCAATGACGGCCCAAGAGTTGGCAAGTATTTGGCGATATAATCGCGATCCCGAAGCCCAAAAATTACCGGCCAAGACAGTCAAGTTTAACCGCTGCCCGGCGATTGCTCCACTTGGCGTAATTAAGGACGACGAGACTCAAAAAAGAATCAATATCGATCTAGCTATGGTTAGCAAGAACTTACGAATTATAAAAGATAACCAAGCTGAATTCGCTGATAAACTACTCGCCGCTGCAGCGAGCCTAGATCAGGAACGGTTAGCAACGCAAATGGCACTAGTCGATAATCGTTATAACGTCGACGAGCGACTTTATGATCGGTTTATTAGCGATAGGGACAAAGCGCTGGCAAACACGTTTCGCAAGCTGGCACCCGAGCAGCTTATTGTTGAAGCGGACAGATTTAGCGACGATCGACTTAAGAGTCTGGCTTTGCTCTATAAAGCCAGAAATTTCCCAACTAAACTTAGCACTGAAGAAGCACAGGAATGGGAAAACTTTAGGCGATACAATCTTTTTCATAACGCGGAAAACAGTCCTGTGGCGAAGTTTTTCAATCGTCTTGAGGAGCTCCAGAGTTTAACCAAAGACAAGTCGAAGCTTTTTTTACTCGAAGAGCTTAAACTTTATGGCGAGTCTATTTTGCCGTCAGAGTAAGGCGGCTGTGTAATTGGCTGGCTGGTAAAACGGACCTCTGATAGAAGCTGGTATTAGCAAGCCGGTGGCGCTGCAAATACGCCCATGTAATTAAACTAGCAATAATTAAGAAACTGAAAATATAGAGCCAAGCTAAAAAACTGATTCGAATGTTTGTGCCGGGAATCTGCCCCAGCAGTATGATATCGTACATCGCTAAACCCCTTTAACAGCAAATTTCAATTTGCATTATACACAAAATTGTCAGAATGTCAATAATGGTATATAAGAGCTTATGCTTTTTGTGCGCTAAGGTCCGAATATATAGGGCTAGAAATTTGGCTTTTTTTCATGTATAATTTATCGACCAAAACAGGGGAAATTTTGAGCGAAAACATCATAGTAAAGGGAGCCCGAGAGCATAATTTAAAAAATGTTGATGTTACGCTGCCCAGAAATCAACTAGTCGTGATTACTGGTTTGAGCGGTTCAGGCAAATCTAGCCTGGCTTTTGACACTATTTATGCCGAAGGGCAGAGACGTTACGTCGAATCGCTGAGTTCCTACGCCCGGCAGTTTCTTGGCTTGATGGAAAAGCCCGACGTCGATCAGATCGACGGACTAAGCCCTGCAATATCTATCGACCAGAAATCGACTTCTCGTAATCCTCGCTCAACTGTTGCTACTGTAACCGAAATTTATGATTACCTGAGGCTGCTCTATGCTCGAATTGGCGTTCCGCATTGCCCAATCGACGGCAAACCCGTCGTTCGCCAAACCTCCACAGGAATTATTGACCAGGTTGTCAAAGCAACGGCCGGCCAGCGATTGATGATATTGGCACCCGTAGTTATTGATAAAAAAGGTGCTTTTGAACATATACCTGAACAGTATCAAAGAGCCGGCTTCGCTCGTGTGAGGGTCGATGGCGTTGTTTATGCCTTGGATGAATTTCCTGAACTTGATAAAGCCTATCGCCACAATATTGAAGTTGTAGTAGATCGTCTGGTTAATGACGATGAAAGCCGTGGGCGATTGGTCCAGTCAGTCGAACAAGCACTTGATGTAGCAGAAGGTAAAGTTTTTGTTTATGAGGCAGACAAGGATGAAATGCATAACTATAGCCTTATGTATGCTTGCATGGACCATCCTGATGTTTCAATACCCGAGCTTGAGCCGCGGACCTTCAGTTTTAATAGTCCGCATGGAGCTTGTCCAGTCTGTACGGGTCTGGGCTCCAGGCTTGAAGTTGACCCCGATTTAGTTATTCCAAATGGCAATCTTACAATTGCCGAAGGCGCGATTAGACCGTACAACCGAATTAATGTCGATAACTGGTATATGAAGAAACTCCAGGCTGTTGCCGATGAGCATGGCTTCTCGCTTCATGTGCCAACCGGCGAATTGACTCCCGATCAGTTGAAGATCGTTATGTATGGCACTGGGAAGCAAAAATATCGTGTCAGCTTGGGCATGGGTCGATCTTTTGAAACAACCTACGAAGGTGTAGTTAACAATCTCGAGCGTAGACACAAAGAAACCGATAGCGACTTTATCAGGCGGGACATCGAGAAGTTTATGCAAGAGAAACCATGCCATGCCTGTGATGGACAACGACTAAAGCCCGAAGTACTTGCAATTACTTTAGCTAATAGTTCGATAATGGATGTTTGCCAGCTATCAATAGATGAGGCACTGAATTGGTTCAAAAGCCTTAAGCTGGACGAAAAACAAACTAAAATCGCTAACATGATTCTCAAAGAAATCATCGCTCGGCTGCAATTCTTGCAAGATGTGGGCCTCAATTACTTGAATTTGCTGCGAAGTGCCGCAACATTGAGTGGTGGCGAAGCTCAGCGCATTCGCTTGGCTACACAGATCGGTTCAGGGCTTATGGGCGTATTGTATGTCTTGGATGAGCCAAGTATTGGCTTGCACCAACGAGACAATTCAAGGCTAATCAACACCCTCAAACATCTCAAAGAGCTGGGTAATACTGTGATTGTTGTCGAGCATGACGAGGAAACAATCAGAACTGCGGACTATCTGCTTGATATTGGTCCGGGTGCGGGTATTCATGGCGGTAAAGTCGTTGCAGCAGGGTCGCCTCGGCAGGTCGAAAAAACAGCTGGAAGCATAACGGCTCAATATTTGTCAGGTAAAAAATCTATAGCTACACCCAAGAAGCGCCGTCAGGGCAACGGAAAATCATTGATTATAAAAGGTGCTCGTGAGAATAATTTACGCAATATCGATGCTGAGATACCACTTGGTAAGTTTGTTGTTATTAGTGGTGTTAGCGGTTCAGGCAAGTCAAGCTTGATTAACGACATCTTGGCCAAAGAGCTTCAAGCCAGATTACACCGTGCTAGCACTGTACCGGGAAAACACGATGATATCCAGGGTATTAAGCAGTTGGATAAAGCAATTATTATCGATCAGTCGCCAATTGGCCGGACACCGCGCAGTAATCCGGCAACTTACACAGGTCTGTTTACGCCAATCCGTGAGTTATTCGCTCAGATGCCAGAGGCAAAACTGCGCGGTTATAGCGCTGGCAGGTTCAGCTTCAATGTTAAAGGCGGTCGTTGTGAGAACTGTGCCGGAGATGGAATTATAAAGATCGAAATGCACTTCTTGCCCGATGTTTACGTCCCATGCGAAGTTTGTCACGGCAAGCGTTATAACCGCGAAGCGTTGGAAATCCATTACAAAGGCAAAAACATCAGCGATGTGCTTGAGATGACCTGCGAGCAAGCACTAGAATTCTTCGGCAATATTCCAGCGATTGCACGCAAACTGCAAACTTTAGTCGACGTAGGTATTGGCTATATTACGCTTGGCCAGTCGGCCACCACGCTTAGTGGCGGGGAGGCTCAGCGCATCAAATTAAGTACTGAGTTAAGTCGAAGGCCGACTGGCCGCACACTTTATATCCTAGATGAGCCAACCACAGGACTTCATATGGCCGATGTCGACAAACTACTCAAAATGCTCCACGCTCTAGTTGATGCAGGCAACAGCATGGTCGTTATAGAACATAACTTAGATGTTATAAAGAATGCTGATTGGCTTATCGATATGGGTCCCGAAGGTGGCAGCGGCGGTGGGCAAATAGTCGCCGAGGGCACGCCTGAGAAGGTAGCCAAAATCAAAGCCAGCTACACTGGACAATTCCTCTCAAAAATGCTATAATAATACCATGTCTGGAGATAATCCTTACGAAGATCATTTTGACGGTGGTGATTTACCACACATTGAAGGTGGTTTTACTGCCGAAATGGGTGATGTCAGCCCAATAATACGCGAAACAGCGATAGGTATTCTAGGTCAATTAGCAGCCAGCGGTGTAGAAGACGCAATCACATTAGGTTACCGAATACAGGATGTTGATGATCCGCTGTCTCTCGCCGGTATTTATGATGAGGAGCGCCGAGGTACAACTGACGTAGAACTATCCGCAGAATTAAAGCACAAGGGCGCTTTAATGCATGCCGTCGCCTCAATTTCTGTTGCCAAAGCTATGCTTATGTATAGAGGTGATTCTGCTGGAGAAAACGCGCAAAGAGAAGCGGCTCTGAGTTATGCTGAGGAGCAGATAGTCTGGGGTGATATTGATGACCAGACTCGTGAAATTCTTCGAGAAATGCTTCTAGGAATTAAGTTTCCTACACCTCAGTCTGACGAGACAGACCAATAGTTATTTTTTTATTTGCTCGCTACCCTTACTTGTTTTTAGGGTTTTGTTTTGTCGATCCTCAAGTAGTGCCTTTATTACGTGATAAATCGTTGGGCCCAACACAATAACGACGACTCCTAGAATGGCTATCTCTGCGTACTTATCGATATTTGGAATTTTTGTACCAAACCAATATCCAACCAATGTAACGCTAGTTGCCCAAGCGATGTCGCCGATCGCGTCATAGATAAAAAATTGTGATCGATTCATGTGGCCGACTCCGGCAACAGGTGGCAGGAATGTTCTAACTACAGGCACGAAATGTGCGAATAACATGGCGCGGTTTCCAAAACGCTCAAAGAATTTTTCTGCTCGATGTATATATTCCTGTCTGAAGAATATTCCATCGGGTTTTTTAAATATGCTTTTGCCGTAGCGTTTGCCGATTTGGTAACCCAAATTGTCCCCTATTATTGCCGCTATAGCGATTACCGCTATAGTTACACCTATATTCAATTTGCCTTGAGCGGCAAATATCCCAGCTGTCATGAGAAGGGTGTCGCCGGGGAAGAAGAAGCCTACAAACATGCCCGATTCGGCAAAAATTATTAAGGCAATGAGTAATAAGCCGCCATTTTCGATGAGCCCTGGGATGTCAAACATGTCTTATTAGCCTATCCGCTTTTGCTTCACGAGTCCAGTCTAATCTGTTATAATTAACAAAAATAAGGAGCAATACAATAAATGTCCCAGGACTCTATTACTTTAGATTTACAAAAACGAGAAACGCTCGGCAAGGCCGTTAAACACCTGCGTAAAGAAGGCCAGATTCCTGCAGTTATACACGACCATGGCAAGCCATCGATCAATGTTCAAGGGGATGCTAGGGATATTCAAAAGGTTTGGCAGAAGGCGGGCAAGCACCATCCAGTTGAACTAAAAGCTGACGGTAAAAGTTACGTAGCTCTGATCAAAGACGTAGCCTTTGATCCGCGCAAGCATTTAATAACCCACCTAGTATTTAATGCGGTCGACAAGAATCAAAAAGTTGACGCCGAAATCCCAGTTAAGCCAGCTTACGCTGAAGAAAACGACTCAAGTCCAGCGGAGCGTTCAGGTCTGATTGTGCTGTCGCAAATTGAAACCGTACAGGTTAAGGCCATTCCGGACAAATTACCAGATTTCTTAAGCTATGATGCCGAAAAACTGGTTGAAGTAGGTGATCAAATTACCGTGGCTGATCTCAAAGTACCTGAGGGAGTCGAGATCGAAACCGAATCAACTCAAACCCTTGCAACCGTATTCGAGCCAAGTGCTCTAGCGGCCGCCAACGACGCAGCTGGTGGTGGGGAAGAAGAGCCAGCAGAAGGTGAAACAACTGCTGAAGGCGAAGAATCCACCTCAGGCGGTGAAGCGTCTGCTCCTGCCGAGGCAGCGGCTAACGAAGAAAAATCAGCAGAGTAGTTAATCTACTCTTCGATGAAGCCACCAGACTGGTGGCTCCAGAGTTTAGCATATAGACCTTTTTTGCCGAGTAATTCATTATGGGTGCCTTGCTCAATTATTCTACCCTTGTCTAGCACTACTATTCGGTCCATTCTCTGAATTGTGCTAAGTCGGTGAGCTATTACAACTGCCGTTTTATCTTCCATCAGTGACCACAAGGCCTGTTGGATCAATTTTTCGCTCTCGCTGTCTAAGGCCGAAGTGGCTTCATCGAGAATAAGGATCGGTGCTTGTTTGAGCATTGCGCGGGCAATGGCGATTCGCTGTCGTTGGCCGCCGCTGAGTTTAACGCCACGTTCGCCAACCATGGTTTCATATTTGTCGGGCAATTCACGAACAAATTCATCAGCAAAAGATTTCTTAGCAGCAGCCAGAACTGACTTATTATCTGCGCCAGGATTACCATAAGCAATATTTTCTCTTATCGATCTGTGGAACAACAATGGCTCTTGCGGTACATAGGCGATTGAGCTTCTAAGGTCACTTTGCTTAATCTGCTTGATGTCTTGGCCATCGATTTGGATTGCGCCCTCCTGGACATCCATAAATCTAAGAAGCAGACGGGTAACTGTGGTCTTGCCGCCACCGCTAGGGCCGACTAAGCCTATTTTTTCGCCAGGTTTAATTGCTAGGTTAAGATCGCTAAATAAAGATTTATTAGCGCCCATGTCATCCGTGTATTTGAAGTCGACGTTAACGAACTCAATTTGTCCTTTGTTAATTTTGCTTGGTAAAGGTTCCGGCGCGTCCTTGATTGTTGGACTGAGCTCTAAGAGTTCAGTCATTTCTTGGGCATCACCAGCAACTACTTCCATTTGTCTAACAATCATATTAGTTCGTCTAATAACATCAATTATCCTAAAGCTATAAACCTGGAAGAGTAGAAATGTTGCTATCCCCAAGCCGTGATATTTTACTGCCAGCAGGCCGCCAACTAACACGAATAGCTGTAGTAGGACACAGAATAATTCAACAATCCAAACGTTTCTGACTGCTCGCTTCCACGATCTTAAGAAAAACTGCCCACGCATAACATTGATGGCGTGATATCGCTCAAACTCTCTTTGCTCAGCCGCGAAGGTTTTGACTGTTAGTGAATTGGTTAACACGTCCGCTAATTCGCCAACTTGTTCGCTCTCACGGGCGACAGCATCACGCCTCATTGGCAGGCGATTTAAGGCAAATTTGATCACAACGAAAGTTGCCAGCAACCAAACCAACAATACAGATAGCCCAATTAGTGGTGAGTAAAACGTCATGATGCCAATCGAAATCAGCACAAAGAGACCTTGAGGCAAAAGCTCGAAGAACATTGTGTCATTAAAGATTGTGTATATTTTGGCGAATCGGCTTGCTTGAGTCACTAATGAGCCACTGAAACGATCAGCATAGAAGGAATAATCTTGGTTGGTTAGATATGCAAAGCTATCTTCATAGAGTTTGGCTTCGATATTGTGATGCAATACGGCAATTCCCCAACGGTCGCTAACATAACAAGTCAGTAGTAAGATTAACTGTAAGCAGACGGTAACAACAATGAGGTTAAAAGCTATTTCGTGAGTAGTGATTAGCTTGCCAAGGATGATTGCCACCATCAGGGGAATGATTGTATTTAACAGGGCAAGCGAAACACTAAAAAGAGTGCTTATGCCGGTTAGCAAGGGTTCGCCTCGCCAATAGCGCAAGTAGAGCTTGAGGGCTTTGGTATTTGGTTGACGCTGCATTAGTCTATTCTAACAGGGATGAGTCCCATTTATTCTTCCAAAAATCCGCCGGATTGGTGTTCCCAAAGCTTGGCATAGGTTCCATTTATTCGTAGCAATTCCTTGTGTGAGCCTTGCTCGACAATTTTGCCATCATCAAGAACTATTATCCGATCCATTTTTTGAATTGTACTTAAACGATGGGCAATCACCAGAGCTGTTCGCCCTTCCATCAGACGCCATAAGGCATCTTGAATTAGGACTTCGCTTTCGCTATCAAGCGCCGAAGTTGCCTCGTCTAGGACCAGAATCGGAGCATTCTTGAGCATCGCCCTGGCAATTGCCACACGTTGCCTTTGGCCGCCGCTTAGTTTGACTCCGCGCTCACCAACAAGAGTTTTGTAGCCTTTAGGTAGTTTGCTGATGAAATCATGCGCATTAGCCATTTTTGCAACGGCCTCAATCTCGCGCTGTCCGGCATTTAGATCGCCGTATCCGATGTTCTCGGCAAGACTGCGATGGAAAAGAATTGGCTCCTGAGAAACATAAGCCACATGCTGACGTAGTTCAGATTGTCGAACAGTTGCAATGTTTTGGCCATCTATTTTTATCTCACCTTTTTCTATATCCATAGTTCGAAGCAGTAGCGATGTGATTGTCGTTTTGCCACCACCACTTGGACCTACTAGACCGACCTTCTCGCCAGGTTTAATCTTAAGGTTAAGATTTTTGAAAAGTCCCTGGTCGATATTTTCGGGATAGGCAAAACTAACTTTATCAAACACAACTTCACCTCTGGGCATGCGTATTTTCTCAGGCTGGGCAGGATCTTGAATCTCAGGTTGTATCTGCAAAATTTCTGTCATTTCGACTGCGTCACCAAAACTTCGATTGACGTTTCTGACAACTCGGCTAAACTGCCAAAGCTGGTTTACTATGGCTTGGGTGTAGCTAATTAATAGATACAAAAGACTTACATTAGCGTTGTAGTTGGTGATGGCAACAATTCCGCCTAGCAAGGCAAGGATTTGGAAGCCGTTTGTTTGCGACTGACTCAGAGCCTCGGTTTTAAGGACTTCATAGGCAAGTTTGGTGTATGACTTATGGTGCACTTCGGTAATCTTATAAAAGCGCTCGCTCTCATACTTTTCGTGACCAAAAGCCCTAATTGTGGACATATTGGTAATAGCGTCAGCTAGTGCTGCAGTTTGCTTAGAATCTTTGGCTGCTTCGTCGGCGTTGTATGGCATTTGCTTATATAGCTGCCGGCCCATTAACGCCATGTATATTAGCGACACCAATATCATTAATATCGAGTATTTGATGTCTATGAATGCTAATACAACTACAGCTGCACTGAGAGTTGTTATACCGGGAATGATATTCCAGATAATATCATCCATTAGCCTCTCGTAGGCGCTATTGAATTTGTTTGTCTGCGACACTAAAGCGCCGCCAAAGCGATTCGCATGGAAGCGTTGACTTTGAGATTGCAAATGGTTGTAGATATCGTTACTAACATCGCGGCGAATTTTAATTTCCATTAGCCATACGTAATATGACTGAACGCGCCAAAAAATAATCCCAGCAACCATAAAGACTGCAAACAGTAGGAAGCTCGGCCATAGTGAATCAAAACTTACGTTTTGACCGTGCGACAACGCATACTGTACCTTCTTAAAGATATTGGCAACTATTAGCGGCGGAATAATATTCTGCGAAATAACAGCAAGGACTGCGCCACCAGCAGCAATTGTAAAATCAAGTGGGTACTTCTTGGTGTAACGCCAGTAAATCGACAGCGTTTTTTTGGTGGTTGAACTTGGTTTCATAACACCGCCTCCTAGCAGTGGTAGATTAAGTTATTAATGAAAAGAGTTTAGATATTTCTATTAAGAAGAGAGTACTAGCTAACCGCGGGGACGGTTGTGCCGGTAGTAACTGTTTGAATTGTGGTCATTGTTGCCGTCTCCTTTAGTTGCTAAACAATGTTGTACATATTATACTATTCCGGTAATGAATGCAAATTTGGAAGGTGTTAATAGCGCTCCAGAATTCAAAAAGCGTAAAAAAACAGACGCAAACTCTGCTGAACACATCGGCCATACTTTGCTTAGTGTTGAATCCAAGCGCGATCACTTAAGCAAGATTGGCTTAGACAGATTACTCAAAGAGACCGATAAATCAGCAAAAGAAACCCGCTTCAACACAGCTAAAAATCCAATGACCATGAGCCGAGCAGAGCTCATGAAACTAAGCCAAACGATTCAAATAGATGGCACTAGCCTAAGGCAGATTTACGAAACTCATCTTATTGGTGAACGTGGTCTGCGCAATATCGTTGCTGAGGCTATGCGCGGTGGTGATTTGAGGAAGGCGCTAAAGGCAGAAGTTGTTGAAAGAGAAATGGATTTTGAACGAGACCCAGCACTTAGAACAGTTCTGCCAGCACAGATCGAGGGCAATGCCAGTAGCGAGCAGCTAGAAGATTTGCTGAACAAAGCAGCTAAGTCAGTCGATCAAAGCAGCGAAGAAGCAGCATTTTTTAGGGCGCAGGCAAAATATGCAGCCACAGAACAGGCCAAATCAACTAAGCAGCGTCGTCGGCTAGATATTGCCATCGGCAGCGTAATTGCGCTTCTCATCTTACTCATACTTGTACTATTTTTGATGCGCTCCTAAGGAGTTATAATAGATATATGCAAAAAATTATCCTCTACTATAAGTTTGCACCGGTAAAGGATCCGGAGGCTGTTAAATTGTGGCAACGGGCTTTATGCGAAAAACTAAATCTTAAAGGCAGAATTTTGATTTCCGAACATGGCATAAATGGTACTTTGGGAGGTGATATTGACGATCTCAAGTGTTATATCAAAGAAACCAAACAGTTTGCTGGTTTTAAGGGTACAGTCTTCAAATGGAGCGATGGTGCGCGAGAAGATTTCCCTAAGCTCAAGGTAAAAGTTCGCCCCGAAATTGTTACATTTGGCGCACGTGATGAGATAAAAGTTGATCAAAGCGGAATTGTTGGCGGCGGCAAGCACCTAAAGCCAGATCAAATCCATGAATTGGTCGAGAAGCACGGCGACGATGTAATATTCTTCGATGGACGAAATGCCTATGAGGCTCAAGTCGGCAGATTCAAGGACGCGGTTGTTCCTGACGTAAGATATACTCGCGATTTTGGTAAAGAACTAGAGGATCCAAAGTACGACTCTATTAAAGACAAGCCGATTGTAACTTACTGCACGGGTGGCATACGATGTGAGGTTTTGAGCATGATGATGAAAAACCGTGGCTTCAAAGAGGTATATCAGATCGATGGCGGCATCGTTAAGTATGGTGAAGCTTATGGCGACGACGGACTCTGGGAAGGCTCGCTTTATGTTTTTGACGACCGCATGGGCATGAAGTTCAGCGACAAAGCCAAGGATATAGGTACTTGTATACATTGCGGCGGCAAGACGAGTAACTTCGAGAATTGTGCCGATCTCTCGTGTAATGATCTGGTATTGATCTGCAAGAAATGCGCCAAAACAAAACACTACTGCACCAAACACAAACTTAGCAAAGTTTAGTTTGGGACCCGATGGCGTGAACGCAAATATCGCAAACAAATTGAAGCAGCTACCTAAAGAACCCGGGGTTTATTTCCATAAAGACAAAAAGGGCGAAATAATTTATGTTGGCAAAGCGGCGGTTTTAAATAATCGAGTGCGTCAGTATTTCCAGAAATCTCGAGCGCGAGATCCTAAAACCGAAGCCCTAGTTAGCGAAATCAATGATATCGATTGGATGGTAGTTGAGAGCGAGCTTGAGGCACTTTTCTTAGAGGCCGAAATGATTCGTCGTTACATGCCGCGCTATAACATTATGCTGCGCGATGATAAGGCAATGAGTTATATCAGGATAGATTACGATAGCGATTACCCGACGGTGGGAACTACTCGACGACCGTTGGACGACGGGGCACGATATTTTGGACCCTACTTCAGCACCCTGGCGGTTAGGCAGTCACTGAAGACCTTGCGCAAGGCATTTCCGTTTGCAGTTAAGCGAGTGCATGGGCAAAAGCGGGCAAATTTGCATTATCACTTAGGCTTGGATCCGGGCCTCGAAGAAGGGCGAACGTCCTTGGCGGATTACCGGGCAAATTTGCGCCGGCTGATTGCGGTAATTCAAGGTAAGCGCAAAAAGATTGAACAAGAGCTAGAGAAGGAAATGAACCGGGCTGCCAAAGCTCAAGATTTCGAGCTGGCGGCCAAGCGTCGAAATCAGCTCTTTGCGCTTAAGGGACTCAATAAGCAAGTGATCTTCAGCGATAAGGAATTTTTGGATATTTCTAAAGATCACGCCCTCAATGAACTAGTTAATCTTCTGGGCATTGATAAATACCCGCAGCGTATTGAAGGCTACGACATTAGCCACATGCAGGGCACAGACGTAGTTGCCAGTATGGTTGTGTTTACTAATGGCGTTAGCAACAAGGCCGAGTACCGCAAGTTTAAGACTAAGATAGATCACAATAACGATTTCTATAATATGAACGAGACTATTAAGCGTCGGCTATCGCCCAAAAATGTTAAAAGTTGGGGTCTGCCCGATATAGTCCTAATTGATGGCGGCAAAGGCCAGCTAGACGCGGCCATTAGTGCCCGTGAAGAAGCAGGATTCTCAAAAATCCCCTTTATTGGACTTGCCAAAAGAGAAGAGCAAATAGTTATTAAAAATCTTGACTCGAGAGTCAGTTTAGACAAAGAGATTCTGCAAAATTTGGGTGGTTTTGCTTCAGAAACGGAAGGATTCACGCTACTCAATTTGCCCGGCAATACCAATCTCATTAAGCTGCTGCAACGAATCAGAGATGAGTCCCATAGATTTGCAGTAAGTTATCACAGTGTCCTTAAGGTTAAAAGACAAACTGCTAGTTTAATCGAGGAAGTGCCGGGTATTGGACCGGCAACCCGCAAAAAACTAATCAAACATTTTGGCTCACTTAGAGCCGTAAAGTCTGCTGATGACGCGGAATTGGCTAAAGTTATCGGGCAGGCCAAGGCCAAACAGCTAAGCAAGCTATTGCAAACTGATTAGCTGATATTTGTTATACTGTTAGTTCGATATGGATTCGAGATTTACGAGTGAGTTTTTTACTGCCAATCGCCGTCGCTTGCAAGAGCTGTTTACCGGTACGGCACCGATTGTTATAGCTGCCAACGGAGTAATGCAGCGTGGTGCAGATAATACCTATGCTTTTGCACAGGATGCCAACTTCTGGTATTTGACTGGCATTAATGAACCAGATCTGGTGCTTGTTATTGATCGTAACAAGGAATACTTGATTGTGCCTCCGCGCTCGAGTGTTCGAGAAGCATTTGATGGGGCTGTAGATTACTCGGCTTTGACTCATCGCTCCGGAATTCAAACTGTTTTTGATTCGGCAAGTGGTTGGGATAAGCTTGGTTCACGTATCAAAAAGGTCCAGCATGTAGCGACAATTGCCGTTCCGCCAGCATACGTTGAGCACTATGGTCTATATACAAATCCTGCCCGCGCGGCGATCGTTGCACGTCTCAAAGAAATCAAGCCAGAATTAGAATTGCTAGATCTCAACCCACATTTAACAAGGATGAGGATGGTCAAACAAGCTCCAGAAATAGCAGCCATCAAAGACGCAATCGATATTACAATTCGTAGCATAAAACAAGCTGTTAAGCCGGCTAAACTTGCTAAATATACTCATGAATATCAGCTTGAGGCCGAAATATCAAAAGGCTTCAGAAATCGCGGTGCGAGTGGTCATGCATTTGAGCCAATTGTGGCTGGCGGCGACCGGGCTGTTACTTTGCATCACGTCGCCAACGACGGCGCACTGGCGAGCGGTGAGCTGGTGGTCAT
>CAZYJC010000010.1:11113-14537 GCA_964647765.1 uncultured Candidatus Saccharibacteria bacterium | reverse complement strand
GCTACCTCACATTTTTTGGGATTGAATGTTCACGATGTTGGCGAATACGATAGACCACTTGAGCCAGGTGCTGTATTGACTGTCGAACCGGGTATTTACATTCCAGATGAGGGTATCGGCATACGCATCGAGGATGATGTTCTCATAACTGAGGACGGAATAGAGATCCTTACTGATAATCTTCCCAGAGATCCGCTACAATAGAGCTTATGATTTTAGAACGACCATGGGGAAGATTTTTGGTTAGGTGGCTGGTTTGTACATTGGGTTTATGGATAGCCGCGGCTTTTTTGAGCGAAAGCATAAACTATGGCAACGAAATCGGTGTTATTATTTTATCCGGCCTTGTTTTGGCGATAATTAACACCTTTATTAAGCCAGTCCTAGTTGTTTTTACGCTGCCAGCAATATTTCTGACTCTCGGACTGTTCATGATTGTTATCAACGGTTTGACTGTTTTTATCGCTAGTAAGCTGTACGGACCCTTAGAAGTGACTAATTTTTGGGCTGCAATGTTTGCAGGGATGATGATTGGGCTGGTAAACTATCTAGTAACAACAATGTTAGAGGATAGTCGGGCATGAGCATATTTAACTACATCACAATCGTTTCGATGGTCTTGATGACATTTCTGATATTGATACAAACTCGGGGCGCAAGTTTAGGAGCTGGTTTGGGTGGTGCCGGAGAAGTAAACACGACCCGACGCGGTACGGACAAAACTATTTTTCAGCTGACGATTGTTTCAGCCCTAGTTTTTGCTTTGTCGCTCATTGCCAGCGCCGTTATAAAGTAGGCTGGTTAGGCTAAGTGCAAACTCGAATATACAAACTTCGATTTAGACGTCATTTACGTAAAAGTCAGCGCCAAGTTGAAGATTTAAGCACGCAGGCCGAACAAACCCTAGACAAGCATCTGATCAAAAGAGTAGATCGCTTAGTGCCGGTCAGGCGTTTTGTAATTGGCTGGATTGGGTTGATGCTATTCCTGATAATCGGAGTTCTCTTCCAAAACAACGCGCTAGGCAGTTATTACCAAACCCTAAAACCAGTCCCGGGGGGTATTTATAGCGAAGGAGTTAAAGGGCGTGTAACCAATGTTAACCCGATTTACGCTTCCTCAGATCCCGATAAAACTATTTCACGCTTAGTTTTTGCTGGACTTCTAAAATATGACGATGACGGTAAACTTATCGGTGATCTTGCGCAGAGCTACAGTGTTGATGCCAAGGGAAACACCTATACAATCAAGCTCAGGCCGGGTTTGACTTGGCAGGACGGTCAGCCGTTAACATCCGAGGACGTAGTCTTTACCTTCCAAACAATACAAAATCCTGATGTTGGCTCACCCCTGCAAAACGGCTGGAAAGGCGTAACAATTACTGCCCCTGACAAGAATACAGCGATTATTAAACTGCCAACCACTTTAGCGTCTTTTCCAGAAAACTTAACCGTCGGACTATTACCGAAACATTTGCTTGAGAATGTACCTGCTACTGAGCTAAGGTCGGCTGATTTTAACACAGTCAAGCCGGTAGGGGCTGGGCCTTTTAAATGGGGTGGCGTCTCTGTAGAAAAAGCAACCGAACCAACCAAGATTTCGGCACAAGTTGGCCTGGTGCCGTTTAAAGATTACGCCCGAGGCGAGCCAAAACTCCAAAAATTTAATGTTTATGCCTACGCTGATGAAGAAGAGTTAGCCAAGGCATTTAAGTCGAAGCAACTATACGGGGCTGAGGGATTTACCGATATGCCGGCTTACGCAGTAAGTGATGCAATCAAAAAGCATAATATTACACTTAGGGCAGCTAATATGGTTTTCTTTAAGACGTCTGAAGGTGTTCTAGCTGACAAGGGCATTAGGACGGCGATAGTGACAGGATCAAATGTCCCCGAGGTAATGCAACAGATCAACTACAAAGCAATTGCCGTTCGCGAGCCGCTACTCGAAGGCCAATTGGCCTATGACCCTGCTTACAAACAAGCCGGATTTAACCTAGAATCGGCAAAACAGCAACTGAGTAGTTTGGGATGGAATCAAAGCAAAGATGGCTATCGATATAAAGACGGTAAGCAATTAAGTTTTGGGCTTGTGGCCCTGAATTCAGCTGAGTCGCATCAGGTTGCCGAAACTCTCAAAAAGCAGTGGCAAAAACTCGGCCTGAATCTACTCGTGCAATACCAGGATCCGGTAGAGTTTCAAAACTCCGTTGCCAATCATAACTACGATTCAATCTTAAACGGTATTACTATCGGTGTAGACCCAGATGTTTTTGTTTATTGGGACAGTTCACAAGCGGATATACGCTCATCCAATCGGCTTAACTTGTCAGAATACAAGAATGCGACAGCTGATGCTGCGCTTGAAGCAGGACGCACCCGCATCGATCCAGTCCTACGCACGATCAAATACAAGCCTTTTTTGCAGGTTTGGCAGCAAGATAATCCGGCACTAGGGCTTTATCAGCCTAGATTCTTGTATCTTAGCAACGGACCAGTCTACGGTTTGAGTGACAAACCAATCTCAACTGCAACCGATCGATTCAACAATGTCGAGAATTGGATGATTCGCCAGGCCCGCGTAACTGACAATTAGTGTATTATGTCTAATGTCTAGTTTAGGTCGCGGGCGGATGTGGCGGAATTGGTAGACGCGCTAGCTTCAGGAGCTAGTGAGCTTCATGCTCTTGGAGGTTCAAGTCCTCTCATCCGCACCAAATTTATCTGTAACTTCTAGCATGCTTATGGGGCTTGCGTGCCACCATTGCCAGTACTTTGTCCGTTTGCAGGATTCTGGGTTGTTGAGCCGGATGCGCCTTTCGCAGTCTTCTTTTTGACTACGAAGAATGGCACTTCTGTTTCATTATCATTCAGTGTAAACGTGCGTACAGAAGGTGTTTCTAGCTCATAGTTGCCTCTTGTGAGCGGTGTTAAGATAGTTACTTTATATTTACCGGCATCACAGTTCAAGAAATGTACCGTACCATGTACTAGTACAGGGTCCTTCTGTCCCTTAACTTTAGTTTTAACTTTTTTGTTTGTTGTTCCAAATGGAGTCTCGACGCCTTTAATTCGTTTAGTATTGTCGCAGTTATTTGGTCCACTTGTAGACAGATTCTCAACTTTGACCTTGAATCCACCAATTCTATGATCCTTGCCACCTTTTTTATCAATTTTTGGATCATCAACATATGTAGTCACTATAATGTCGCCTGATGGTTTAGGCTTTGCTGGCTGAGAGGCTTTACTACTTCCTGGCATACTTACGGTACCAGTGGCTGCGCCTGTAGTTATTGCGGGACCACCGTCTCCACCGGTCGTAGAACCTGAACCACCGCCTGAACCTTGTGATCCTGAACCGCCTGAACCATGTGATCCTGAACCGCCTGAACCATGTGATCCTGAACCGCCTGAACCATGTGATC
>CAZYJC010000010.1:0-11013 GCA_964647765.1 uncultured Candidatus Saccharibacteria bacterium | reverse complement strand
TGTGATCCTGAACCGCCTGAACCATGTGATCCTGAACCGCCTGAACCATGTGATCCTGAACTGCCTGAACCTCTGTTGGGATTATCTTGTGCAACACGATTCGTGTTAGGACCTACAGTAGGTACTCCTGGGTTAGATACTCTTCTAGGTACGCCTGGATTGGGACGTTGTCTAGGGACGGATATTTCTGTAGCGTGACTGCTTACAATGAAGTAGGCTCCTGCAACCCCGACTAAGACCACTATCAGCAGAGGCAATATATGAGAAAACCCGTTAGGGTTTAATGGTAAGCGACTTTTTATCATTTTGATCCTTTTTGTTTTGATTAGTTTATCTTAATCTGCGGTGATAATAACTCTTAATTAATCTATTGTCAAATCTTCTATTTTCTATTCTAGTGAAACAAAAAAGCATTTTAAGAAAATATCTTGACTTTCATATCTTGCTACGATAAATTACGGTATAGCTAAACAAAATAAAAAGGATAAAATCATGAATACAGGGCTGAATAGACTAGGGCAAAAAGGGATTGCTCACCTTTTTGCTTTAACAGCAATAATTGTTGGTGTGGCTGCCGTTGGAACGTATTTTCTAGTAGCAAGCCATGCTGATCCAATGTCAAAAACAAGTACGATTAGCGTACCTTTACAGCGCGAAAGCGGGTCAAATCAAGGAGGGGCGGTAGCAAGAACTTCGAGCGTGAGGCCATTTTACTGCGGCTCCAAAGCCAAACCGGTTAACGTAAAAGTGAGCGACTTTACAGACCAAGACCCATATGGAAAGTTGCTCATAAATGCTCGTGAATCATTGCACTCTACGGGCTATGCAATTGTGTGTATGTATCCTACAGGTGGCCGTAAACTAGCATACACTCCCAATAAAAACACCATCACTGGCTACAAAACATGTCCAAGTGGGCGACAATTTGCATTTGATCTCAGAAATCCTGACGGAGATGGTTATGATGAGTCGCCTTGGGTTGTAAAAACAAAATCCTTCCGTAAAAAAACACCACTAACACTATATTGTATCCAGAACTCAAAAATGGGTGACGAAGACAAGACAGGAGCTCTTGGTCTGGGGCACACCTACAAATGGCAACCCATTGTTGACTTAAGCAAAGGGTGTAATTCGAAAGAACGCAGATATGCAAATTGTAAAAAAGGCTGGTTCTTTAGCTACTCCCTAGGAGGAGATGTCTACAAAGAATCGGGCACACGAAGAGCTAATTAGCTGGTGTTCGGCTACTGAAATAATACAGCTTGATTGTTCGCAACATTCAGATATGAATCCGAACATCAAGCTGTATTTTTAGGCTTTATGCAATGAAAAAAAACCAATAACCAAAAGCAAATCACCCCAGGAATGTGCTACTATATCATCTATAAATATGCATTTGAGGGACGTTTTTAGCGATTATGAGTAAAGTAGCGCATTACCTGCAAGAGCATCTGTTGGGAGAGGTGATGACGAGTACTGATGCCCGGCGGTATTTTGCTACCGATAGCAGCATTTTGCAGCTGGCGCCGGCCTTAATAGCCTACCCAAGATCCGAGAATGATGTCCGCAAAGCTTGTCGCTTCACCTGGCAACTAGCTGAGCGGGGTAGAGTTATACCCATAACACCGCGGGGTTCAGGCAGTGACCAGACCGGAGCTGCGCTTGGTAGTGGGATTATGCTTGTTTTCCCAGCTCATATGAATAGAGTCTTAGAGCTCGACACCAAGGCTAATACTGTCACCATTGAACCTGGTATTAACTACGGCAAACTCCAGCAGACGCTGCATACTCATGGCAGATTTATACCGGCTTATCCGGCTGGCACTGAATACACGACCGTCGGGGGCTCTATCGCTAACAATTCTTCTGGTGAGAAATCTGTTAAATATGGTGACACGCGTAATTATGTTAAGAGCTTGCGAGTAGTGCTTGCTAACGGAGAAGTTATAGAAACCAGCCGCCTAAGTAAAAAAGAGCTCAGCAAGAAACTCGGTCTGGCCACATTCGAAGGTGAGATTTATCGATCACTTGACACTTTACTAGAGGAAAATGCCCAGCTCATCGCCAATCTAGAGCGTGGAGTTGTCAAGAATAATGCGGGCTATAGTCTGCTAGACATAAGGCACAAGGATGGTTCGTTTGATCTTACTCCTTTGATCGTTGGCAGCCAGGGTACTCTGGGCGTCATAACTGAGGCAGTTATGAGTACGGAGGAGCATTTCCCTCACACTAATGTCTTCCTGGCGAGTTTTGACAGCCTCGAGCAGACGCAAAACGCAGTGCTGGAGTTATTGTCCTTACCAGATCGCCCAAGCAGCATTGAATTAGTTGACGGCAATCTGCTCACCGAGATTCACAATTTGAATCCTAACCAACTTAAAGACATTCTTGTGCCCCCGTATCCGCTGACAGCTCTGATCGTTGAGTTCGACAACAGCGATCGCAAGATCAAAAAAGCAGTTAAAAAAGCCAACAAAGTACTAGAAAAATATGCTGTAGCGATTACTTTGGCGACGGAACCTGAGCAGCAGCAGCTGTTCTGGAAACTTCGCCAAACCACCAGCAGTTATATTGGCCATAACGAAGGATCATCTAAGTCACTGCCGATTATCAATGATGGCGCTGTACCACCAGAGCGTCTGCGTGAATATATGGAAGGCTTGTATACGATTCTCAGTAATCTTGGACTATCAGGTGCTATGTGGGGCCACGCAGGTGATACTACGTTGTTTGCTCAGCCTAAGCTCAATATAGGGCAGGTCGGCGACCGTCAGAAGGCGCTGAAGCTGCTCCACGAGTATTCTAAGTTAGTTATCGGCCTTGGCGGCACAATTAGCTCTGAGGCTGGTGACGGTCGCCTCCGCACGCCTTATCTTGAGGCTATGTACGGTCCGGAGCTGTATGGATTGTTTCAGAAGATAAAGCAGATATTTGATCCGTACGGCACCATGAACCCCGGGGTTAAGTTTGGCACTTCGCTTGACGACATCAAAAACATGCTCCGACCGGACTATTCGTACAATCATTTTTACGATCATATGCCGCGGAGCTAACAATCAACTGTCTTGAGTTTTTAGCTCAAAACAGATACGATTGTATGGTATTTTTGTCCACGCGGACGTGGCGGAATTGGTAGACGCGCTACCTTGAGGTGGTAGTGGGAGCAATCCTGTGGAGGTTCAAGTCCTCTCGTCCGCACCATAGATTTTATGGTAGGATATCTATTACGATCCTAGGGTGATTAGCTCAGTTGGCTAGAGCACCTCGTTTACACCGAGGGGGTCGGGGGTTCGAATCCCTCATCACCCACCATTTAAGCCCTGTCAGCTTTTGACAGGGGCTTTTTAATTTAGGGGATGTGTCAGCTTCCAAGAAATGCTTGGTTTTGGTATGTCCTCTGCTAGGACAGCGTCGACAGATTTAGGATCACTGTAGGCTGAGCTTTTTACCGTAACCTGGCCGGTCTTGCTGCTTTTGGTTGCGCCAGCAGACTGGGTTTTAAGTGAAACAAGCGAATTAAATGAGCTACCTTTGGGATAATCAACACTTAAACTGCCAGCCGACACCGCATTTACTGGATTGGACCAAGGTATTAAATATTTACCCACAATCTTACCCGGTTTAATAACCTCAACTGTTTCGAAATTTTGCTGAAACGAATTGAGAAGTGCTAATGATTGTGTCATTGCCGATGCCAAGTTCGGGGCGCCTACGACGGCGCTGGTGATAGTAACATCCTTGCCATTAACCTTGATTTTTTTGGCGCCGACGAAGGCGCCCCCAGCCTCGTCACTGTTGCCGGTTTTTATTCCAACAATACCGTTGTTTCCCAATAGATAGTTAACGTTCTTAATAGTGCCGACAACAGGGAAGTCATTCACCGTCTGCAGACCAACTATTTGCGCCAAGGCCGGGTTTTGCATTGTTAGTTTACCGATTCTGACGAGGTCCTCAGCGCTAGAAGTGGTTGTTGCGGCTAGACCACTTGCATCTGAGCCAACCGTAGTATGGTAGATGCCGTTCTGCCTAAGATAGCTATTGGCGGCTACAGCGTATTTTTCGAGTGAGCCAAAAGCCCAAATAGCCATTGAATCGGCAATATTATTCGATGAAGGCAGCATCAAGGCTTGGAGCATTTGGTTCTGATTGAGCTTTTCGCCTTCGACTACCTTGACGACTGAGCCGTCTTTGGCTGCGTAGGCCTGATAAATAGCTACATCATTAGCCGTTATAGTCAATTCTTGGCCAGTCTGACCTGGCTGTAGGGGTTTTGCATTTAATACCGTTAATGCCGTGATTAACTTAGCTGTGCTGGCAGTTGGGAATTGCTTCGTGCCATTAGTAGAAATCTTATTATCACCAACCGTACTAACTGCGGCTTGACCAGCAGATGGCCAGGCCAGACTTGACGGACTCGTTTTAAAACTTATTAAGGAAACGTTGTCTTCGGGCTTTATGGCTGGGAGCGGCCTTAGCAAGCACCAGCCAGAATAAATTCCGGTTAACACAAACAAGGCCAGTAGATATTTTGGCCAGCGCTTTTTGTTTGGACTAGGACTCCCGGCGCTATACATTTCTGTAATATATTCTACCAGTCAACACCCAAGTATTGATGTATAATCATATTAGTTAAGCTAAAGGAGGAAGCGATAAATGGTACTTTTAATTGTCGGCATCGTCATCATCGTGCTGATCGTGGCTGTTTTGGCGGGCATGTACAACAAGCTTGTCAGCCTGAACCAACAAGCTAGCGAGGCATGGAGTGACATAACTGTTCAGCTCAAAAGGCGCTATGATCTTATACCAAACTTGGTAAGTACCGTAAAAGGCTACGCCACGCACGAAAAAACCGTCTTCGAAGACGTAACTAAGGCACGAACCAATGCATTGAATGCGCAAGGTGTTGAAGAGACTGCAAAGGCAGAAGGCGATTTCCAAAAAACTCTAAAAAGTCTTTTTGCGGTTGCTGAGGCCTACCCAGATCTAAAAGCATCGGATAACTTCAAAGAACTTCAGGCCGAGTTAACAGACACAGAGGATAAAATCCAAGCTTCAAGGCGTTTCTATAACGGTGTTGTTAGAGATTTCAACATTAAGCGCAAAACTTTCCCAACTAATCTGTTTGCAAGCATGCTAGGCTTTCGCCAAGACAAAGAATTTTTTGAACTTGATGAAGCTCAAGCTGCGGCCGCTGCAGAGCCTGTAGAGGTAAAATTCTAGCAAAGTGTATAGTCAGATTTCGGCAAACAAACGTAAGACTGTCATTATTATGGCAGTCTTCTTCCTCTTCTTAGTAGGGCTAGTTTGGCTTTTTGATCAATTACTCGGCGGTACAACTGGAGTTTTTTATGGTGCCATGGTCGGTATTGCTCTGTACATTCTGTTCACCTACTTCGCCGGCTCGAAGATGGCTTTGGCGCTGAATGGCGCACATGAAATCCAAAAAAAAGATAATCCTCGCTTATGGAGAATAGTCGAAAACCTAGCAATCACTAACGGCATGCCTATGCCCAAGGTGTATATTATTGAAGATTCCGCGCCGAATGCATTTGCCACCGGTCGCGATCCGCGCCACTCAGTCGTTGCAGCTACCACCGGCATATTAGAAATAATGGACGACAAAGAGCTCGAAGGAGTTATGGCGCACGAGCTTGGCCACGTCAAGAATTACGATATTAGAGTCAGCATGGTGGCGTTTGCCCTGACAGCAGCCATATCCTTGATCGCCGACATAATGTTAAGAGTGACAATATTCAGCGGTGACGACGAAAACAATAATCCATTGTTTTTCTTCTTGGGTATTCTAGCGGCGATTCTGGCTCCCCTGGTGGCGATGGTGATTCAATTAGCAATCTCTAGACAACGTGAGTACCTAGCCGATGCGACGAGCGCTCTTACTACGCGTTATCCAGACGGATTAATTAGTGCTCTTGAGAAACTTGAAACAACGAGTACTGCCATGAAAAGACAAAACTCCTCCACGGCACATTTATTTTTTGCCAACCCGCTTAAGAAGAAATCTTTGGCTGGCATGTTTAGCACTCATCCGCCAATTGAGGATCGTATTGCCAGACTTCAAGAAATGAAAGACAAGGCTTAAAAAGTAAGTGACATGGCCAGAATATCCAAAAGAAATCGTGCAACAACGACTCAAAAAACCCAAGCTGATCACCAGCCGAAGGCTGAGCTTGACGCCAGCGCGTTAGCGAAACTTGAATCATCGCCAAACAAGCCAGTCAGTTTAATGAATGTTTGGCAGATTACTAAAGCTGCTTCATCGGTAATTTGGCAGCACCGAGTTTTGTTCATTGGGATTACCGTTGTTTATGGTTTTTTGAATGTTTTGCTCGCTCAAGGTTTAGCCCATGGAAATGACATTACGACATTAAAGAATTCATTAAATGAGGCATTTAGTGGCAATTTCGGCTCTATAGCAACCGGACTTAGTATTTTTGTTGTACTCATTGGCACCGCAGGAAACACGTCTAGCCAAACCGCTGGAGCATATCAGACTATGCTTTCATTAATAGCAAGCTTGGCTATAATCTGGTCATTACGCCAGGTTTTGGCAGGCAATTTGCCGAGAATCCGGGATAGTTTTTATCAAGGCATGTATCCGCTGATTCCATTTATTTTGGTGCTTAGTGTAATAGCTTTGCAGTTAATTCCATTACTAATTGGATCAACGATATACGCTATGGTTATAAACAACGGAATTGCAGTGCATTTTATCGAAAAAATCGTGTGGTTTGCGATTTTTGCAGCTCTTGCAGCAGTATCTCTCTATATGATTAGCGCCTCTTTGTTTGCTATATACATAGTTACTTTGCCGGGCATGACACCGATCAAATCGCTAAAAACAGCTCGTGAATTAGTGGCTGGACGTCGCTTACGAGTGCTTCTCAAGATAATAAGTATGCCTATCATTTTGATTGTTGCGGCCGCAATAGTTATGTTGCCAATCATTATCATCTTAACTCCCTTGTCACAGTATGTTTTCTTCCTGCTGACTATGTTCTCGCTGGTAGCGATTCACGCCTACATGTACACCCTTTATAGGAATTTGATCAATGAATAAACACCAGGCGGCCGAGCGGGTGGTGAAATTACGCGATCTTATAAGCGATTATCGATATCACTATCATGTTCTTGACGAGTCGATTATGAGCGAGGCAGCTGCCGACAGCCTTAAACATGAACTATCACAGATTGAAGAGCAGTTTCCAGAGCTGATCACGCCGGATTCACCAACTCAAAGAGTCGCGGGAGCACCACTCCCCGGATTTAAGCAATTAGAGCACAGCAGCAGAATGTTGAGCCTAAACGATGTCTTTGACGAAGATGAAATATTGGCTTGGCGCGATCGCATCGGCAAACTTCTGCCAGACGGAACCAAGCTGGAATTTTTTGCTGATGTAAAAATGGATGGATTAGCATGTGCGTTGGTTTACGAAGATGGCCTGTTGACAAAAGGCATAACTCGCGGCGATGGTTTTGTTGGGGAAGATGTTACAGCCAATGTTAGAACTATCGAGTCAGTGCCGCTAAGTCTGCGAAACGACCGTAATTTTAGTGAGTTTCTGAGCGGGCGAACAGAGATTCGCGGCGAAATAGTAATGTACAAAGATGATTTTGCCCAGCTTAACGAAGATCGCGCCAAAGCGGGGCTGGCTTTGTTTGCTAATCCCCGCAATACCGCTGCTGGCACAATCAGACAGCTTGATCCAAAATTGGTCGCCGACCGACCTCTTCATTTTAGGGCCTATGATTTGCTGCGAGATAACGAAGGCGAAATTCCAACCTATGATTATGCGTATAAAGCTCTAAAGCATCTAGGCTTTTTAGTTAACGCGCAGGCTGAAATTTTTACTGACCTGAAGAAACTTATGAAATTCGCGGATAAGTGGGAAGCCAAACGACTTGAACTACCATTTAATACCGATGGACTGGTGATAAAAGTTAATAATCGTGATCAATATCGTGCCCTAGGTGTAGTCGGCAAGGCACCGCGCGGAGCGGTTGCGCTCAAATATGCTGCCGAGCAGGCAACTACTAAGGTTAAGGACATTTTTATTTCGATCGGGCGCACCGGCGCCGCCACGCCAGTGGCCATGCTTGAACCTGTAGTAGTCGCCGGCTCCACGGTGCAGATGGCAACGCTGCACAATGAGAGTGAGGTGCTACGCAAAGACATACGTAAAGGCGACACGGTCATCGTCCATAAAGCCGGCGACATCATCCCTGAAGTTGTCGAGCCGCTCAGCAAGCTAAGAGATGGCAGCGAAAAAAGATTCGTAATGCCCAAGAAATGCCCTGAGTGCAGCACCGAGCTTATCAAACTCAAAGCCGAAGATGCTGTTTGGCGCTGTCCCAATGAATCGTGTCCTTCCAGATCGTGGAAGCGGATTGAGCACTACGCAAGCAAGTCAGCACTAGATATTGAGGGTCTTGGAGAAAAAAATGTAATCGCTCTATTGCAAGCCGAGCTAATTAGTGACCAAGCTGATATATACAAGCTCCAGATTGATGAAGTTTTGGAATTGGATCGTTTCGCTGAAGTTTCGGCCGCAAAGCTGGTTAACGCAATTCAGGCCAAAAAACAACCGCCACTGGCGAGGTTTCTGTATGGCCTCGGAATTAGGCATGTGGGCGCCCAAACCGCTATCGATTTGTCTAATCATTTCAAAACCCTCGACAAGATCGCCCAAGCAAAGATAGATGAGCTGAGTGAAGTTGATGGCGTTGGTGAGGTAGTGGCGGAATCGATTGCTGAATGGTTTGCAGAGCCTTCAAATCAAGCACTGTTAGCCAAATTCCAAGATTTCGGCGTACAGCCTCAATCGGTTAAACATGTGGGTGGCAAATTATCTGGTAAGAGTTTCGTTGTAACTGGTACTCTTCAGACCATGGGTCGAGAAGAGGCCGCAGAAAAAATCAGAGCACAAGGTGGCGTGTTCCAAAGTTCAGTTGGCAAGGACACAGATTATTTGGTTGTCGGAGCAAACGTTGGCGCGAGCAAGTTGGCCAAAGCTGCAAAGCTTGGTACCGAGCAGCTTAGCGAAGAAGAATTTATCAAACTGATATAATGCAGGCATGACAAAGAGGCGTGGGACATCCGGTTCAACAACTTTGAATTGTTTCTCGCCGCCAGTAATGTTGGCGACGCTAACAATCGAATTCGGTCTTGCTACTTATGCGCTTTGGCGCTACAAATTGAACGAAATTACAAAACTAATAGTACTTTTGCTAGTTAACTTGGCCATATTTCAAACAGCAGAATATTTTGTCTGTACCGGATATGGCAATGACCCACTTTTTTGGTCAAAAGTTGGTTTTGTAGCTATAACGACCCTACCGGTATTTGGGATTCATGCAATGCATAAATTGGCAGGGAAGCCTGTCGGTAATCTCGTAAGGGCCGCCTATGGCACAATGACTGGCTTCATAGTTTTCTTCCTGACGTACAAATATGCCTTTGTTGGCCATCAGTGCCAAGGTAACTATGTCATCTTTCAGCTCGGCACCAGTATTTCTGGAGCATACTCTGTGTATTATTATGGCTGGATGTTTACGTCTATGTATCTCGGCATCAAGTGGGCAAACGAATTGAAGGAGCTAGGCGCAAAAGGTCAAAAGAAACTGGAAACAGTCAGAGGCTTAATAGCTGGTTATCTTGTATTTATTGTGCCAGTAGCGCTCATAAATACCATCAAGCCAGAAACTCGTGCCGGAATCCCAAGCCTATTATGTGGTTTCGCGGTGTTACTTGCGCTCATCCTAGGTCTATATATACTCCCGCGCGTAGGTGTTTTAAAGCAAGCTGGCGAGAAGCACAATCCTGTCGTCTAACGGTTGACAAAAACTTTAAACAGTTTAAGCTTTAGGATAGATCGTGCGCATTAGCGGCGCCATCAAATAAAAAACAAAAACAGACTGACCGCCGCTCGGTGGGCGCGCACGAAACAAGCACAAAAACTTAGGCATAAAAATAAACCTAAGGGGATAGCCTATGATCAAGTACTATTACAAAAATGCGCGCGGCGGCGCGCTGACAGAGCTCAAGGAGCCTCAACGGGGGACTTGGGTGCATGTTGAGGCCCCAACCGAGGATGAAATTGCCGAGATAATTAGCAAATTCAAACTTGATGAAGGTATTGTAAACGACGCTCTAGACGAAGAGGAACAACCTCGATTGGAGCGAGAAGGCCGACATAGCTATATTTTTGTTCGTTATCCTTATAAGAGTCGCGATGGTGAAATTGATACAGCTCCTTTACTGATAATATTCGATAACGAAATATTTATTACATTGTCTTTGGTGAACCTGCCTGCGGCGGAGGCTCTAATCAGAGGTAAATACGAGCTTGCCACAACCCAACGAGCCAAAATGATACTGCTAATATTAAGTCACATTAGTGAGCAGTATGACGTGTTTATAAGCCAAACCACTCGTAAGATTAAGGTTATAAGGTCGCGCTTACGCGGTCAGGGAATTACTAACCAAGACTTTATTGATTTCGCTACTATTGACGATGAGCTCAATGAATTTATGAGTTCGCTACTACCTACTAACGCGACGCTTCGCAGACTATTAGCCACCGGGCATTTGCCGCTTTTTGAAGAAGATCAAGACATAGTTCAGGACCTGCTACTGAATAACGAACAGTCGATTGAGGCCAGTAAATCCAACCTAAGAGCAATTACAAATATTCGGGATGCCTACGCAGCCATTAACGCCAATAGACTAAACAAGACACTAACAATTCTGACTGTAGCCACAATACTAATTTCTGTTCCTAGCCTTGCAATGGGAGTGTATAGTTTGAATATCCCACTGCCATTCCAGTCAACAAGTTGGATATTCTGGGTTATTATGTTTATCAACATAACTCTTATGTCTACTGTTCTCGTTTTTGCCCGCAAGAAGCGGGTCATTTAATTTTTACGGATATCACTGTTTTTGATAGAATTATTTGGATACAAGGGGATATAGCTCAGTTGGCTAGAGCGCTT
>CAZYJC010000009.1:0-36854 GCA_964647765.1 uncultured Candidatus Saccharibacteria bacterium | reverse complement strand
TGAGGGATTCGAACCCCCGATCACGGGACCAGAACCCGTTGCCTTACCGCTTGGCCAATCCCCAATACAAGAGGTAATTATATCTTTTTGGAGGTAAAAATTCAAAAAGTTAGTCGAGCGGTTTAGCTGTATCTAGCACAACAGAGATAAGTAATATATAATCGTAAGCAGTATGCGCAAGTACCAGGTGGTAAGTGCTGTACCGATAAACACAGACACTTTGCAGTTGAATCTCAAGCTTCAGGACAGCTGGAAGCCTTTTAAGTTTTATCCAGGTCAGTATGCCGCAATAAGTTTTTATAATCATGGTCGACCGACCGCTGCACGGTGTTTTTCGATTACCAGTTCACCTAATGACATCGAGAACTTGCAATTTACGATGCGCACGAACGGACATTACACAAACGCATTACGGCAACTCCAGCCCGGAGATCGGGTTAACGTTCGTGGACCTTTTGGTGGGTTCATCTTAGACACTCTTAATGATGGGGACGTGGTGCTGCTGGCAGGTGGGATTGGTATCACGCCATTTATGAGCATGATTCGTTATGCAGCGGATATTAAGTATTCTAAAACGGTAACTCTTATATATAGCTGTCATAGTCAGGATGACATACCATTCTTTGATGAAATAGCCCAAGTAAGAAACCTAAATCCAAACTTTAAGATAGTTTATGCCATTGGTGATGGCCCCGTTGATAAGCTAGGTGGATATCCTGTTAAACAGGGAAGAATTAGTCCTGATGTAATTGATTACGCCACAGATCGAAATTGGTCAGACAAAATGTTCTTTATTTGCGGTCCACCACCTTTTATGCGTGGAATGTTGGCTGAGCTCAAGGAACACGGTGTGCCAAAAAGTCTGATCAAGACTGAGGCATTCAGTCAGGGCAAAAACAAGCAAACAGGTAAAGTAAAAAGTTGGCCAAATAATATGTATGCTCTAAGTGCTGTCGGTCTGGCGTTGGGCAGTTTTGTCGTTATGGTAACGGATATGTTTAATACCCTTCCACCATCTACGCTGATAGGGCCTAAAAATATCACCACCCAAAAGAAACTATATAGTCAGCGGGAAGTAGATATTGATCAATTGGTTAATAGCTTCGCCCAGCAAGATACAAATTCTAATCCAACTGGTTCAGCAGCCGCAGCCAGTCAAGTAGCAGCAACTACTGCCCAACCTGGTAGCCCGGCGGCAGTTGCGGCTGGTCAGCCAACTGCACCCGCTGCATCTGGATTGCCAACTCCCGCACGATCTACTGGTGGCGGAACGACTGTCAGAACAAGTACAGGTGGAGCTTCAACCAGTGGCACGGGCGGAGGAACAACGACTGGCGGCGGCACAACAACTGGCGGAGGAACAACGACTGGCAGCGGTACGACAACAGGAGGCGGCACAACAACTGGCGGCGGTACAACAACTGGCGGCGGAACAACTACTGGCGGCGGTACAACAACAGGAGGCGGCACAACGTGCGTTAGTACGCCGAGCAAACCATGCTAACCCATCTCAAACACTCTGAAATAGCCCTAGGCAGTATGACTACCACCACGTTGGTTTATGATGAGGCTGACAGTGAAAAAGCAGCAGATCTAGTCAAAGAAATCTGGCTAAATATTTTGAATTTTGAAAAACAGTTTAGCCGGTTCTTGCCCAATAGCGAACTATCGCAATTTAACCGAAACGCTGGGCCTAAGACTAAGATTTCGCCAGAATTCAAAGATCTACTACTAGCATCCGCAAAAATGAGTCAAAAAACAGGCGGTTTGTACAATCCATTCATTTTGCCTGCCTTGCAACGAGCAGGATATATGCATTCACAAGTTAGCAAATACAAAACTGCAGCTGTCGATGATTTCAGTAAAAAGACAGTCGTGCAGCCTGAGAAACTCGTTATTGGGGATGACTGGGCATCGATACCTCATGGTACGGCGTTGGATATGGGGGGTTGCGGCAAAGGGTATTTAGCCGACCTGCTAGCTGATATTGCTGATTCTAGCGACTGGCTTAAAGGCTATTGGTTTTCATTGGGTGGTGACATTTCTGGCGCGGGCATTGATGAAAACGGTGAACATTGGAAAATTTATATAAGCGACGATGAGCTAGACGACATTAAGAATGCCCCGTATTTTGAGAGTAATGGTAAAAGGTTTGCTGTTGCGACAAGTGGATTAAACTTCAGGAAGGGTGTTCACAACGGCAAGAAATGGCATCACATAATTGATCCGACAACGCTAAAACCAGTCAAGACAGATCTAGCTAGAGTTAGTCTGTATAGTAAAAATTGTTTAGACTGTGACGTTCTGGCCTCAGTGCTCCTAATAAAAGGTTTCCGAGGAGCGGAAGAATATCTTAAAAAGCATGGCGAGATTGAAGCGGGAGTATTTAAGCTTATGTCCAGGGCTCAGGCCGATCCAAGCCTTAAGCTTTACGGTAATAACATTAAACATCATCAGACTCAGGAGGAAATGGCCCATGCTTAAAAGATTAATTTTTCCGGTAGCCGTAACTTTAAGTCTGCTTGGGCTAATAAGTGTAGTCCAAATGCCTTTTATTAGTGCGGCAAGCAATGGGTCGGGTGATGTCGTAACCCAAACAGTACCCGGTCAGACTGTAGCCGAAAAACTAACTCAGCGAGCTAAAACATCCTGGCCATGGTATTTAACCCGCGCCTCTGGTCTAGTAGCCGCGATAACTCTAATAATCTTAATTCTATCTGGAATCGGACAGGTCACCGGTTATACTTTTAAACTGTTAGATCCTTTAACTGCTTGGGCGTCTCACCGAGCTATTGGTATAGCTTGCGGAATTAGTATTTTTATTCATATTTTCAGCCTGCTGTTTGATAAATTTGTCGGGTTCAATTTAATTCAGTTATTTATTCCATGGGTATCAAATTATAAACCGGCTGTCATATTCGGCATACATGCTGGTTCAATCTGGGTTGCACTTGGGGTTTTGGCTTTTTATTTAACCTGGATTGTAATCATAACTTCGCTTATTTGGGTAGAGAAGAAGCCACACACTTGGAAGTTAATTCACTTTTTATCTTACCTAGTCATCGCAATGGTTTTTGTGCATGCTTTGTATCTCGGCACCGACCTGAGTCATGGTATTTGGCGTCTGGTTTGGTGGTTGATTGGGATTGCGATTATTGTTGCCTCGATTCACCGCTTGTGGAGGGCTAAAACCGTATGAGAGGCGAGCTCCTTTATGTCCATAATCCTAATCGCATACGGCTTTACTGGGCTATATTTTGGAGCGTTTTATTGGTTGCGGTGTTGGTTGCAACCTACCAAGTTGCAGCACATGTCCGGACACACACAGCTGCGACTGGCCAGCTAAGCCTTGCCGTCCCGTATACAAAATATACAGTTGGCGAAGAGGTTGCCTTTAGTCTTACTAATAGTTTTAATACGACGATTTTTGTTTCGAATGAATGTCCTTCAGAGCCTTTAATGGTGTATCGACAGATAAATAATAAATGGGTCAGAATACACGACAGTGTGAGTCAATCTGATTGTAAAAACGAATCTCGTACAATCGCTGTTCCTTCTAATGGCGTAGTAACCGGTTCATTTGCCAAGTGGAAAAATTTATTTGCTAAACCAGGGAAATATCGAATCGTAGCATATGTCGAGTACTACAATGCGCTACCTTACCAAGATATTGAAATTATCGAAAAGCCCACAGCAGTAGCTACACAAGCCCCAACAGTTGCTTCTAGTGCGCCTGTTCTAAATGCAAAATCAGCAGCGTCCGGAAACAGCGCTCCAGTAACCAATGTCAGTAGTTGGGGAGGTACAACAACGCCAGCTACAGCGGGATCAACAAACACCTCGACCCCACCAGCAAGTACCGGAACAGGTGGCTCAACCGGTAGTACTGGATCCGGCGGAGGTTCAACGACGCCGGCGCCAAAGACTGTAACCATAACGGTCAATTCTTCAGGTAAATATTCAGTAACAAATCTTGTACTTAATGCCGGAGATACATTGACCATTCAGTACTCACCAGTTGGAGGCAGGGAGGTCCAAACGGTGTTTACTCGTACCAATGGAACTACAGCAAGTATTTCAAGCATGACCGTAGATAGCGAAGTTCGTTCAAGGTCCAGAACATTAACTTCTAAAGGAACCTGGAGATTCACTGCGCCAGATATTGGTGGCTCAGACGTGGGCAATTTAACCGTCCAATAAAAATTACAATATTCAGCTCCTGGTCGTATGATATGCTAGTAGCATTAACAATTTAATATACAGAGTGCGGCAAGAGATCTAGCTCCATGACCCGCCAGCAACCTGCCTAAACGGTAAGGTGCTAAATCTAGCCTAGGCTGCTAGCCAGGGAAGATATTAGACATATGTATCCTTTCTGAGCAGCGGCAAAGAAAGGATTTTTTAATGTCAGATTTAACAGACTATTTTACAAGTGAATCGGTATGCGCAGGACATCCTGACAAGATTTGTGATTCTATAAGTGACGCTATCCTTGACGCTGCTCTCAAGCAGGATCCTAATAGCCGGACGGGTCTGGAAACGGTTGCTGGAGCGAATAAAATTGCTCTTTTTGGCGAAATCAAAACAACAGCTGACTTAAATTTCGAAAAAATAGCCCGCGACCAAGTCGCTAAGCTTGGTTACACAGTAAAAGAATGGGGATTTGGGCCTGAGTCCGATTTTAGCAACGACATCCACCAGCAGTCTCCGGAAATCGCAATGGGCGTTGATCAAGATGGTGCGGGCGACCAGGGTATGATGTTTGGATTTGCCTGTGACGAAACTCCTGAGCTAATGCCATTGCCAATTGCACTAGCCCACGCCCTAGCCCGACGCATAGATGAAGCCAGAGAAACCAAGTCCTTACCTTGGTTAAGACCAGACGGCAAAGCCCAGGTCACCGTAAAATATGTCGACGGTAAGCCTGTTGGAGTTCAAAAACTCGTGCTCGCACTGGCGCATGACGAAAAAACATCGGCCGATGAAGTTCGCCAGCAAGCAATTGACCAAATCGTAAAGCCTGTTCTAGGACACTATGAATTTGATCTGCCAGAAAACGAAAATATTATCATTAACGGCACCGGTCTCTGGCATATTCCTGGACCTGAGAGCGACGCCGGTCTAACGGGACGCAAAATTGTAGTAGACACCTATGGAGGTTACGCCCGCGTAGGTGGCGGAGCATTTAGCGGCAAAGATCCCTCCAAAGTCGACCGCTCTGGCGCATATGCCGCACGTTACATAGCCAAAAATATAGTAGCCGCAGGTTTAGCCACAAAATGTGAAGTCGGTCTGGCGTACGTAATTGGGCAGCCAAATCCGCTTATGCAGACAATCGATACTTTTGGTACGGAAACGGTTTCTAAAGAAGAGTTACATGCTTTTAAAGATAAACTCATAGATACTTCAGTCAAAGGAATTATTGAAACTTTAGACCTTAAAAGACCCATCTACTCGGCCACATCTGCCTATGGGCATTTCGGTAAAAATGATCTCCCTTGGGAACAGATAGTCACCAAGTAACTAACTTTGACTCCGAGCATAAGAGGGATACAATAGTATGTACCATCTAAATTAAAAGAGGTAAAAATGACTAAAATACGAATAGTACCAATTTCGCTAGTAATTGCCTTTAGCTTTGCGCTAATCGCTATCGTGCCAGCTTCGGCTCAACACGGTGCTGATGACGGAGTTTCGGGTGGATCATCAAGCTCTGGCTCTGGCTCTGGCTCTGGAGCAACCACAACTACCACAACGACCACAGCTCAACAAAGACTTGATGACTCAAGACAAAGGCTTGAGGAAAAACGCAAGGCAAATGAAGCTGCTCACCCAGAGCTCGAATCGGAATCCAGCAAATCGATTGAACAGCTTCGCCAACGGAGGGGACAAAAAAGTACTGAAGAGCGCAAAAAACAATGCGTCGCCCACCAGAAGGGATTAAATCAGAAGTTCTCAAAAATAGGCACTAACGTTCAAAGAATTCAAACAAAAATTGACACGATCTATTCGCGAGCGCAAAAGTACGCAACAGATAACAATTTGAACCCGGACGGTTACCAAACACTTGTTGCTAATGCCGATGCGGCAAAAGCTGCCTCAGCAAAGTCAATAGCTGATTTGAAACAAGTCACGCCAACTAATGTCGATTGTAGCAATCCAAATGTGGCTCAGGATGTAGCGACCTTCAAAGCAGCCGCACAAAACACAAGGACGAACCTCAAGGCTTACAAAACAGCAGTTAAGGCTGTCCTCAATGCGCTTCAGCTACCACAAGGTCGAGCAAACTCCGGCAACGTAAATCCAAGCAGCAATTCACAAGGGAGTAACTAGCGATGAATAAGAAGCTAAATCAATCAGGTAGCTTGGTTGTAGTTATACTTCTGGCAGTTACAGTAATTGCGATAGCTGGATTTGTCGGCTACAAAGTTGCTAACAACTCTAGCACAGAGACACAAGTTAGCTCAGAACCAGCAAGTTCAGCAACTGCAGCGAAGGCAGAAATTAAATCCTCTGCGGATGTAAAGAAGGCCGCCACCGAACTCGAAACAACAAACGTCGACACCCAAGTCAACCCTGACGAACTCGATAGCGATATCAATTCAATTCTCTAAACAAATCCAAATCTTTTACAGCATCCGGAAGAAACCCTTCTGGATGCTCAAATCCTGTGGCCCACTTTGTGCCCTTGCCGTAGCCCAGATCTTTCAGAAGCTTGGTCGGAGCATTCCTTAAATGTAGCGGTACAGGTAGATCGGCATATTCGCTAGCAGCAGTCTTAGCACCCGACATGGCATTGGCGATTTCTCGTGACTTGGGGGCTTTTGCCATCACCGTTGCGCAGTGAAATAAATTATATTCCGCTTCGGGTAGGCCGATTCGTTCAACAGCTAGAAATGTAGAAACGGCTATATTTAGAGCAGCAGGAGCAGCCATGCCGATATCCTCTGAGGCAAAAATAATCATCCGGCGAGCTATGAACTTGGGGTCTTCGCCGGCTTGTAGCATGCGCGCAAGGTAATATAGCGACGCATTTGCATCTGAGCCACGCATCGATTTTATAAAGGCACTGATTACGTTATAGTGTTCCTCGCCTGACTTGTCATATCCGGGCAACTTAGACTGGGCGGCAGTTTCGACGATTTCTTTTGTTACTTTACCTCTTCCGGATAGTTTGATAGCTAGCTCCAAGTTGCCCAATGCTACTCTGGCGTCGCCGGCGGATAATTCTGCTATTAGATCTATGCTGGTTTCAGGCAGCTTGGTTTTTGGAATTTTTTGTTCATTCGCTGCCTTTTGAATAATTCCTAGCAGGTCTTTTTTATTCAGTGGCTCAAGAACCAGGACTCTAGCCCTTGAGAGCAACGGATTTATGACCTCAAAACTTGGGTTCTCTGTGGTTGCTCCGATAAGTATGATGCTGCCATCTTCAACGTGAGGCAAAAAGGCATCCTGTTGCGCCTTATTGAAGCGGTGTATTTCATCAACGAATAATATTGTTTTTAGGCCTAATCGTTGGTTCTGATGCGCCAGGTCAATAACTTTTAGAACGTCTTTTTTGCCAGAAGTTACTGCGCTAAGCTCCACAAATTCACAATCGGTCTCGCGTGCGATAATTCGGGCGAGAGTAGTTTTACCCGTGCCCGGTGGTCCCCACAAAATCAAACTTGTCGGCGCCTTATCCTTAATTATCTTATCGATAATCTTGTTGGGGCCAACAAGGTGCTTTTGACCATAGACTTCACTGAGCTGTGTCGGTCTAAGTTTCTCTGCTAGGGGCCTCGAATCCATATAGACTATTTTATAACACCTACCTCAAATCCAGTGTCCGGCTTAACGCGGCCCACTGTATAATATTGTTGTGAAGAAGATGTTGATTGTTGCTATTTGCGTACTTATTGCAGCTGCCATTGCTATCGGCGCATATGCTTTTCTAAGGGATGATCCAAAGGCCGAGTTTCACAAGTTTTTACGAGCTCAGTCTGCCAGCAATGAAATTGCTTTAAAGGCTAGATTTTCTAATGAACACGCTTCAATTGACATGGAGTACTTCTTCAATAGTGACAAGCGCAACATAATGATTAAGCGAAGCGTTACATGCAATTCGGTTTACAACAGCAATCCGATTCAGCTCAGCGCAAGTGTTTATTCGATTAATGGTAAACAATATATTCGTTTGGACAATATCCAGGGCAAGGTTATAAGCCAAGGCGTGCCTACTAGAGATTTGACCCTGGTGTTTAAACAAGCAAAAGGCGTTTGGTATGAAGTACCGGAAGTTGAACCGCTCATTTATTACACCCAAAAATATGGTGCACTGATCATGGATTCTGGAATTATCGATTCTAATATTAGACCTGAAAAACTTTCGGATGGACTAACCAGCTCAGGCGCGATGGAACTAATCAATTCACATAAAAAATCTGACGGTTGGACCTTTGAGATTATCAATCATCGAAAAGGATGGGCAGAGGTTCTAAATAAGTTCTATGGCAATGATGGATTAGCAGCTCAAAATCAGCTGGTATTGTTTGGACCAAAAGATCAAAAGAAACTTGTGATTTCCGGTGCAACAAGCAATGGTAATTATAAATTCTTGACCACAACAAATCGCAATTATTGTAAGGACTTATTCAAGGCTTTTACTTCCTTGGAGCCTAAGGATCAAACTGATGAAGTGGCTGGCGAGGCGAGGCCAGTTAGTAGTGGAACGATGAGCCCGATCAACATCACAAACCCACGCCCGCTTATGAGGCTATCGCAAGATCTTCAGCTGTAACGAATGAGCGAATTTAATTTTAAAATCAACAGCAGGCTAGGAGACGGCAAACTGCTGCGCACCGGCACGATAATTACGCCTCACGGCACAATAAAAACTCCGGCGTTTATTGTAGTAGGCACAAAGGCAACAGTAAAAGCCATGACGCCAGAGATGGTTAAAGACGTCAACGCTCAAGCTGTTCTTGCGAATGCCTATCACCTATACCTTCAGCCTGGCCATCAGATAGTTGAACAAGCCGGTGGCCTAGCCAAATTCATGAATTGGGACGGTCCAACATTTACCGATTCGGGAGGGTTCCAGGTGTTATCACTTGGCAGTGGTTTTAAAAAAGTCTTGTCTATGAGCAGCGATGATAAAGAAGATGAGGCAATTGCTCCCACGAGAGAACGAAAAGCATTAGTGAATGAAGACGGAGTGACTTTTAAGTCTCACTTGGATGGTTCCTTGCATAACTTCACCCCAGAGCTGTCAATGCAAATTCAGCATGCGATAGGAGCTGACATAATTTTTGCCTTCGATGAGCTGACATCATTGATGGATCCTTATTCATACCAGGTTGAGTCACTTAAGCGTACACACGACTGGGCACAGCGTTGCATCGCCGAGCTAGACAGGCTGAGGTCATTAAATAGTGATAGGCCATACCAGGCTTTGTTTGGCGTCATACAAGGCGCGAAATACGAAGATCTGCGGCGGCAAACAGCCAAACATCTTGGTCAGATGCCATTTGATGGTTTTGGGATAGGTGGTGCTATCGAAAAAGCTCAATTGGGAGAAATCGTTCGTTGGGCTAATGAGGAATTACCAGAAGATAAGCCAAAACACATGCTCGGAATCAGCGAGCCAGACGATATTTTTGCAGCGATCGAGAATGGAATTGATACCTTTGACTGTGTGTCGCCAACACGTGTCGCCAGAAATGGCGCCTTTTACACCTTCGAGGGGCGCAAAAATATCGCCGGCAGCAAATACAAGTCTGACTTTAAACCTCTAGTGGATAGGTGTGAATGCTATACCTGCAAAAACTACAGCACAGCCTATTTGCGACATCTAAATAATGCCAAAGAAATACTAAGCTCAATCTTGTTATCGATACATAATGAATATTTCATAATAAAATTAGTAGATGACATTAGGCGTAGTATTGAAGATGGCAGCTTTTACGAATTTCGTGATAGCTGGCTCAAGTTATATTACAAAAGAGTCTAGCTGTGGTTGGTCCGGCTACGGTCGGTTTCGTCCTCAATCTCGTGTCCCAGGATTTCCTCTATCAGATCCTCGATTGTCACAATTCCAACAATCTGGTCGTCCTTTTCGATCGGTATAAGATGAGTTCCGGCATTTATGAATTTTCTAAACATCGTATCGAGTGCTGTCATACTACCAACGAGGGCTGTAGGGTATAAAGTCATGTCACGGACATATATTTCTTGCTCATCGAAATCGATATCAACCAAATCTTTCATTAGTAGAATACCGTAGCATTTGGTTAAGTTTTTATTAAAAATAGGTATTCTACTAAATGCCCGCTCTTTGATTTCGTCAATTTTGGCGTCATCAAGCAATGTTTCGTTTGTAAGCCAAAAAGTGTGTCGAACTGGAGTCATGATATCCCGTACACGCTTTTCGCTAAGCTGCAGTGCACCGCGAATTATTTCAACTTCGTCTTCGTCCAATTCGCTGGAGGTGTCATCCAGATGCTCAGTTATCATTAGTCCCAGCTCGTGTCGACTTTGCAGGCGACTAGGTTCTTTAGGGAATAGTTCATCCAGAAGCAGCTGCAAAGGCTTGCTAACAATATAGGTTATGGCGATCATCAGCTTTAGTAAAGGCGAAAAGAAGCTAGTCCAGGCCAAAGGATTTTTGGAGAACAAAGCCTGTGGCATGATTTCTCCAAAAACAACAATCAAAAGAGTGGAAATCAAGCCAGCCCAAAGACCGGCAAATCGTTGATCAAGCACTAATGAGGTTGCTGTAACTGCGGCCACATTTGTAAACAAGATAGCCCCTAGCGTGAGATGGGCTCGCTTCCTAAGTGGCAGCACGCGTTGGGCTTGGCGATTGCCAAGTTTTGCCTTACGCCTCAAATCGCTTAGATCTAAGGACATAACTGCTATGTTGAGACCGGAACAGATTGCTGAAGCAAGCACCAAGGCTAGAACCTGAAAAATAATAATTGTCGAGCTGGTTCCGCTATGCATGTTTGTTTACCATTAGTAATATATTTTAGTCTATTTTGGGTAAGTTTTGTAAGAAATCGTACTTGCAAAAGACTGCACTCAGGCATAAGCTAATTAATAGGAAGTGTGAGGCTTCCTACTAGACCCGGGCGCATTTCGTTCCGGGTCTTATGATTTCCCAGACTACTGACTTTATATGCTAGGATAAGCATACTGTGATAAAAACTTTTGGCGTCTCGGCCTTTATAACAATTGCGGCTATAATCATCGCTTTTTACAGCGGTGGGATTAATGCGGCTTACGTCACTACGGTGCTGATTGCGATAGAGATCGCCTTTAGTTTTGATAACGCTGTTATAAACGCAAAAATACTAGATCGATTGTCTAGATTTTGGCAGCAGATGTTTTTAACTGTAGGGCTATTATTTGCCATTGTGTTTATGAGATTAGTGTTCCCAATCGTCATCGTTATGATAACTGCTAATCTGCCTTGGTCTACAGTTGTGAATGATGCCTTACATGACCCTCAAAAATATAGTGAATATCTTAATGAAGCTCATACAACTATTGCGGCTTTTGGTGGTGCGTTTCTAATGACTTTGACAGCATATTTCTTCTTAGACAGACAGCGTGAAATAACTTGGCTGCATTACATCGAAAGGCCGATGCAAAAAATTGGCAGCACAACATGGCTGCCGCCTCTGGTTGTTTCTATCCTAGTGGTTGTCATATCATTATTTGCCGGTAGTCACTCGAAGGAAGTCCTTGAGGCTGGGCTATTTGGAGTTGTTCTCTATACCGGGATCAAATTGATGGTTGATGGATTGGGTAAACTGGCGCCTAAAAAGCAAAAAATATACACCGGCTGGCCAGCTTTTCTGGCATTCATGTATCTGCAGATTCTTGATGCAAGCTTTAGTTTTGACGGAGTGATCGGTGCTTTTGCGATTACTGAAAAAGTCTTATTAATTGCGCTCGGGCTAGGGGTTGGCGCAATTTGGGTACGAAGTTTCACGGTATTTATGGTAAGGCATGGCACTCTCAAAAATTACCTCTATCTCGAGCACGGTGCTCACTATGCTATTATGGTTTTGGCGGCTGCAATGCTGGGGAGTATATTTATAGAAATCCCTGATCTCATAACCGGAGCAGTCGGCATCGGCATAATTGCCGCTTCTTTACTAGCTTCCATCGAAGCGAAAAAAGCACGCGCATAGCCAGCATTTTCGCTTCTTGTTCATCATAAATTATTAGGAAATAATTATGGCTCCAGTGATTCTCTCTGCGGCAACGTTTTTTTCCACTCTTCTTGGTGGTTACGTTGGACTAAAAAATAAAGATAATTTACACCGGCTACTCGGTTTTTCTTCAGGTGTTTTGTTGGGTGTAGTAGCATTTGATTTGCTTCCGGAAATATTCGAACTCATTACAAAGCAAAATATCGATGCCATCTGGCCGATGATAGCTTTAGTTGCTGGATTTTTGATTTTTCACATTGTCGAAAAATCTATTTTAATTCATCATAGCAACGAAAAAGAATACGAAGTTCATAAACATCCTGATGTTGGTGTAGCTTCTGCACTAGCCTTAATCGGGCATAGTTTTTTGGATGGTGTTGGTATCGGGCTAGGTTTTCAAGTAAGCAATACTGTAGGTATAACCGTAGCTTTGGCAGTTATTGCTCACGATTTTACTGATGGTCTAAATACCGTCAATCTGATGCTGGTTAATAAAAACAAAACACCTAAGGCTATTCTATTTTTGGTAATGGATGCTTTAGCGCCAATCATCGGAGCGCTTACTACGCTGATATTCACCGTTTCGGATTCATTTATGGCAATTTATCTAGGATTTTTCGCAGGTTTCCTCCTCTATATTGGTGCAAGCGAAATTTTGCCTGAGGCACATAGCAAGCATTCTAGCTATAAGACATTAATTGCAACGGTTTTTGGCGCTGTATTCATCTTCGTAGTAACCCGTTTTGCTTAAGCAAAAGTGATATAATAAGACTACAAAATACACCATAAAAATAACATAAGTATTTTTAATTATTGTTTTGAAATCTTCATCACTTGAGCATAAAACTGTAAGACCCGGGTTGGGCCTTGATAGCTATACTTCGTTTTACCAGGACCCAACTGCCAAAAAGTCGCTTCAGAAACAGCCATCAAAATCCAAGAAAAAGTCGCTCCTTATTCTCATTTTACTGATAACGATTGCGGCAGTAGTATTTGCAATTTGGAACAAGCAGGGGACAAGTGAATCTGCCGCCGTAGTTACCGAAAAGCAAGTAGCTGTTAAGACAACAGTGCCAAAAAAAGCTCCCACTTCTACGCAAGCTACAGTAGCGCCCTCGGCCACCAACACCCAAAAAAATCCCTGCAAAGATAACTCCTTGGACAAACTGGCACTTGTCAGCATCAATCAACAACACATGTGGGCTTGCCAGGGTAGCCGAATAGTTAACGATTCTCCGGTTATCACCGGTATAACTAAATTCCCCGAAACCTTGACTCCCCCCGGTACCTATCAAATATATTCAAAACAAAGAGATGTTGTATTAACCGGTTCCGATAGTACAGGCAGCTGGAACGACAATGTTCAATACTGGATGCCATTTCTAAGTAATCAGAACGGTATCTATGGATTCCATGATGCCAAGTGGAGGCGGGCAGACGAGTTCGGGGCAACAGATCCCAATTCGGATAATGGCTCTCATGGCTGCGTTAATCTGCCTACTGCATTTGCTGGTTGGCTGTATAACTGGGCGCCGGTCGGCACAACAGTCACCGTAAAGCTCTAGTGTAAACTATAAGCATGCTTTATGCGCTAATCGTTTTAGGAGGTTTGGTAGCTGTATTAATTGGGCTAGTCATCTTTTTGCTCATGAAGAAACCCCAGCAAGATTCTTCCAGTAATTTGATGCTAAAAGCTGACGTCACTGAGTTAAACAAATCTGTTCAGGAGCTAAAAGACGGTCTGCAAAAACAGCTGACTGATCAACTAGGCGCAAGTAATAAACAGATGACCGCACAGTTTGCGGCCAGTAGTAAAATTATTGCTGATGTAACGCGCAAGCTGACAGAACTTGATAAAACCAACAAGAATGTTGGCGACATAGCGGGCGAACTTAAAACTTTGCAGAATGTTTTACAGAACCCCAAGCAGCGTGGCGTTATTGGTGAGTTTTATCTCGATCAAATCCTCAAAAACATACTTCCTCCGGGCACATACGAACTCCAGTATAAAATTTCGGAAGGAATGGTTGTTGATGCTGTGATCAAACTCGATGACAAACTACTGCCGATTGACAGCAAGTTTCCTTTAGAAAATTACAATCGTCTCATCGATGCAAAAGATGAGCAAAAAACTGCCCTGGATAGGGCTTTTAAAGAAGATATTAAAAAGCGAATTGATGAAACAGCAAAATACGTTAATCCATCTAAGGGTACGCTCGATCAAGCGTTAATGTTTATACCAAGCGAGGCGATTTATTATGATCTGCTCGCCAATAAAGTTGGCCTCGGTGGTGTCAGTGGCCGCAACCTCATACAATACGCTGGCGATAAAAAGGTGACTATTGTTGGGCCTAGTACTTTATCGGCTATGCTGCAGACTATAATGCAAGGACTTCGCTCAATCGAGATTCATAAAGATACTGAGAAAATTCGTAAGAACATTGAGATGTTACACAAGCATCTGCTAGCCCATAATGCCTATATGATTAAACTCGGCAATAGCCTTGGCACTACTGTTGGGCATTACAACACCACCTACAAAGAGCTTGGCAAAATAGACCGTGACATAGTTAAGATTGCTGAAACAGATGCCTCCATCGAACCAGTTCTTCTCGAAAAACCAAAAATTGAAGATTGAGCTAGCCTTCTTTGAGCATATCAATGGCTAGTGCGGCTGTCCAAGAGAAGTTTTCTGCGCCCGCGGCTTCTCCAGTTAGCGGGTTGAAGTATTCTACGCAGCCACTTTTTTCTACCATTTCTAGCGTGCTTTTGATTATTTTTTGCGCAAGTTCGTCATAACCATAACGCTTGAGTCCATCAATGATCAGCCAGTTAGTGTTGACCCAGCTTGGACCTTGCCAATACAGCTTGGGCTGGAAATCTGCAGAATTTGTTGGCACGCTTGGCACTCCATAAGTGGTACCAAATTGCATAGGGTCTTCAATTAGGGAAACCAAATGTGCTGCTCGCTCTTTGCTGATTGTTCCGGCATAAAGAGGCAAAAGGGTGGCAATACTCGGTGTTTTTAACAAACGATGAGTTATGAAATCCCTAGAATAGTACTGGCCGGAGTAGGGATCATATAGCTCTTCGATAGCTTTTTCGGTTTTGTGCATCCTTGCTAATAAGTCTTCTGGCAAATCTTCTCTAAGGGACTGTGAGATATCCCTAAGGTGTTGGTTTGCTCTGATAAAAATAGAATTAAAATTAAGATCTTCTATATTAAATAGGGCATGATCAAGGATTCTATCGATATCATAGGCCTTGCGTCGTAAACGAAGCTGCACATCAAACATAGCTATAGCCTCGATTGCAGAGAATCTTTCGTCGATTGGTACTGACCTCGCATCTCGCCTAAACAGGTTTATCACTTTGTCTAGTTTCATTTTTTGGATTATTCGAATCCAGAGTGGCAGTAAATGATCATGTAATTCTGCCATCCAAGGAGGAGTGTTGTCTAGGCCGGTTTCCCAAGGATGCACTGATAAAACCAAACCCTCTTTATGAGGATCACGTTCGTTATAGAGCCACTGATGATAACTGAGAATAGTTGGAAACATGATTCGATACCATTGTCTGCGTTCTGGCCATTTCATTTTTTTGCCAACTTGAACAACAGCTTCCGCTAGCATCGGTGGTTGGGTTATTCCGGTTGTCACCACATGGTTGGGTGCGTACGGGCTTAGCCAGCTGCGCCATAAATTGCGGTCGGTACGATATTCCGGGTCATTACGGAAGATAATATTCGGCAACATGCCGTTATGCCATTGCCCATGCTGAAGACTAACGAGCTCCATTTTTGCACGATCAAGGTCAAGATGCCTGAGACCAATAGCTATAAAACAACTGTCCCAGAGCCATTGATGAGGATATAAACCGTGAGCGGGTTGAGTGTAATTACCTCGGTCATTCATTTCGAGCACTGCTTGGCATTGCTCTATAAGGCTGGTTTTTGTTTGCGCTGCAATTTTAGCAGTTTCTTCCTGCATATGCTTAGTATAACCGAGTTTTTTAGCGAAAGTTGTTAAAAACGAGCGGGAAATCGAAGTCTTGTTCACGCAGCAGTTTCATAACTGCTTGGAGGTCATCTTTACTGTTGCTGGTTACTCGCACGGCATCACCCTGAATCTGACTCTTAACTTTGGGGAATTTATCTCTAATAAGCGTGGTAATCTTCTTTGACTTGGCTTGATCAAGCCCTTGTTTAAAAGGAACTTCTAGGGTAGTTCGCATGTTGCTTTCTACGGGTGCTCCAGAGGTGTCTAGGACTTTTTGGCTTTGTCCCCGTGCAGCGAGTTTCTTGCGGAAAATATCTAGAATAGCTTCTATCTGCCATTCGCCATTTCCCGTAACTTTGATCCCAGTTTTTGCTTCGTTAAGCCATTCAATAGCAGCCGGCGTACCCTTAAAATCATATCGTGCAGTTATCTCACGTCCGGTTTGGTCGAGCACGTTGTTCATTTCGGCCTTATCGTACTCACTCACCACATCAAAACTAAAGTTTGCCATACCTCTAGAATAACAGATAAATCCGGTGTTATACTTATGCATAAGTCTATGAGTTACAACAACGAGCAAGTCGCCAAAACTGCTGAATTATTAAAGGAACGTTTTGCTGGTCTCGAGAATAAGCAAGATATATTGAGGTCCGTTGAGCTAAAAGCGCTGTTTGATGGTGTAAAAAACCTACCGCCAGAGGAGAGAAGTTCATACGGCCAAGAGATAAATCAGCTAAGGCAGGAGCTTCGACAAATGGTTGAGGCCGAAGCAGATAAGGAAATACAGCTCCCGCCGATAGATGTCACCGCTCCTTTTGACTCAAATCTAAGCCCCGAACAAAAACCGACCTTTTTACCAAGCGAACAAGGCAGCAAGCATCCACTCATGACAGAGATGAGTAATGTCCTCGATATTTTATATAGGATGGGTTTCACCGCTGTTGAGTCGCGTGAGATTGATGATGATTATCACATGTTCGGGTCTCTGAATTTCCCAGATGATCATCCAGCCCGTGATGATTATGATACTTTCATGACAACCCAAAAAGACAAGAACGGCAAGCCATATATTGCGCCTGCCCACACTTCAACCATGCAGAACCGAGTGCTTAAAGCCCAAAAAGTTAATCTCGATGAAGGTCGACCTATTGCAGTAGTAATTCCCGGGCGAACTTTTAGGAACGAAGATCTCGATGCGCGGCACGAGCATACTTTCTACCAGCTAGAAGGAGTTTATGTCGATAAAGGTATTAATGCCGGCCATCTCATCGCTACACTAAAGACTTTCTTGCAAGAATATTATGGCAAGGAGCTCGAAGTTAAAACACAGCCATTCTACTTCCCATTTACCGAACCTTCATTTGAATTCACGCTAAGCTGCCCATTCTGTGATAAGAAGGGCTGCAAAATCTGTTCTTACGCTGGCTGGATCGAGCTGCTAGGCTGCGGCATGATCCACCCAAACGTTCTCCATCAAGCAGGCATAGACACCAATGTCTATAGTGGCTTCGCATGGGGTGGCGGCATCGATCGATTGGTGATGATGAAATACGGCATCGAAGATATTAGGCATTTTGAATCAGGCAAATTAGATTTCTTAAGGCAATTCAAATGAAACTGAGCTTGAATTCGATTATCGATTTTAATCAACGATTTAAATCCACTGGCGATATTCTGGCTATTGGCCAAGATGAACTGCTCGACCGAATTGGTCAGCAACTTGGTGCTATCGAAGAAGTCATCGAAATCGGCGACAAATATAATGGCGCAGTCATCGTTAAAGTAATTGAGTGCATCAAACATCCTGATGCCGACAAACTTAGTCTTTGCCGTGTTGATGATGGCGGAACAGTAACAGGTGTCGAAAGAGGCGAGGACAATTTAGTGCAGGTAGTTTGTGGAGCGCCGAATGTCCACGAGGGTATGCTGGCCGTCTGGTTGCCGCCAGGATCTACCGTTCCGAGTTCTGTTGGCGACGATCCATTTGTACTTGAGGCCAGAGAGCTTAGAGGCAAAGTCAGCAACGGTATGCTTGCAAGCCCCAAGGAGCTGGCATTAGGTGATAGCCATGAAGGCCTGTTCGTAATAGATCAGAATCTTAAGCCTGGAACACCATTTGGCGAAGCTTACGGTCTATCTAATGATCTAATTATTGATATCGAGAATAAGATGTTTACTCATCGGCCCGACTGCTTCGGCATGATGGGTGTTGCTCGAGAATTAGCTGGCATCCAAGCACTCTCATTCAAGAGTCCAGATTGGTACAAGATAGCACCTGAATTTGCTGCTCCAGACGGAGAAGAGTTGCCACTAGAAGTAGTGAATGAGCTACCAGAGTTAGTGCCAAGGTTCACCATGATTGTCATGCGAGACGTTAAAGTCGGGCCGAGCCCAAGCTGGCTGCAAGTCGAGTTGGCAAAAATCGGGCAAAAATCGATAAACAACATCGTCGACTATACCAATTACTTCATGATAGAAACGGGCCAGCCTTTGCACGCTTATGATTACGACAAAGTTAAGGCTCTTAGTGGCGCAACCCCGACCATAGTCGTCAGAAACCCCCATACAGATGAGACAGTTAAGCTCCTAAACGGCAAAACCATCGATCCACGTCAAGAGGCAATTATGATTGCCACTGATAAGCAATTGATAGGCGTTGGTGGCATCATGGGTGGCAGCGAAACAGAGGTAGATGAGGCTACAGTAAATATAATTCTCGAGTGTGGAACCTTTGATATGTTCTCAACGCGACGCACAAGCATGGAACACGGTTTGTTCACTGACGCCGCTACAAGATTTACTAAAGGCCAAAGCCCACTTCAAAATGCTGCGGTACAGTCGCGTATTGTAAGGGAAATCGAGCAATATGCCGGTGGCAAAGTAGCTAGTCGTTTCTTTGATCTTAGCCAGGTGCAAGAATTGGTAGAAAATCGGCATACGCTTTATCCGCCTATTACTATTGCTGTCGATTTTATCAATGATCGACTTGGCTTAGAATTAGACGCCAAAGAAATTTCACAAATATTACAAAATGTTGAGTTTAAGGTCGAGAATTCGGTTGATGGCTTGACTGTAACTGCACCTTTTTGGCGAACTGATATAGAGCTTCGTGAAGATATTGTCGAAGAAGTGGGTCGCTTATATGGTTTTGACAAGCTACCATTATCTCTGCCAGCCAGAGATTTAACACCGCCACTTAGAAGTCAGATCCTCGATCAAAAACGTACAGTCCGCAAGGCACTAGCTTCGGCGGGTGCTAACGAGGTCCTGACATATAGCTTCGTTCATGGTGATCTTCTCAAAAAAGTTGGCCAAGACCCAGCTCAGGCATATGAGATAAGTAATGCTCTCAGTCCTGATGTTCAATTCTACCGAATAAGTCTGATACCTAGCTTGCTAGATAAGGTGCATCCGAATATTAAAGCGGGTTATAACAAATTTGCACTGTTTGAAATTGGTAAAACGCACGGCCTCGCCCATCAAGTTGACGACGAAGGATTACCAAGAGAATTTGAGTTTACTTCATTGGTCATAACTGCTGCCGACAAACTTAAGCAACCTGGCTCCGCCTACTATCATGCCAAATATTACCTCGATCAATTGACCGGGCACGATGTTGACTACAAGCCACTGCCTAAGGAAATCGCCGAGAGTGACGTCGGCCAGCCATACAATCCGAAGAGAAGTGCAGCCGCGTACATCAAATCATCGGGTTTATTCTTAGGCATAATTGGCGAGTTCAAGCAATCAGTGATCAGAAACCTTAAACTACCACGTTTTATAGCTGGTTTTGAAGTGGATACTGAGGTTTTGGCTGATGCAATTTCTGCCAGCGGACGATACCAGACTCTTTCAAAGTTTCCAAAAGTTACCCAAGATATAACTCTAAATGTACAAAAAGAAGTCAGTTACAGTCAGCTTTATGGAGTCCTTGATCAAGCAATAAACCAAGCCCAACCGGAAGATACGATAACAAAACTGTACCCAATTGATATTTTTGTCAGGGAAGGAGATTCTGCCAGGCATATTACCTATCGCCTGGAAATTAATTCAACCCAGCGCACCTTAACTGATAAAGAAGTCAACAAGATACTCGACTCAGCAGCCGAAGCGGCTAAACAAGCCTTAGAAGCCCAAAGGATATGAAAAAATTTTTATCCTTGCTGGCGTTCGCTTTAGTGATCGGACTTTTTTCGGCTGGAGGCAAGGCGACAGCTGACGTTAATGATTTCGTAATCAATAAATTCGTCAGCGACCAAGAGCTGACAAGCAATGATCCGCAAGGCCAACTCCATATCGTAGAAACGATAGACCTAACTTTTAATAGCTACAATCACGGAATTTTGCGAGCAATCCCCGATCGATATAAGAATCATTCGCTGCAACTTCACGTAAACCAAATTAAGATGGAGACAGGCGCCATAGTTGGCTATACAACCTATGGCTCCAATGGAAATACTGTTCTGAAGATTGGCGATCCGAATAATACAATCACTGGCACTCATCGCTATACAATTGACTACACTTTACATAATGTTATTTCCTTTTATAAGGATCACGACGAACTTTACTGGGATGTTAATGGTGATCAATGGGGGCAGCCGATGACATCCGTTGTCGTTAATCTTAAACTTCCAAATGGCCTGAAGCAGACTCGCCAACCAATATGTTTTGCTGGAGCATACGGCAGCAAAACAACAGACTGCACAATCAACACAGAAGGTGACTCGATTAGTGCTCAAACCACGAGACCATTAACAGCCAAGGAAGCCTTAACTTACGTAGCTTCGTTTGAGACAGGTTTTTTTAAAAAACCAAGCCCTTACGAAACTGGTATGGAATATGCAAGACCCGTAGCATTATTCCTAGTGCCAGTTTTATTCATTGGAGGATTTAGTGCAGGTTATTGGCTGGTTAAGGGTCGTGATCCAAAAGGGCGAGGAGTTATTGTGCCTGAATATGCTCCCCCGGATGGCCTTAAACCTATGGAGGTTGGCACTATTGCTGATTTTGGGCTTCAGAATAAGGAAATTACTGCCGCAATTATTGATCTCGCAATCCGCAAATATATACGAATCATCGAGACCAAAAAAGTTAAAAAGATGATGCCCGACACAACTTCATACCAATTACAGCTTCTTAACACTGATTATTCGGCATTGGATGTCAACGAAACAAAAATTATGTCAGCTATTTTTAGCGTTCCGTCAAAAGATGAAATAGTAGATCTAGCAGACTTAAAAAATCAACTCTACAAAACTTCGCAGGACCTAGCTAAGGCTGTCGATACTGAGCTGACTACTTTGGGATACTTTAGGTCGAATCCGATGAATGCCGGTAAGTTTACTAAATATGCTTATCTATCGGTTCTGGTTGTTGTTCTATTTGTCGGGTGGAAGGCGCTTGGAGCACCATTGTCGGCTGGCCTAATTGTTGGTGCAGCAGTTGCCTATTTTGCGACCAAATACATGCCTGCACGTACGGCTAAAGGAGTTGCTGCAGAGGAAGGCATTAAGGGCCTCAAAATGTACTTAGAATTTGCCGAAAAAGATCGTATCCAAAAGCTCCAGTCACCTGACGCAGCTTATGCTGCCAATGCAGCGGAGCCTGTCAAGACAGTCGAATTATTTGAGAAGCTGTTGCCATATGCCATGGTACTTGGGGTTGAAAAGCAGTGGGCTGGCAAATTCGAAGGTCTGTATACCTCACCGCCGGGTTGGTATAGCGGAAACTGGAATACTTTTAACGCCGTCTATCTTACTGACAGCCTTAACAAGGGAGTTGGTAGCGCAGTCAATACGGCATTTACCGCGCCAGCTAGTAGCAGCAGTAGTGGTTTTGGGGGTGGTGGCTTCTCTGGCGGTGGCGGTGGCGGTGGCGGTGGTGGTGGCTGGTAAGCCAATCTGTTATTCCCTTTGACAAAAGGGCTCGTTTCGGTCTAGAATAGATTATGCAGATTACTAATACTCCTTCACTTACATTTGATGACGTTTTGCTTAAGCCCGGTTACGCCGGGTTTTCTCGTAGCGAAATTTCACTAAAAACTAAATTAACTAAAAACATCACTCTCGATGCACCACTGGTTTCCGCACCAATGGACACAGTTACCGAAGCCAAATTGGCAATCGCTTTGGCGGAATTTGGCGGTATCGGTATTATCCACCGAAATCTAACAATTGAAGAGCAGGCCAAACAGGTTGCTGAAGTTAAAGCTAAGGGCTTAAAAGTTGGCGCAGCAGTAGGTTCTAGTCCGGGTTACGAACAAAGGGTGCAGGCGCTAGTTGATGCTGGGGTAGATGTTATAGTTGTTGACTCTGCTCATGGCTATTCCAAGTTTGTTGTCGACGCCTTGACTTATATTAAGAAGAATCACAAGGTGGATGTAATTGCGGGAAATATAGCAACTGCAGAAGGTGCTGAAGCACTGATCAAGGCGGGCGCTGACGGACTTCGCGTTGGTATGGGCCCAGGCGCAATATGTACAACCAGACTGGTGTCCGGAATGGGAGTGCCACAACTCACCGCGATAATAGATACGGCTGGAGTGGCAAAAAAGCATGGTGTTCCGGTTATTGCCGACGGCGGAATTAATTACTTCGGTGATATTACCAAGGCGCTCGCTGCTGGCGCCTCGAGCGTTATGATGGGGCGTTTATTTGCGGCAACAGAAGAATCCCCTGGTGAAGTGTTTGAATTTAGCCGCGAGCAAGTTCCAGCTCGCTTCCAAAGCATCGTTAAGGAAGAAAAAACCTATAAGTTTAAAGGTTACCGAGGTATGGGATCAATTGGTGCCATGGAGCGAGGTAAAGCTATCAGCAGTGAAGACGAATTCCACGGCAAAAGTTTTACAGATAAATCTGTACTTGTAGCGGAGGGAGTCGAAGGACTAGTTCCTAGTAGCGGTGATCTAGCAACAGTAGCCGAGACAATGCTGGAGGGTGTAAAATCTGGCTTCTACTATGTTGGAGCTACTTCGATAGAAGACCTGTGGGATAAGGCGGTTCTGAGCAGTATCACAACTGCTTCTTTGACAGAGAGCCACCCGCATGATCTCTTTGTTACCAACGCAGGCAATAGCTATCCTTCAGCCGGCTCTAAGTAAAAATTACTATCTTACACATAGAGCGATTTTTGGATATAATAGAGTAAATAACGGAGATATAAATGGCGACAAAATCAAGTCGAGCATTTGCAAGTTTTGGTGCAGGATTGTTTATCATCTCAGCGATAGCTTTCCCTGTGGCTGTTATTTATTCAATCTATCAAGAGAATAAAACCCAGAACAATAATCAATCAAATACTCAGCTTACCGATGCCCAGAAGAAGGCCCTCGAGGAAGCTAGCAAGAAATCTAAGGAGAATAACGTGACAAAACTTCAAGGCGCACCACTAGCAAACTTTACCCCTACGACCAGTATTCCCCAGCTACAGACGCAAGACACAGTACCTGGTACTGGCGATACCGTGAAACCTGGCGCCAAAGTAACCGTCGATTATACTGGTGCCGTTGCATCGACTGGAATTGTTTTCCAAAGCTCAAAAGACTCAGGTCAACCTGTGAGTTTTGGCCTGGATCAGGTTATCAAAGGCTGGACAGAAGGCATTCCCGGAATGAAGGTTGGTGGAACGAGAAGACTGTTGATTCCGGCGAGCCTGGCTTATGGCGCTAATCCTCCGCAAGGATCTGGTATTCCGGCGAACGCTGACTTAGTTTTTGACGTCACCTTACACAGCGTTTCCAAATAAACGAATACCGAGCAAAATACGAGCAAATGGGGTAAAAAGCACAATATATAGCGTATTGATTTTGTTTCAAGCGCTATATATAATTTTGCTTACAGTCATAATTGTTCTGTCCATGAGCATCGTTTGACAGCACATAACAAGATAAAGAGCCGTAAAAACAAAACGACTGTAACCGTACCTGAGAGACACGGTGAGGTAGTCTTCGGCTCCAAAATCCGGGCAAAGCAATCTTGCAAAAAATTTAAAAACTAACGAGGGGGACCAACAAATGGTCAAAAATATCACTATCTTTACAACCAACACCTGCGGCTACTGCCAAATGGTCAAGAAGTACCTTGGAGCCAAAGGTATGACTTATGAAGAGGTCAATCTCGACGAAAATCCAGATCGCCAAGCAGAAGCTCTACAAATGTCCGGTGCTCTCACAGTTCCTGTTACTGTTGTTACCAAGGCTGATGATACACAAGAAGTAATTGTCGGTTATAACCTTGCTCGATTAGCTCCAGCTGTAGCCTAAACTATATGGCAGACAAGAAGGACATCCCGACTCACGATCTGATAATTGTGGGTGCCGGTCCGGCTGCGCTAACAGCTGCAATATACACAACGCGCGAAGATATTGATACTTTGCTGTTCGAACGTGCAATCGTTGGAGGTTTAGCTGCTGTAACAGATAAGATAGATAACTATCCCGGTTTCCCCGATGGTGTTGAAGGCCTTACTCTTGCCGAAGATCTTCGCAAGCAGGCCGAACGTTTTGGGGCGGTTATTGAGCTAGGTGAAGTCACTGCAATCCATGATGAAGGCAAATTTAAGCGTCTTGAAACAACCAGTGGCGACATGTTGGCAAAAGCCGTATTAATCGCTACTGGCTCAGATTATAAAAAAGTCGGGGCGCCGGGTGAAGTTGAGTACCTATCTAGAGGCGTTCACTACTGCGCCACATGCGACGGGGCTTTTTATCGCGATAAAAAGCTGGTTGTCGTTGGCGGCGGCAATTCGGCAATCCAAGAGGCTATCTTTTTGACTCGGTTTGCGAGCCATATTGATCTGCTGGTACGAAGCACGATTAAGGCAAGCGATGTTTTGCAACAGGAACTTCAGCAATATATCGACAACGGCAATGTTACTGTTCATCTTGGTACAACTACTGACGAAATTATCGGCGAAAACAATTTTGTTACCAAAGTTATTGGCACCAAAGATGGTAAAAAACGGGAATTTATAACCGATGGAGTATTCATCTTCGTTGGCTTGACTCCGAATTCTCAATTCCTTCAAACAACCATGATAGAGTTAGATGCTGTTGGTTTTGTAAAAACTGATGATGAGTTAAAGACAGTAATGCCAGGCGTATTCGCCGCAGGAGATATTAGATCTGGTGCTACAATGCAGATCGCCTCAGCTACTGGCGAGGGAGCTACTGCGGCACTAAAAATACGTGAATACATAGAGGGCCACGCTCGCCCAGTTCAAGCAAATTAATATTTCGGATAATTTGGGAAGAAATCCAAGACTAGTTGTTTGCTCTTAATGCCCTTGGCGTGTAGATTTTTTTCGAGATTTTCAACCATCGTTTCTGGTCCAGAAATATAAATTAAAGTGTTCTCATCTGGTTTTTCAACGCCTAGGATCATGTCGGCTGTTAGTAAGCCTCTTTCGCCGCCCCAGCTAGCTGTTGGCTGATTGACGGCTACAGTTACGTGCTGAGCGGCTTTTTTAAAGGTTTCTTCGAAGATAATGTCATCCTCGTTGTTGACTGCATATAGCATTTTGATCGGCCTATCTTCACCGGTCTGGGCTAACCAAGTTAAGATGCTGTGAAAAGGAGTTATGCCTATGCCTCCAGCGACAAATATAAGCGGTGTTTGCAGTAGTTTAGGCAAAACGAAGTCTCCCATTGGCTGGCTGACTTCTATATAGTCGCCGATTATCATCTCTCGTAATGCCTTCTTGAAGCTTGAGCCATTTTGACTAGCAAACCTTGTAGTTAGACTAATATAGCCGTCCTTAGGTGAGCTTGAAAGGGTAAACCAGCGTTTGATGCCTCGTTCATCGGATTCGTCGTGCGGTAGTTTCCATTCAGCAAACTGCCCAGCCGTGTAGTGGTAGCCAGCTTCCGGCTTAAACCTAAATGTCCGTATATGTTCAGCCTCATCGATAGTTTGAATAAGCTTTGCTCTCATCAAATCTATTTTACCAATTTATCGCTTAACCAAATCTGGATAGTCAGTGATTGCAGCATATAGTCCATTTTCTGCCCAGCGCCTAGCTTTTGCAGGGTCATTGAGAGTGTATGCTCCCAAGCGGTATTTTTTGCTCATCATTTTTATGAAACCTGACCATAGCCAACGCTGATCCATGCTAATTCGATTAGTATTGAGGGCCTTAGCGCGAAGCTGGGCTCGGACTCCTGACCAAGTTTCGTTTACTATCATCTCAAGGTCGGGGTATTTTTTGTGTAACTTGACGAGAATTTTCTGATCAAATGAGGCAATAGCAAAATGATCCGATGGCCAGCCGTTGTTAAACATTTCATCTATTATTTTTGTAATCGGCTCAAGCTTTGCTTCAGGCTTGATTTCTATATAAACTGGCGTACCAAGACCAATCAGCTCCAAAGCCTGCTTAAAAGTCGCCAGATCGGGTTTATGCTGCAATAGCTCTTTGTGCGTTAGTTCAGTAATCATATTTCGTTTGCCATCGCCATCGGTTAAATATGGGTCATGATGCAATATTACAATCTGGTCTCTGGTAGTGCGGAGGTCAAATTCAACTTCGTCGACATGGTGATCTAGAGCTTTTTGAATTGAAGGCAAAGTATTTTCTGGCATTAAGCCTTTTGCCCCGCGATGTCCAACAATAATCATAGTCTATATAGTACAATAGACTTGAAATAACGAAGGAGAGTCATGCCTGATTTTAATCAAGTCCTGGATCCAGGTGATTATCAAAATGGAACGCTGAATACTGTAGTCGAAATACCAGAGGGTAGTTTTCTGAAGATCGAATGGGATCGCAAGCGAGCAGCTTTTATGCTTGATCGTGTTGAGCCGGCTATTTTTGCCAAGCCCGTTAGCTACGGCTTTATTCCGCAAACGCTTGATGGCGACGGTGATGAGTTAGATACGTTAATTGTCTGTGATGAGCCTCTACCTACTGGTATTTGGCTTGAGGCAAAAATAGTTGGAATCATGAATTTTGAAGATGATGGCGATATTGATCACAAAGTAGTTGTTGTGCCAGCAGACGACCGTAACACTGGCGATAGTATCAATACTCTCGACGATCTTGGTGAACGCTGGAAGCAAAAAATCGAAAATCACTTCAATCATTACAAGGATTTGAAGAAACCTGGTCTGACTAAAGTAACTGGTTGGGGTGATGCTGAGGCGGCTAAACAAGTTATCGCCGAGTCAATCGAACGCTACAAACAGCAATAATGAAAAAAATAATTCCGCCAGATAGTGTGCTAGTCCCTGAAAATGCTGAGTTAGCATTTAAAGGCATGATTTTTTCGGTTTATCAGTGGCCCCAAGAATTGTTTGATGGCACTATTCACACGTTTGAAATGCTCAAACGCACTGATACGGTGAATGCAATCTGTGTAGTTGACGACAAGATTCTAGTATTAGACGACGAACAACCGCATCTAGGTGCGCGTTTAAGTTTCCCGGGTGGTCGAGTCGACGCAGCGGACGCGTCAATTGAAGACTCTATTCGGCGTGAAGTACAAGAAGAAACAGGCTACACTTTTAATAACTGGCGTCTTGTAAAGGTTTATCAGCCTTACCGCAAAATTGAATGGTTCGTTTACACATGGTTGGCTTGGGGTGTTAGTGACAAAACGGAAACCCACCTTGATCCGGGAGAAAAAATCACTGTCAGACAGCTCAGTTTTGATCAAATTCAGACAACTGTTTCAACTGCTAGCGATTATTTGTCCGAAAGTCGAGACATTTTTGAACATATAAGTTCTTTGTCTGAGCTACTTAACTACACTGAATTTACCGGTCAAATCATTGATCGTTAAATAATTAACCCTTGTCTGTTAGATAGTTAGCTTTTACAATAAGAGCATAAGCAGTAAAATAAAAACATAACTAAGGGGAAAGAATGAAAACAAGGGTAGCAATTAATGGTTTTGGCAGAATCGGCCGCAACGCGTTTAAGGTGGCTTTTGAACGCAGTGATATAGAGATAGTAGCCATCAATGACATTACAGACAACAAAACCCTTGCACACTTGCTTAAGCATGATAGTAATTATGGAACATACCATCACGAGGTTAGCTCTGATGAAAAAGGCATAGTTGTTGACAAAAAACACATCAAAGTATTAGCAGAGCTCGACCCAGCGAAATTACCATGGGCTGAGAATAAGGTCGATGTCGTTATTGAGTCAACTGGTTTTTTTGTTGATCCAGCCAAAGCCAAGGCACATATTACAGCCGGTGCTCGCAAAGTAGTTTTAAGCGCTCCCGCAAAAGGCGAGGGGGCTACAACAGTTGTGCTGGGCGTTAATGAGGATAAACTCGAAGAAGCAGGGGACATCATTAGCAATGCTTCCTGTACGACTAACTGTATTACTCCAGTAGCAGCAGTGATTGAGAATAACTTCGGTATTGAAAAAGCTATGATGACGACCGTTCACAGCTACACAGCCTCACAAAAACTTCAAGACGCTCCGGCTAAGGATCTCCGTGAAGCCCGCAATGCGGCCGAAAACATCGTGCCAACAACTACGGGTGCAAGTAAGGCAGCGGGCTTGGCTTTGCCGGCGCTGCAAGGCATTTTCGGAGGTCTAAGTGTGCGTGTACCAACCCCAGTTGTTTCATTAAGCGATTTCGTCATAATTACAAAAAAAGCCGTTTCTGTTGAAGAAGTTAACGCAGCTTTCAAAAAAGCCGCAGCTGAGCCCTACTACCAAGGTATTTTAGGCGTTACGGAAGAAGAACTAGTTAGCGGCGATTTCATAGGTAATAGTCATTCTGCTATAGTTGACCTCAAGTTAACAGCAGTTGTTGGCGGTAATATGCTTAAAGTTGTTGCTTGGTATGACAATGAGTGGGGATATAGTAATCGTCTTGTCGAGGTAGTCGCGGATACCGGCCGACTGTTACACTCTAAAGAAGATCATCGAGGACACCACGACTAGCTATGAATATTGCTCTTAGCACGGACCATGCAGGTTTCGCGGCGGTGGGCGAACTCAAAGATTATATTGAATCACTGGGCCATCAGGTTAATTACGTGGGCCCGGCAGAATTCGATGCTGAGGATGATTATCCCGATCTTATTGCACGAGCAGCCAGATTAGTTGCCTCAGGAGATTCAGAACTTGGCATTATTCTAGGCGGCAGTGGTCAGGGTGAAGCTATGGCGGCTAATCGCTTTAAAGGTGTTAGAGCCGCAGTTTTTTATGGTCCAGTTGTTGCCAAAACTGCTGTTGATGCTGAAGGAAATTCCAGTGACGATCCTTACGAGATAGTTAAGCTCTCAAGACAACATAATCACGCCAATGTTCTGAGTCTTTCTGGTCGCTTTTTATCTAAAGATGAAATGTTCGAGGCTATCAGAATATGGCTTGAAACTCCCTTTAGCCCAATAGAGCGACATCAAAGACGCACAATTCAACTCGACGAGATTAATTGAAATGGCTGTCATTTGCCCTACGGTCACAGCTTTTGAGCCTCATGAATATCGAGCTCAAATGGAGCGCGCAAAAGGCCTATCTGAGAGGATACACATTGACCTGATGGACGGAGTTTTTACCAAAACTAAGTCGCCGGGCTTAGAACAAGTATGGTGGCCTGAGCATGTATCTGCGGATATTCACTTGATGTTTCAGAAACCAATGGATTACCTTGATCCTCTTATCAGGTTAAAACCAAATTTGGTGATCATTCACAATGAGGTCGATGTGCACCACATGCATTTTGCGGCTACATTACACAAAGAAGGAATCAAAGTCGGTTTAGCCGTCTTGCACGATACGCCAATTGATTATGCTTTTCAGATCATGCATAGTTTTGATCACATCCTAATCTTCAGTGGTCATCTAGGGGAACATGGTGGCGTGGCTGATCTAGGTTTGCTGGATAAGGTATACAAAGTGCGTCAGCATCATCCTGAAGCCGAAATTTCCTGGGATGGCGGCATTAATGACCAAAATGCCAGACAGTTGGTTGAGGGTGGCGTTGATGTCTTGAATGTAGGTGGCTATATCCAAGGTGCCATTGACGCAAAAGAGGCGTTTAAAAAGGTTAAGGAGTCGATAAGCGATGCAAAAACTCCCAATTTCTAGGCTAGAAACTATCGCAAATGAAATCCGTGAAGATATTATCAAAATGCTCGAGCACGCCGGAAGCGGACATAGCGCTGGTCCGCTTGGCCTTGCTGATATACTGACTGCGCTTTACTTCGATATTATGAAATATGACCCCAAGAAGCCGGATTGGGATCAGAGGGATATATTTCTACTCAGCAACGGACACTGTGTCCCAGTACAATACGCCACTATGGCTCACGCAGGCTTTTTTGATAAGTCAGAGTTAATGACTTTGCGCAAGATGGGCTCAAAGCTCCAAGGTCACCCTGAACGAACAAAACTAGCTGGCCTCGAAAATACCAGCGGACCGCTTGGCAGCGGCTTAAGCCAGGCCTGTGGGATGTCGCTCGCCATGAGAATGGATGGCCAAAAAGACCGGTCAATCTATGTGATTATGGGCGACGGCGAGCAGGACGAAGGCAATGTATGGGAGGCTGCAATGCTAGCTAGCAAATACAATCTTAATAATATTACTGCCTTTACAGATCGTAATAATATCCAAATTGACGGACCGACCGAAACTGTTATGCCGCTGGAGAAATTATCTGCTAAATGGGATTCGTTTGGCTGGCATGTTATTGAAATAAATGGCAACGATATCGAGGCTGTTATCGATGCCTGTGCGATGGCAAAAGCAGTAACCGAAAAACCCGTCATGATCATTGCCTATACTATTCCGGGCAAGGGTGTCGATTTCATGGAGGGAGACTTCCATTGGCATGGCATACCTCCAGATCATGAACAAGCCAAAAAAGCTCTGCATGAGCTGCGCACTTTGGGCGGCAAGATACGGAGCGAGCATGAATAAAATGCATCTCCATAAAATAGGCAAAGGGCTTGAAGCCGAACCTATCCGAAAAGGCTTTGGACGTGGTCTGCTGGCTGCCGGGCAGGCCGACGTTAGAGTTACCGCAGCGTGCGCCGACCTAACAGACTCTACGCAAATGAGTTTATTTAAGGCAGAGTTTCCAGACCGATTCGTTGAGATAGGTGTAGCAGAGCAAAATCTAGTAACGGTTGGTTCAGGCATGGCGGCAATGGGGAAAATACCTTTTGTTTCTTCGTACGCAGCCTTCAGTCCAGGCCGAAATTGGGAGCAGATCAGAACAACAATTTGTCTGAATAATCAGCCAGTCAAAATAGTTGGTTCGCATGCCGGTATCAGCGTCGGCCCAGATGGTGCGACGCATCAAATGCTCGAAGATATCGCTTTAATGCGAGTTTTGCCAAATATGGTGGTTATTGCACCATGTGATAGTGTCGAAGCCGAGAAAGCTACTCTAGCAATGGCAAAAGATAATCGTCCGAATTATCTTCGTCTAGCTCGAGAATCAACACCTGTGTTTACCTCAGACAAAACCCCGTTTGAAATCGGCCAAGCCTATGTTTTTCGACCCGGAGATGACGTCACATTAATCGCTACTGGGACAATGACTTATCAAGCGCTGCAAGCCGCCGAAACTCTTGCCAAGGATGGTATATCGGCCGAAGTCGTCCATGTGCCAACAATTAAGCCTTTAGATGAAAAAACTATCCTGGCAAGCGTAAAAAAAACCGGTGCGGCGGTTAGCGCAGAAGAGGGTCAAATAATCGGAGGCTTAGGCGGTGCGATAGCTGAATTGCTCTCAGAAAACCTCCCAACACCTTTGGTCCGAATAGGTATGAGAGATCATTTTGGCGAATCTGGCTCACCGGACGAACTCTTAGCTCATTTTGGTCTCGACGCCAAACACATAAGGTTAGCTGCGCACTCCGTATTAAAGTAGTAAATAACCGTTCATTGTAGCTGTTGCAAATATAACCATAATACATTAACATCTACCTATAATCTTAAAATACAAAAGGATAATCAAATGATACGTTTAAAAAATAACCAACGTGGAATTGCTCATTACGTCCTGCCTCTGATCATAATCACTCTAGTAGCTATCGCAGGCGCAGCTTTTGTAGTTGCAAGTCACGCAGACTCTGTAAAGCCTATTAAGATAACTTCGGCAAAAATCAAACCAGACAAAAAGAAGTATGCTGCAGAATATAAACCACCAATTTTTCAAGGTGGCAAAGGTTGGGTATGCGCCAAAGGCAAGGTTGGATTAACTTACCAAGTTAGAGTCAACCAAAAACTACCCTATGCCGGGGTTAGGCATTACACAACTACTTCTGACGGTAAAATTATGAAGTCGTACGATGCTAGAAATTGGTCCCTTTATGCAGAACGTACGGTATGTACGGGTGCTACTATCTCAGATGCAAAGATTAGAGACGGCAAAATTCATCGTATTAAAGTTGATTTATCGAAGGTTAGTGAGCAGAATTACGCCGGCCGCGATATCCACGTACAAGCATTTGGGTCTAGGGACCAAACCTATCAGCTTGTTAATGCCATGGGTGATAGTATGCCAACAAGTTCAAATTTTGCCGTAAAAAACTTCGACAGCTCCTATATATACCTAGAATATCAGGGACCTAAAGTTCCTTAAGCTGGAAAATCGCCTAATACCTAATATAGGTACGCCTGCACTAGTTAAAGCGCCTTCAGATTTTTCGCAATAATTTGCTTGATTTTAACATAAGCGGATATACTACATTTTATGCCGCTTACTTTGGAGCAAATTAGGACGAATTGCCATCAAGCCCGTCTCCGTATGGCAGACGCAAGATCGGGGAAATGGGCTTTTGGTGCCTTCAATCTAGATGATGAGGCAACTCTAAGAGCGGTTGTCCAAGCAGCAGCGTCAAAAAACGCACCAATACTTGTCGAAGTTAGTCAGGGCGAAGTTGACGATATTGGGCTACATAATGTGCGGGACTTAGTTGACAACTTCAAGCATGAATATAATGTCGAAATTTATGTTAATCTCGACCACAGCCCGACGGTTGAAGCAGCTAAGAGAGGTATCGAGGCAGGCTTCGAGTTTATTCACATAGACGTTAGTCAGGCAAACCATGATGCAACTGATGAAGAAATCATCAATGCCACTCGCGAAGTTGTTGAATATGCCAAGTTAACCGGCGCTCTAGTAGAGAGCGAACCTCATTACTTCGGTGGAAGCTCAAATCTCCACGAAGAAAAAATCGATTATCATGAGATAAAAAAGACCTTTAGTACACCCGAAAGCGCCAAGTCATTTGTCGAAGCGACCGGCATTGATACTTTTGCTGCAGCAATTGGCAATCTGCATGGGAAATATCCCGTACCCAAGGTTTTAGATCTAAATTTGCTAAAAGAGCTTAGAGAGGCTATCGAATGTAACATAAGCCTCCATGGCGGCAGCGGTACACCGGGACATTACTTCAGAGATGCGGTCAAGATTGGTGTAACTAAAATCAATATCAATAGCGACATGCGTTATGCATATAGGACTACTCTAGAAAAGGTTCTCAAAGATAACCCCAAAGAATATTCAGTCGCTAAACTAATCAATAAGGAAGTTGTAGCTGCCGTTCAAAAAGTCGTTGAGGATAAAATTGATGATTTTAACTCAGCTGGTAAAGCCGTGGTAAACTAAACATAAGTATTTAAACGAAGAGGTGGGAATGGCAAAAAATCCGGACGTTATAAGTGTTGGCGACATTGTAACTGACGCGTTTATTAAATTGTTGGACGACCAGGCTGTAGCTTATGAAAATGAAGAGGGCAAATGGTTGGCAGTACCATTTGCGACAAAAATACCATTTGACCATGCAGAAGTTATTGAAGCGGTAGGCAATGCTGCGAATGCTGCAGTCGCCTTTGCTAGGCTTGGTCTCGAGAGTGCTTTTGTAACCAATGTGGGCAGTGATGCTCACGGCCGAGATATGATAGCTGCGTTAGACAAAAATGACGTCGACACGAGATTTGTGAGAATCAATCGAGGCAAGAAAAGCAACTACCATTATGTGCTTTGGTACAAAGAGGAACGAACTATTTTAATCAAGCACGAAGAATATGACTACCATTGGCCACTCCTCACCCCATCTGAAACGCCAAAGTGGCTATATTTTAGCTCGATCAGTGAGCATGCGATTGAATACCATGATCAAGTAGCAGATTGGCTTGATCACCACAAAGATGTCAAGCTAGCATTTCAACCCGGAACCTTTCAAATGGAAGCCGGAGCAGAGCGACTAAGAAGAAATTACCAACAAACCGAGGTTTTAATTCTTAACCGTGAGGAAGCAGTTACTGTTGGTGGCGGCGACCATGAAAACATCCATGATTTGTTTGACAAGCTGCATAAACTTGGTCCAAAGATAGTGGTAATCACCGACGGTCCAGAAGGTGCATATGCTTCAGATGGCAGCAATCGCTTCAAGATGCCACTTTATCCAGACCCAGCTCCACCCGTTGATCGAACTGGGGCCGGAGATTCGTTTGCCTCAACATTTGTCGCCGCATTAATAAAAGGCAATACCATCGAAGGTGCTTTACAATGGGCGCCGATCAATTCGATGAATGTAGTTCAAAAAGTAGGTGCTCAGGCTGGTCTATTGAGCGAAAAAGAAATTGAGCATTTCTTACGAACTTCCCCAGATTGGTATAAACCGACCAGATTGTAAAACGTCAGGCCAAGACATTTAATTATGCTACCGCTTATGTTAACCTTGAGTTGAAGGGTAAGCACTGGCGTTAACAAACATGACAAAGTTCCTATCTCAAGCACTACAAGCCAAGGAGCCGGATTTCAGGCAGGGTGTTGACCGTCTGGAGCTAAGTCACGGTCGGCCAAGTCACGACATTCGGCTTACCACCGAGGTTATGCGCTGCACACGAGACAAGATAAATGATCTCGGCCTCAACGGTAGTGACACTACTGCCGAGGAGCTTTACCATAGCTTGATGCATAAAGTCGCCGCAGATGATCAAAAACTGGTAAAAAGGTTACGTTTTGATGCAGCGGTTAGTGTATCCGCGGAAGCAGATGTTGTTGAAGGCATGGTTTTGCAGCTAAATCGCCTCGATGACCATAAAACCGTTTTTGCTATCAAGCCCAGCTGTTTCAAGAGGCTGATTAAAGCCAATCCGCCCAAAAAGGCTCTTAAGATGCTTGGATATCGCTCAGTCGACTCGTTTATTAAGCGTGAGTCTATCGAATCTATTTTGGGATCGGCATGGTTAGTAGAAGGCCGAAACTGGCGCAACCAGCTCATGAGTAGTTATAAAAAACTTACACCAAAAGATTTTGAGAGTCGCGATATTATTATTACCAACCCCAAGACGAAGCAATGGACAGGCTTGGCCCAAAAAGAGGTTGAAGCACGTCGCAACAACTTGATGAGCCTCAAGGAAATAGGTGCAATAATTGTTTTACCCCTGCCAAAAAATAGTCCTTCAGGGACGGTAACTGTTTCGATGGCACTGGCTTTGCACGAAATGAATATGATAAGGGCATCTTCTAGTTATCTTAAGCTTTGTCAGGTGAGACGCGACTTCGGCAAGATGGTTGCTAAAGTAGCCGCAGATGAAATCGAACTCCGAGGTGCTGATTTGAGCCAGCCCACAGGATGGATGCTAATACAGCGATACTACCATCGAGTTGCTGATGAAATTTCTGCAGAATTGTTTGAGCCACAACTCAAACCGGACGATTTCAATTGGCAACCTATCGAAAAATCATTGGCAAAAATTGAACCAAGTTTTAACTTCTGGCACGAGAGTTCGCATCTAGGTTTAATGCATGAAAAGAATATTGTTTCAATGAACTTGATTGACTCAGCAATCAATTATTGCAATCAACTGCCATTCGATAAGAGGTTTAGCGAGTTTTTTAAACAATCTTTATGGCATGAACTATTACTTGGATACCTTAAGCGTGATAAAGTAGAACGGACCGTATTAAACGAAATCCAACCAAAATTGGTTGCCGAAGAAGTAACAGTATAAAGGTGGGCAATGTATCAGATTTGTGTCTCCGGCGCAGCTAAAGGTGAAAGCGTAGAAGAGGGCAAGGAATTGGCTGCGCGATTAGGTGCAGCGATTGCTAAATCTGGCCACGCCCTTATGACCGGCGCTACAATAGGCCTGCCTAATTATGCAGCAATCGCCTACAAGGAAGCCGGAGGTCAAATGAGCGTGGGCATTAGTCCCGCTGCTTCCAAAATTGAGCATGTTATGAAATATCGTCTGCCAACCGAAGCCTACGACACCATTATTTATAGTGGCTTGCATTATGTGGGCCGCGATACTCTACTCATTACTTCCAGCGATGCTGTCCTTAGTATTGGTGGGCGGATGGGGACATTACATGAATTCACTATTGCCGTGGAGACTGATACGCCGATCGGCTTTTTGCAAGGCGCGGGTGGTATTAGCAATGAAGTCCAAAACTTGATTGAACTGGCACAGCCACTCAGAGATGGCGCAAAAGTGGTTTTTGACGATTCAGCGACCAAGCTCCTTAAACAGCTGACTGATTTTCTAGACGACCAAAGACATCGCTACCACAAGCTCTACAAATAGTCGTCTAATTATTGTTAAAATATAAGGATGACAAAATTTAAGCTAGTCAGTGATTATAAGCCACTAGGTGACCAGCCCGCTGCAATTCACCAACTTGTTTCTGGTTTGGCATCTGGCAAGCGAGACCAAACACTGCTGGGC
>CAZYJC010000008.1:0-39172 GCA_964647765.1 uncultured Candidatus Saccharibacteria bacterium | reverse complement strand
AGTCCTCAACCTAGCTAACTTTGCTCGGGTAAATGATTACGGTTTCGTAGAGACCCCTTATAGAAGAGTCATCAATGCCGTAACAGCTAAAGATGCAGTTGGCCATTTCGCTAGTGAGGATCTACATGACGACAAAGGCAAAACATTGGTTAAAAAAGGAGCGAAAATTTCTGCATCCGATGCCGCCAAGTTAGCCAAGATCAAAACTAAGGTTACTTGGCCTGTAAAAGCCAAGGTAACAAATGAAGTTGTTTACTTGGATGCATTTGAAGAAGAGGCGGCAACTATAGCTGGCGGCGGAAGTGAGTTAGACAAAGATGGTTATTTTGTCGAAGAGCGTGTTTCGGCACGGTCGCACCTTAAATCAGGTGAGGTTGATGCTAACGAAGTCACCCACATGGACGCTTCTAGAAACCAAATAATTGGTTCTAGCGCCGGCCTAATTCCATTCATTGAGAAGAACTATGTCTATCGATCACTGATGGGTAGTAACCAGCAGCGTCAGGCTGTCCCGCTAATCCAGCCTTCAAGTCCAATTGTAGGTACTGGCCTAGAAGTAGATGCAGCGCGAAATACCGGTCAGGTAATACTTGCTGAGGGTGCAGGCGAAGTCACAAAGGCAACTGCACAAGAAGTAGTTGTGAAATACGCCAAGGGAACTAAGAAGTATGTCCCTCAGCGATATGTACGCTCAAACGAAGGTACATCAATCAATCAAAAAGTTGTTGTTAGTACTGGCGATAAGGTCAAAGAAGGCACAGTTTTGATCGAAGGAATGTCAATTGCCGACGGCGAGTTGGCTCTAGGCAAAGACCTGGTCGTAGCATTCATGCCATGGTCAGGCTATAACTTCGAAGATGCCATAATCATCAGCCGTAAACTGGTGGAAGATGACACCTTAACGTCTGTTCACATCGTAGATTTCATGATTGAGGTCCGTGAGACCAAATTAGGCCCAGAAATCGTTACAAGTGACATTCCTAATGTGTCTGAAGAAACCTTGCGACACCTTGATGAAGACGGCATAGTGCGCATCGGCGCCGAAGTCCATCCGGGTGATATTTTGGTAGGTAAAATTACGCCTAAAGGCGAGCAGGAGCTCAGTTCAGAAGAGCGCTTGCTACGTGCAATCTTCGGCGAAAAGGCCAAAGAAGTACGGGATACTTCACAAAGGATGACAACCGGCAAGCACGGTAAGGTTGTTGGCGTCAAAGTTTTTAGCCGCGAGAATGGCCATGAGCTAAAGGCCGGTGTGATCATGCAAATCCAAGTTTTCGTTGCGCAAATGCGTAAAATCGCCGTTGGCGACAAACTTGGTGGTCGACACGGTAACAAGGGTGTTATTGCCCGAATACTTCCAGTCGAGGATATGCCTTTTATGGAAGATGGTACGCCCGTTGATATAATTCTTAATCCTCTAGGCGTTCCTTCAAGAATGAACGTTGGCCAGTTGTTTGAAACACACTTAGGTATGGCCGCTCGAGCGCTAGGGATGAAGGTCGCAAGCCCATCTTTCAACCCTGTAACAGAGCAGAAGATTCGAGAACTTCTCAAGGAAGCCGGCTTCCCAGAAGACGGTAAGCAGCAATTGTTTGATGGACGCACTGGCGAGGCTTTTGCCGAACGCACAACTGTGGGTTCGATGTATATGATCAAGCTTAATCACATGGTTGCAGATAAAATCCATGCTCGTTCAACCGGCCCCTACACTATGGTCACTCAGCAGCCTCTTGGCGGAAAAGCCCAGAATGGCGGACAGCGTTTTGGAGAAATGGAAGTTTGGGCACTTGAAGCTTACGGCGCAGCAAATACCCTCCAAGAAATGTTGACCATTAAGTCTGATGACGTCTATGGTCGAAGTAAAGCCTATGAGTCGATCATCAAAAAGACCCCAATTGTTGGTCCAAAGGTCCCGGAGAGCTTCAATGTGCTTGTCAAAGAACTTCAAGGACTTGGCCTAAAGGTTGATTTAGTACACTCTGATACGGTTGTTGATGCTGAAGCAGTTCTTGCAAGTAATATTCATGAAGAGGCGACGCACCCAGCCGAAGTCGAAGTCCCTCAAGAGGAGATTTCAAAATTGGACGTAACTGAAGAAATTCCAGGTGATGATTTCAGCGTAATAACTGAAGAAGCCGAAACCGATGCCGTGATAGAAGAAGAGGTGGTTATGATTGCCTCTGAAGAGGATGCGCCTGCAGATGATAACAAAGAGGGGGAGGTTTAATATGACACCACAACGATATTCCAACACTGGTACTGACATCGCTGATTTTGATGCCGTAAGACTAGCTGTAGCCAGCCCCAACGACATCTTGGACTGGAGCTACGGCGAAGTCACTAAGCCTGAAACAATCAATTATCGTACACAAAAGCCTGAACGCGACGGACTTTTTTGTGAACGTATTTTTGGTCCGGTAAAGGATATAAATCCACATGATGCAAAATACAAGGGCGTGCGCAGCCGTGAAGCTGCTGTTGATAAAAATGGTGAACTAGTTACGCGAAGTATTGTCCGACGTGAGCGTATGGGCCACATCAGCTTAGCAGTTCCTGTTTCCCACATTTGGTTCCTGCGTGGTACGCCGAGCGCAATGGGTCTATTACTGGGCATGACAGTTAAGAATCTTGAACGAGTAGCGTATTTCGCTAGCTATATCATCAAATCGGTCAACACCGAAAAGCGTGATCAACTTCTAGCTGATAAAGAAGCAGAGTTTGCCGCAGCCAAAGAAGCAATTAAGCTTCGCTACGAAAAAGAGGCTGAAGCTAAGGACGCCAATGTTAAGGCTTTGGCAGAAATGCAAACTAAAGAGCAGGAAGAATTGACTAAGGAATTTGAACTTTTCCGTGATCAAGTTAGCTCGTTAGATAAACTAAATCTAATTAACGAAACAGATTACCGTAACTTGCCAACAGAACTTCGTTCGTTGATCGAAGTTGGTATGGGGGGAGCGGCGCTTAAAGATCTTTTGAGTGAAATCGACCTCAAATCTCTTATTGAAGAGCTTGGCAAAGAGGCTGAAGAGGCTAAAGGTCAACGACGCAAGAAGTTGATGAAGCGTCTGCGATTGCTCGAGAGTATGGATCGTGCCGGCATTAAGCCGAGCTCAATGTGCATGAGCGTTCTTCCGGTTATCCCTCCGGATCTACGCCCTATGGTTCAATTGACCGGTGGTCGTTTCGCTACGTCTGACTTAAATGACCTTTACCGCCGAGTCATTAACCGCAACAACCGTCTCAAAAAGTTAATGGACTTAAACGCGCCTGAAGTAATTCGTCGTAACGAACAGCGAATGCTGCAGGAGGCAGTCGACGCCCTGATCGACAATAACTCAACACGAAGCGGTCGTGCAGTTGCTGCAACTGGCCAAAGACGTCGTTTGAAGAGTCTAAGCGACATGCTAAAAGGTAAGCAAGGGCGTTTCCGCCAAAACTTGCTGGGTAAGCGTGTTGACTACTCAGGCCGTTCCGTAATCGTTGCCGGTCCTGAACTTAAGATATATCAGTGTGGTTTGCCAAAAATGATGGCCTTAGAACTATTCAAGCCTTTCGTAATTGGTGAGTTGATTGCCCGCGAGCAGGCTCACAATATTCGTTCAGCCAGCCGTTTGATCGAAATGGGCGAAACAATTGTTTGGGATGCTCTGGACGAGGTAATCAAGGGCAAATATGTGTTGCTTAACCGAGCACCGTCACTTCACCGTCTAAGTATTCAGGCGTTTCAGCCGGTTCTGATCGAAGGACGAGCTATACAGCTACATCCTTTGGTTTGTAAGGGCTTCAATGCTGACTTTGACGGTGACCAAATGGCCGTCCACTTGCCGCTTAGCGACAAGTCACAAAAAGAGGCAAAAGAAATAATGGCCGCTAACCGCAACTTGTTGAAGCCGGCTGATGGTTCGCCGATTCTTCATATTGAGCAAGACATCGTGCTCGGCTGTTACTATCTGACCTATGAGCGAGCAGAAACTAATGACCAACCAGTCAGAGTTTTCTCGAGCTTCGACGAAGCTTTGATGGCATACGATAATGGTGAGCTGATTTTGCAGAACAAAGTTAGATTGCCATTCAGGGGCGAAACAACAGAAACTACTCTAGGACGATTACTTTTCAATGAAATCTTCCCAGAAGATTTCCCACTTCAGGACGAAACAATGACCAAAAAACGATTGCAGAAGGTTATGGCCGATGTCTACGCCAGATATGGACAGGAGCATACTGCTGAGATCGCTGATGATCTTAAAGATCTAGGTTTCTACCACGCTACAAGCTCCGGTTTGTCTATGGGTATGAGCGACTTCGCTCCTATTAACGGCATGAATGCAGTGGTTGATGAAGGTGAAGTCCGTGCCGCAGCTATTTCAGATCAATATGACGAAGGTTTCATCACTGAAGACGAAAGACATCGACTGACGGTAGACAACTGGCTTAAGGTCGACAACAAAGTTCAGGACATGCTATCAGAGCAGATGGTTGGTCAAGATTCTTCAATGGCGATTGCGATTAACTCAGGCGCTCGAGGTAACATTTCTCAGCTCAATAATGCTGTAGGTATGTTGGGTGTTCAGCAGGACGCCGGTGGTAATGTCATCGAGTTGCCGATTAAGTCAGGCTATATCTTCGGACTAAGTCCACTAGAATATTTCACCGGAACGCGAGGCACTCGTAAGGCTTTGATTGACATTGCCCTCAAGACCGCTGACGCTGGTTATCTGACAAGGCGTCTTGTCGATGTATCGCAGGATGTGTTTACGGTTGATGACGACGCCAATGACCCTGGCTTTGCCATGTTACGCGAAGACGCTGCTTACATAGGTGTAAGTTATGCTTCCCGTTTAGCAGGTCGTTTCGCGGCTGAAACCCTCAAGGGCTTCGTGAAAAAAGGTGAATTAATTACTCAAGAGGCTGCCGAAAAAATTGAAGCCGACGAGTCGATTGATGGCGTAAAAATCATGAGTGGACTGAGCTGTGGTAACGTGCGTGGGGTTTCACAAAAGTCATATGGTATAGACCCTGCAACTGGTGAACTAGTAGCTGACCGACATCCTATCGGAGTAATTGCGGCTCAAAGTATTGGCGAGCCAGGTACGCAGCTTTCTCTAGACTCTAAGCACCGCTCAGGCGGAGCGATTGCCGATGATACTGCTCAAGGTCTTTCACGTATTGAGGAGCTTTTTGAGGTAAGATCACCTAAGGGACAGGCATATCTAACCGAGATTAGCGGTGTTGCCAACACATGGGAAGAAGGTGACCACTATGTCGTCCAGATTACTGCAGACGACAAAGAAAAAGTCGTATTACAGCTTGGTGAACGCAAGGCTACAATTGCCAGCGGAACAGAAGTTGTTGCAGGCGACGTGGTTGCAGCCCTAGAAGATGCTTCTGAACCACTTGTTGCTCCTATGCCAGGTAAAGCCCAGGTAAGTGACAAATCTGTAACAATAACGCCGACCAGCCAAAGCGTGGTTAGAGTAGAAATCCCAGGCTATAAACAGCTTCAGATTCAAGATGGCGACAAGGTGGTAGGTGGGCAAAGACTTACCAATGGTTCAATCAACTTACATGATTTAATGCGCTTACAAGGGGTTGAGCCAACTCAGCGCTACATCATGAACGAAATCTTGAAGATTTTCGCTGCTCAAGGTCAAAACATCGCAGATAAACATCTAGAAATCATCGTCCGTCAAATGTTCAGCCGGGTACAGATCGAAGAATCTGGTGACAGCGAATTCGTAACAGGTGACGTAGTCAGCAAGCTGTCTGTAGTTGAAACCAATGAAGCATTGGTAGCTGAAGGCAAGAAACCAGCTAAATATAACCAGCTCCTACTTGGCATTACTAAAGCCAGTTTGAGTACCGATTCCTTCCTAAGTGCCGCTTCATTCCAGGACACTACAAGAGTCCTAATTGCAGCTGCCACAAGTGGTAAGGTCGACAAGCTTTATGGCCTTAAAGAAAACGTCATTCTTGGACGCAAAATTCCTGTAGGAACTGGATCGCAAGAAGACGAAGAAGAGCTAGACGAAGTCGAAGCAGAATTGATCGCTGAAGCAGAAACGGTGATGGGTGTAGTAGATGCCGAAGCTGCAGAAATAGTTGAAGAAGAAGCCTAAACCTGTTACTATAAATAAACTTCATAATAAGCAATCCGAGCCAGGGACTAGGCATAATCCCATGAAGCAGCAGATTGCATCCATAAGGAGAATGAATGCCAACAATCAATCAATTGGTGCGTAAACCGCGCCAAGACAAGTCTTCGAAATCGAAGTCACCACACCTTCAGCGTGTGACCAACAACCTAAAAACTAGGAACTACGAGAAGCCAGCACCATTTAAGCGAGGTGTCTGCGTCAAAGTAACGACTAAAACACCTAAGAAACCTAACTCAGCGCTTCGTAAGGTAGCCCGTGTACGTCTAAGCAACGGTCACGAAGTATGGGCTTACATTGGTGGCGAAGGACACAACCTACAAGAGCACGCGGTTGTTCTAGTTCGCGGTGGCCGCGTAAAGGACCTTCCTGGTGTGCGTTACCACATCGTTCGTGGTAGCCTTGACCTCCAAGGAGTTAACGACCGCAAACAGGGCCGAAGTAAGTACGGTACCAAGAAAGCGAGCAAATAATGGAAGGCTCGAGACATTTAACACATGAAGGTGTTACAAGCCCTTACGGGGGGAATCAAGCCAGAAGCCAAGTAAGTCCAACTGACAGCATGCCACATGCTTACGATCCTGAGACTGAAGCTAGGTTGGCTAGTGAGTTTAGCCCTGCAGATCCAGCTCATGTTGAAGCTGAGCTCGAAGCAAGAGTTTCGGATGCAATTTATCATCCGCAAAGACCCGAACCTAGAGCAGAAGGAGAAGTTTAATGCCCAGGAAAAAAACAGTTTCATTGGTACGAGACATCCCAGCTGATCGCGTATACAATAGCGTTCAAGTGCAGCGTCTAATTAATCGAGTTATGCTCAACGGTAAAAAACAAGTCGCCGAGCGGCTAGTGTATGGCGGTATGCAAAAAGCTGCCAACAAACTAAAAGTCGATAATCCATTAGATGTATTCGAACAAGCAATGAAGAACATTCAGCCACATTTAGAGACCCGCTCTCGCCGTGTCGGTGGCGCAAACTATCAAATTCCTTTTGAAGTAAAAGGTCAGAGGCAAAATCATCTAACCACCATGTGGTTTGTGCAAGCTGCCCGAGCTCGCAAAGGTATGAGCATGGAGGACAGAATAGCCTTAGAACTAGTCGATGCCTATAACAGTCAGGGCGCCGCAGTTAAGAAACGTGAAGACGTTCATAAAATGGCTGAGGCTAACCGCGCGTTCGCACACTTTGCGCGAGTCTAGGGGCAGCAAGAATAATGACTGGCATACCATCTCAGGGCCCACTGGGCGCAGAAGGGGAAATGGCTTGGTCACAGGAATATGCCCGTAGAAATTCTGCAAATCCTGAATCCGGCAGTGTTCCAAATCAATCAAATGGCATGTCTGTGATGGAATTTGCGGAAACAGCATTTGCTATCACAGTCGCCGGCGCATATGCCGTTGGAGAACGTATTCAGAATATTAGATCCAAAGGAGAACCGAAACCCGCATCTGAAAAAAACGGCGACATTGCTTATTCGGCAATCCCGGATATTTTAGCTGCTGTCAGTTTGGGGCTAGCCTATCGCGGCGCAGAATTACTAGGAGAGAAATTTAAAGGTAAAAGGAATTAAGCTAAATGGCAAGTAAAAAAGTAGCAATCGAAAAGATCCGTAACATTGGAATTATCGCGCACATTGATGCTGGTAAAACCACTACTACCGAAGGCATTTTGTACAGAACCGGCCTAAAGCACAAAATCGGTGCTGTGCACGAAGGCGAGACAACTACTGACTGGATGGCTCAGGAGCGTGAGCGTGGCATTACGATCGTTTCGGCTGCTGTTACCTGCTACTGGAAAGACCACCAGATCAACATTATCGATACCCCGGGACACATCGACTTTACGGTTGAAGTTGAACGTAGTTTACGTGTGCTCGATGGCGCCGTAGTTGTCTTCGACGGCAAAATGGGCGTTGAATCCCAGTCTGAGACAGTTTGGCGCCAGGCTGATAAGTACGGCGTGCCACGTATTTGTTTTATTAACAAGATTAACCAAACGGGTGGCGATTTCTACAAATCACTTGATACCATTCATGCACGTTTGAACAAACGGGCTTTTCCAATACACTTGCCAATCGGATTTGAGCAAGAGATCAACGGTGTTGTGGATCTTGTCAATATGAAGGCTTATACTTATAAAACTTTCACTGATCATGAGCTTACCGAAGGTGAAATTCCAGCAGATATGCTCGACAAGGCTAAAAAATACCGCAGCTTATTAATTGAGAACGCAGTTGCAGAAGACGAAGCTATTCTAGAGAAATATTTCGAGGTTGGCGAAGAAGGCTTGAGTGAGGAAGAAATTAAACAGGCTATTCGTACGGCTGTATTAACTGGTAAATTCTACGCTGTCACTGGTGGTGACGGACGAGGTGTTATTGTCGAAAAAGTCCTTGATGCGGTTAACGAGCTCCTTCCAAGCCCCCTCGATCGAGGTAGTACTTGGGGTACTCATCCCAAAACAGGTGATGAAATAGAACGCAAACCCGAGACTGCACAACCGTTCTCTGGTCTAGCTTTTAAGATCGCCACCGACCCATTTGTTGGAAAGCTGGCTTATTTCCGAGTATATTCCGGCAAGATTAGCTCAGGTAGCTACATATTGAACAGTTCAACCGGCGAAAAAGAACGCGTCGGTCGTATCGTACGTATGCAAGCTGATAAGCGTGAAGATGTAGAAGAAGTAACCGCAGGAGATATTGCTGCGATCGTGGGTCTTAAAGGAACCACAACAGGTAACACCCTAAGTGATCAGAATAACCCGATTGTACTTGAGAGTATTACCTTCCCAGAGCCGCCTGTATCTATCGCTATCGAACCTAAGACCAAGTCTGACCAAGAAAAAATGAGTATCGCTATGCAGCGTTTGGCTGAGGAAGATCCTACTTTCCGCGTTCAAGTTAACGACGAAACCGGTCAAACCATCATCAGCGGCATGGGCGAACTTCACCTAGAAATCATAGTTGATCGTATGAAACGAGAATTCAACGTCGAAGCCAATGTTGGTCAGCCACAGGTTGCATATCGCGAAACCATCCGCAAGAGTGATGTTGAAGTGCAGGGTAAATTTGTCCGCCAATCAGGTGGTCGAGGCCAATATGGTGACGTTTGGCTACGACTAAGCCCGAACGAATCAGGTAAAGGTCTAGAATTCATTAACTCCATTAAGGGAGGCGTTGTCCCTCAGGAATATATCAAACCTGTAAATCAGGGCATTAAAGAAGCTATGGATAACGGCGTTCTTGCTGGCTACCCAGTAGTAGATATCATTGCCGAGCTTTACGACGGCTCTTACCATGATGTCGACTCTAGCGAAATGGCATTCAAAATAGCTGGATCAATGGCCCTTCAGGAAGGTGTCAAGAAGGCCAATCCAGTGCTATTAGAGCCAATCATGAAAGTCGTCGTAGTAACTCCAGAAGAATTCATGGGTGATGTTATCGGAGACTTAAATTCAAAACGCGGCCGAATCGAGTCGATGGAAGATCTCAGCGCTGGTGTTAAAGAAATCACTGCTTTTGTGCCACTAGGCGAAATGTTTGGCTATACAACCAATCTTCGAAGCTCAACCCAAGGACGCGCTAGCTCAAGCATGGAGCTTGACCACTACGCTGATGTTCCAAGCCACGTAGCAGATGCAATCATCGCCAAAAACGAAAAATAGATCCTATCTACAGGACAGCTAGTTTAATTCCATGATACCTTTGAAGTTTTAAACATTTTCGCTCATTTTCGTCAGCTGAATCTATAACAAACACAAAAACAGAAATATATTGACTTGCCAAATGAACTGAGTTACACTCTGCCTTGTAGTAAATAAAACAAAAAGGTCTATAAACATGATGAAACTAAACTCCAGGGGAATCTCACACCTTCTATTGCCAATAACAGTTGTGCTTGTCGTCGCTGTTGCTGGCACTGTTGCGTTAGTAGCCAGCCATGCCGACAGTGTTGCGGTGCCTACAAGCGCAAGATGTAAGCGTGGTTTAACTTTAGTCAATGCGGTCCCTAATGATTACGTATCAGGCAAGAGTAAATCAGCCGCGGTGAGAGGACATGGGATGTTATGTGTTAAAAACCCCAACGGACGTGAGCGAATAAGTGCTCCTAACTACAACACAATATCTGCATATTATAAATGTCCGGCAAATAGCACCTTAGCATATGATAGAAGCAATCCTGATGGTACAGGTTTTCATACTAGGTGGAAGGTCAAAAGTCATTTTGGTGGTCAAGTAGGAGGAGTTAAAACCTACTATTGTATAAAAATGAAAGATTTATATGTGAACCTGAATCAAAAAGGGAAAAAAATGACCTTAAAGAATATACCTGGTGCGGCTGCACACTTATATACAACCCTTGACGGACATAACTATCATTTCTATCCGGCATATGATCTAAGAGATGGCTGCAACGCTGACGAGTATAAGCACACTGCCTGTAGGCCAAACTTCTTCTTTAGCTATTACTTCACAGAAGACACTCCTAACCGTACTTAAAGAGTAATTAGTTCTAATGGTCAATTTGTGCAGGTTAGGCTACTTTACAAAGTCTTAAGCTTTCTCTATAATTTCTTCGGTAACTTGTGTGGGTTCTATTATTCTCATGCAAAGACAATCTAAGATATTTAATAGCGATAAGGAGCTAAATATATATGGCAGATCAATTTGACCGTAGTAAGCCCCACCTCAATGTGGGCACCATGGGTCACGTTGACCATGGTAAAACAACTCTAACTGCAGCAATTACTGCTGTACTGGCTAAAAAACTTCCTAGTGATGTTAACAAGCCTATTGCATACGACCAGATCGACAATGCACCAGAAGAAAAAGCTCGTGGTATAACCATCGCAACTTCTCACCAAGAATATGAATCAGAGAAGCGTCACTACGCTCACGTTGACATGCCCGGCCACGCCGACTACGTCAAAAACATGATTACTGGTGCTGCACAGATCGACGGCGCTATTCTTGTTGTTGGTGCTAACGACGGTCCTTTGCCACAGACTCGCGAGCATGTTCTATTGGCCCGCCAGGTTGGTGTACCAAGCATCATCGTATTCCTTAATAAGATGGACCTTGCTGATCCTGAGCTTGTTGACCTAGTTGAAGAAGAAGTACGTGAACTACTTGAGAAGAACGGCTTTGATAAGGACGCTCCGATCGTTCGTGGTTCTGCAACTAAGGCTCTTGAAGGCGATGCAGCTAACGAGGACGCAGTTATGGAACTAGTTAAGGCCATGGATGACTACATTCCAGAGCCTAAGCGTGAGCTAGACAAGCCTTTCTTGATGCCGATTGAAGATGTCTTCTCAATTAAGGGTCGAGGTACCGTAGCTACCGGTCGCGTAGAGACAGGTATCGTTAAAGTCAACGAAGAAGTTGAAATCGTTGGTATCCGAGACACCAAGAAGACTGTTGTTACTGGTGTTGAAATGTTCAAGAAAAACCTTGATCAGGGTCAAGCTGGCGATAACGTAGGTATCTTGCTTCGAGGTATTGAGCGTGATGATATCGAGCGCGGCCAGGTTTTGGCTAAGCCAGGTAGCATCACACCGCACACAGAGTTTGATTCAGAAGTTTATATCCTTACCAAAGAAGAAGGTGGTCGACACACTCCTTTCTTCAAAGGATATAAGCCTCAGTTCTACTTCAGAACTACGGACGTCACTGGTGAGGTTGAACTCCCAGCCGACAAAGAAATGGTAATGCCAGGCGACACAGTAACCTTCAAGGTTAAGTTGCTCGCACCAATCGCCATGGAACAAGGTTTACGTTTCGCTATTCGCGAAGGTGGCCGAACTGTTGGCGCTGGTGTTGTTACGAAGATTGTTAAATAAGATCTTCTAAGCAAACCAAAACGAGGGCCTCCAAGCGAGGTCCTCTTGATTTTTCGGATAATAAGTATTATAGTTCTGGCACTTAGTCGGTGGGATTAAAGCTATAGCGAGGAGGCATTATGCCACTACGTCGACCACCTATTATAAAAGTAGAATCAGATTCACCTCATCTTCTGGGATTTGGTATTCCAGAAGAAACAGCACTCGAGCTTAGGGAATTAGCAGTAGTTAAAGATATTGAGACAATTCAGTTAATCGGAGCTGCTAGTGGCAAGATTGTAATGCGCGAACTTTTTCCGCAAGCCAATATCGGCAACGTTGTAAATATCTTACACAGCGCATTTGGACAACAGCAAATTATAGATTCAAAAACCGGCTACCGACCTTTACTAGCATATCTCGAGGGTGGTGTAGCTGGATCTTTAGAAGAAATCCAAGCTAGTAACGACCCTCAAGTGGCTAGATTATTTTAAACAATTCTGGTAAAGTAATCTCATCATTAAATATTGCTGACTAAAAGTCAGGCTTTAGAAGCAGTCTGATGTTACAGCAACTAACACTAGTTAGAGAGGAATAACACCTTATGGCAGATGCGCCAAAACCAGAAGCTAAGCAAAGAATTCGTATCCGTTTGAAGGCTTACGACCACAAAGTTATAGATCAAGCAGCAAAACAGATTATTGATACGGCTCTTAGGACGGGAGCTAGTCTAGCAGGGCCGATTCCGTTGCCGACTCGTCGCAGTACTTTTACTGTTGTTAAGAGCCCGCACGTTTACAAAAAAGGGCGTGAACAGTTTGAAATGAGAGTTCACAAACGCCTTATTGACGTTTTTGAACCGACTCCCAAGACTATCGATAGTCTTATGAATCTCAGCTTGCCGGCAGGCTGTGACGTCGAAATAAAAATGTAGTTTCTTTGAAGTAGAATTTGCAACGTATTGACAGGTGTAACAGATACATGTTACTCTGTTATGGTATCTAAGTAAGACTTCTACTTGGTTAACGTTAGCAGGTCCGTCCCATCAGGGGTGGAAACCACTCGGAACCAGGTATTTTAATGTCAGTCTTTAAGATAAAAGAGGATTAATGAAAGCACTGATTACCCGTAAAGTCGGGATGACCAGCACTATAAGCGAAGATGGCACAGTTGAAGCTGTGACATTGCTCAGTGTTGCTGAACACACAGTGCTCCATCACAAGACGCATGAAACAGATGGCTACAACGCAATTCAAGTAGGTACCGAAAAAGCCAAGAAGCTTAGTAAAAGCGTTGCCGGACACGTCAAGAAGTCAAAGGTGATGCCCAAGATTATCCGTGAATTCCGAGTTAACGAAATAGATGAAGAACACAACGTCGGCGCAAAATTAAACGCCGACGTTTTTAATGTTGGCGATAAAGTTAATGTAACTGGGCTAACCAAGGGTAAGGGTTGGGCTGGTACGATTCGCCGACATAACTTCCACCGTGGACGAAAAACTCACGGTGGTCGTTCTTATAGAAGGCCTGGTTCGATCGGTTCGATGTACCCGCAGCATATCTTCAAGGGTACAAAGATGGCTGGTCAGCTAGGACATGAACAAGTTACTATTCGGAATCTCAAAGTAGCATTGGTCGATACAGAGCAAGGTTTGATTGGCGTTAGCGGTGCTGTGCCCGGACCCAAAAAAGGCATATTACTTCTACAGGAGGCTAAATAATGGCAACTCCTACTTATACAAAGACTGGTACTAAGGCAACGACCGCAGCCAAGCTAGATAAGCAAGTTTTTGGGGTAGTTCCAGAGAACCATAACTTAGTAAAGCTAGCTTACGATGCATATTTAGCTAACGGTAGAGCAAATCTAGCCAAAACCAAGACCCGCGGTTTAGTTCGCGGTGGTGGCAAAAAACCATGGCGCCAAAAAGGTACTGGCCGGGCACGTTTCGGTTCATCACGCGTTCCTATCTGGCGCGGTGGTGGTATTACATTTGGCCCAACCGGCAACGAAAATTATTCCAAGCAGCTCAATACCCGATCTAAGCGGTTAGCAACCCGTCAAGCTTTAAGTATTTCAGCAAATGCCAATAAAGTTATCGTTATCGAAGATTTTGCAGTAAAAGATGCTAAAACTGCAGCGGCTGCAAAGTTTCTTCAAAAAATAGACGCTACCGGAACTACACTCATTGTTGTAGAGAACAAGACCGATGAATTGGTTCGTGCGACTCGTAATCTGCCCAAGGTAAAACTAGTCAACGCTCATTACGTCAATGTGTTCGACGTGTTGAACGCGGATAAGGTTGTATTTACGAGCTCAGCACTCAAGGCTACTACTGAGTGGCTTAGCAAGGAGGCAAAATAATGAGCAAATCCATTATTCTTCAGCCGCGTCTTAACGAAAAGACCTATATCCTTGCCGATCGCCGTGTATATGTTTTTGATGTTGATAAGAGCGTTAATAAGCATTCAATTGCCCGCGCAGTTGAACAGCAGTTTGATGTCAAAGTAGTATCTGTAAATACCACAAATATTGGCGGTAAAGCTAAAAGAACAATGAGCTTAACTGGTAAACGCTACCTAAATAGCGACGGTCGCCGCAAAGATATTAAAAAAGCCTACGTTACTTTAGCAGAAGGCAACGCTTTGCCATTCTTTGATGCCATCGAAGAGGAGGAGCAAAAAGAGCAAGCTACTCAAGCAAAGCTCGAAAAAGCTATGACCAAGCAGGCTGAAAAAGAAGCCAAAGCCGAATCTAAAGCTAAATCAGGTGGTCGTTTCTCGCGCTTGCGTAAAAAATCAGATATAGAGGGAGAAAAGTAATGGCCATTAAAGTCTACAATCCAACTACTCCCGGCCGACGCGGCATGACTAGCCAAGATTTCAGCGAAATCACTACTAATAAGCCAGTTAAGTCACTCCTGGTAGCCAAAAAACGTGGAAGTGGTCGCAATAATCAGGGCCGCATTACTACTCGTCATAAGGGTGGCGGGGCTAAAAAGTACTACCGTATAGTTAACTTTAAACTAGCAGCCGGCGCTACAGCAACTATTGAACATATCGAATATGATCCAAATCGTAGTGCGCGTATAGCTAGAATCAAAGACCAAGATAACAAGTATCACTACATTCTTGCTGCTAAAGATATGAAGGTTGGTCAAACAATTACTAGTGGCGATGAAGCACCAATAGAGAATGGTAATCGTCTTCCGCTTAAAAAAATACCTGTCGGCAGCACTATTCACGCTATTGAACTTAAGCCTGGCAAAGGTGCGCAAATAGTACGCAGTGCCGGCAACAGCGCTCAGCTTATGGGTCGAACTGATGATGGAAACGCTCAAGTACGCTTGCCTAGCGGCGAAGTTCGTCTATTTAATGAGAATTGCACAGCAAGTCTGGGTGTTATCGGTAACGAACAGCACCAAAACGTCAAGATTGGGAAGGCAGGCCGTAGCCGTCACTTAGGTAAACGACCTTCAGTGCGCGGAGTAGTCATGAATGCAGCTGATCACCCACATGGTGGAGGTGATGGTGGTCGTCATGGTATGGGTAAACCGCCGATGACTCCCTGGGGCCAACAAACCCTTGGTTTTAAAACCCGAAGACGCAAGAGCACTGATAAATTTATTGTAAGGAGCCGTCACTCGGCTAAGAGGAAATAGTTTATGTCGCGATCACTCAAAAAAGGACCATTTATCGATTTTAAACTCAGCAAGAAGCTCAGTGCTTTGGATGAGAACGACCGCACTATTGTCAAAACATGGGCTCGAAGCAGTACAATTGCCCCTGAGTTTGTTGGTAAAACCGTAGCTGTCCATAATGGCAAAGTCCATGTACCGATTTTCATTACTGAGAATATGGTTGGGCATAAATTAGGTGAATTTGCGCCAACACGGAAGTTCCGCAGCCACGGCGGTAAGTTAGCGAAGGGTAAATAAGGAATATTATGTCAGTACAAGCTATCGCTAAAGGAGTCAGGATGAGCCCTCGCAAAGTAGCTGAGGTGGCTGCTTTAGTTCGTGGTCGCAGTGTCGAGGACGCTGTAGTCATTCTAGACCACACTCCGAGGCGCAGTGCAGTTCCTGTCAAAAAAGTCATTCTAAGCGCTAAAGCTAATGCCGACCATAATCATAATTACAAGCCAGCAACTTTGGTAATTACAGAGATTTCTGTAACTCCAGGGCCGCGTCTGAAGCGGTATCGTCCAGCTGCAAGAGGCAGTGCTAACAAATTTGAGAGAAAATCATCCCACATTAGAGTAATCGTAGACGGCGAGAAGCGCGAGCCCAAAAAGCCAGCTGCCAAAGCTGTCTCGAAGACTGAGAACAAAGCCAAAGTAGAAACCAAGGAGGCCAAATAATGGGTCAAAAAGTAAATCCAATTAGTATGCGCCTTCAGGTAAATAAAGATTGGCGCAGTAAATGGTTTGTAGATAAGCGTGATTATGCTAAGTTCTTGCAAGATGACCTTGCTGTGCGCAAGCTAATTAGCAAAAAGCTCGGTAGCCGTGCTGCAATCAATAAAGTTGAAATAACTCGCACACCAAATCTAGTTACCGTAACTATTTCTACGGCTAAGGCCGGTGTTGTAATCGGCCGTGGCGGTACCGGTGCTGCCGAACTTAAAGCCGAAATTGAAAAAATTTATGGCACCCCTACTCGCGTCAATATAGAAGAAATCAAAAAGCCCGATATTTACGCAAAGCTTGTTGCAGAGAATATAGCTCATCAATTAGAGCGAAGAATGAGCTTCCGCCGAGCCATCAAGTCAGCGGCTGCAGCAACGATGCGTGCTGGCGCTAAAGGTATCCGTATTGAAGTCGCTGGACGATTAAACGGTGCCGAAATGTCACGACGCGAAAAGGAAGTTGCTGGATCTGTGCCACTTCATACAATTCGTGCAGACATTGATTACGCTCAAGTAAATGCCCAAACCGTTGCCGGTATTATTGGTGTTAAGGTTTGGATCTATAAAGGGGAGGTCCAGTAATGCTACTCCCTAACAGGCAAAAGCACCGCAAAGTCCGCAAAGGCCGCATTCGTGGTGTTGCGACAGCTGGTAACTATATTGCCTTTGGTGATTATGCTCTCCAGGCACAAGGACACGAGCGCATTACCTCAAGGCAGATTGAAGCTGCTCGTCAGGCAATGACTCGCTACATTAAACGCGGTGGTAAGATTTGGATTCGCATTTTCCCGCACACACCAGTAACTCGCAAACCACAAGACGTTAAGATGGGTAGTGGCAAGGGTAATCCAGAATTTTTTGTTGCCAAGGTTCGTCCAGGTACAATTCTTTTCGAAATGCAGGGTGTACAAGAAGATGTGGCTCGTGAGGCTATGCGTCTTGCTGCTCACAAGCTTCCAGTTAAGACTAAGTTTCTGACAAGGGAGGAGTCTTAAAAGATGAAAGTTTCTGAAATTCGCAAAATGTCTACGACTGAACTGACTGAGCAAAGTACCAAAATGCGCGAAGAAATCGTTCAGCTTAAACGACGTCTACACCTAGGCGAAATTGATAATAATCGTGCTATTCGTAACAAACGCAAGGATCTAGCACGCGTACTAACAGTGCTAAGTGAAGCTTTAATGAAGGAGGCTAAATAATGGCTAAGCAACTCATTGGCACAGTCTCCTCTAACAAGGGCGATAAAACTATCGTTGTGACTGTCCGAACCCGTAAAACACACCCAATCTACCGCAAGCAATATTCTGTCAGCAAGAAATTCATGGCCCATGACGAGAAAAATGAAGCGCAACCTGGCGACAAAGTTGCAATCGAAGAAACCAAACCTTTTAGTTCTCGTAAGCACCATAAACTAGCTAAAATCATCGAGAAACCTAAGCTAAGGGCAGATTCTTTAGAAGCTACAAAAACCGAAGAACCAGTCAAGCCAGCTAGCAAATCTAAGGCAAAAGATGCCGAAGAGGAGTCTAAGTAATGATTCAACAAGAAACCCGGCTAAACGTCTGCGATAATAGCGGCGCAAAGGAAATCCTATGCATACGCGTATTAGGTGGCACGAGACGACGTTATGCTAGAGTTGGCGATGTTATTGTTGCGACCGTAAAGCAGGCCAGCCCTAATGGTAATGTCAAGAAGAAGACGGTAGTCAGAGCAGTTGTAGTACGTACCAAAAATCAGATACGACGTAAGGACGGCTCAACTATTAAGTTTGACGATAATGCTGCAGTGGTCATTGGTGACGATAAACAGCCAAAGGCAACTCGTATTTTTGGTCCAGTACCGAGAGAGCTTCGTGATATGGGCTATGCCAAGATAATTTCTCTAGCACCGGAGGTACTGTAATGGCAACTAAGACTAATAAGCAATATAAGATTCGCTTAAAGAAAGGTGACTTAGTTGTTGTCCGAACCGGCAAATATAAGGGCAAAACTGGCAAAATCAGCGCCACTCACCCTAACGAGAATAAGGTAACTGTAGAAGGCATTAATGTAGTTAAAAAAAGTATTAAGCCGACGCAGCAATACCCTCAAGGTTCAATTGTTGAAATAACCAAGCCAATATGGGTAAGTAAGGTTGCAATTGTTGAACCAACCACTAAGAAAGCCTCAAAGATTGGTTATAAAGTTGATAAAGATGGTAATAAAACTCGAGTTTATAAGAAGAGCGGAAAGGAGATCAAGTAATGGCTACTGCGACAAAACCAAGCAATAACGTCCATTCTCGCCTCCGTACTCTCTATAACGAGAAGCTAGCAGCTGAGCTAGTTAAAGAGTTGAGTCTCAAGAATCCTCACCAAGCGCCAAAGTTAGAAAAGGTCATCATTAACTGTGGTTTAGGCAAAGCAAAAGACGATAAAAAAGTTATCGAAGTTGCAACCAATACTTTGCGTAAGATAACTGGCCAACAGCCAATAGAAACAGTGGCTAAGAACTCTATTGCCGGATTTAAGTTACGAGAGGGCAACAAAATAGGGCTAAAAGTTACGCTTCGTGGCGATAAGATGTATGAATTCACTGATCGAATGATCAACGTAGTTCTGCCTCGCCTAAGAGACTTCCACGGGGTCAGTAACAAAGCATTTGATAAGCAAGGCAACTATAGTATTGGTTTTACGGATCAATCTGTATTCCCTGAACTTTCATTTGAGGAAACAACTACTGCACACGGCTTACAAGCTGTTTTCGTAATTAGTTGCCAGGAGCCCGCCCATGCTAAAGCATTATTGGAAAAATTTGGAATGCCGTTTCAGAAGGAGAGCAAATAATGGCTAAAAAATCTATCGTCGCGCGAGACGCGAAACGAATCAAAATGATTGATAAATATGCTGCTAAGAGACGCGAACTCAAGGAGTTAGGTGATCTAGAAGGCTTGGCGAAATTGCCACGAAACAGTTCGCCAACCCGTCGAACAAATCGTTGTATCGAGACCGGGCGACCAAGATCATATATGCGACAGTTTGGTCTCAGCAGAATCAGTTTTCGTGAACATGCAGTCAAGGGTGAAATCCCTGGCGTAACAAAATCTAGTTGGTAGGAGGAATATGAGCAAGACAACTACAGATCCAATCGCAGATATGTTAACTCGTATTCGTAATGCCATATCGGTAAATAAGAACGAAGTCAGCCTTCCGCATTCAAACATTAAAGAATCGGTTGCCCGTTTACTGCAACAGAGCAACTTTATCGACGATGTGAAGGTTAGTGACGCTACTGTTGGTAAAACTCTCCAGATCAAAATCAATGACGAGTCTTCGAGTGCTCGTATAACGGAGATTGTGCGGGTTAGCAAGCCAGGTAGAAGATATTATGTTAACGCCAAAGAAATACCGGTTGTTAAACGTGGACGTGGACTTGTGATTGTTTCAACCTCCAAAGGCTTAATGACTGGCGACCAAGCCAAACAAGAACATGTTGGTGGCGAATTAATTTGTAAAGTTTATTAAAGGAATTTAGGAAGAATAATAATGAGTCGTATAGGAAAACTGCCGATCACTATCCCGAGCGGTGTGACAATCACTATCGATCCCGAAGAAATCACAGTAGCGGGCAGTAAAGGCACGCTCAAACAATTCACCATGCCAGGTGTTGATGTGAAGCAAGAAGGTCAGGAAGTTGTAGTCACTAGGATAAATGATGAGCCAACTAACCGAGCTAAACACGGTTTAATGAGGGCGCTACTTAATAATATGGTTGTCGGAGTTAGCGAAGGATTTAGCAAAAAACTAGAAATTAACGGCGTTGGCTATAGGGTCGCAAGCCAGGGCACAGACCTAAAATTAAATGTTGGTTTTTCGCATGACGTTATTTACAAAGTGCCTCAAGGCGTAACAACTACCGTTGAACAAAACACTATTACTGTGTCTGGCATTGATAAGCAACAAGTAGGACAGGTTGCAGCTGAAATCCGCGCACTGAAGAAACCAGAGCCTTACAAGGGCAAAGGCATCAAATATCAAGACGAACGCATCATCCGCAAGAGCGGTAAAAGTGGCAAGGACAAAGCATAATGAGTAAACAACTAATCCATAAGTTAAATAACCGTACACACCGCAAAGCGAGAATCCGTTCAGTCGTAAACGGGACCAAGGATCGACCACGCCTTGCAGTATTTATAAGTAATTTGCACATCACCGCTCAATTAATTGACGATGAGAGTCATAAAACTTTAGTTTATGTGACCACTGTTGGCCAAAAGTCAGCCAAAGGAACTATGACTGAAAAGGCCGAGTGGGTCGGAGCTGAAGTGGCTGCCAAAGCAAAATCTGCCAAGATTGAGCAAGTAGTTTTCGATAGAGGTGGCAAGTTATATCATGGTCGCGTAGCTGCATTAGCAGACGCCGCCCGTAAAGCAGGATTGGAGTTCTAATATGGCTGACGATAAAGCCCAACAAACCAGAAATCGCCGGCCTGAGATTCAGCCCGAAGAAAAGCAATTTGATGAGCGAACATTACACATAGACCGAGTTGCCCGCGTTGTTAAGGGTGGTCGAAGATTTAGGTTTCGAGCACTAGTTGTAGTTGGAGATCGCAAAAACCGAGTTGGTATCGGAAGTGCCAAGGGCGCCGATGTTACTGCTGCCGTTAGCAAAGCAACTGATGTAGCAAAGAAAAATTTCGTCACAGTTTCGCTCTATAAGGAAACATTGCCTCACGAAGTGGAAGCAAAAGTAAGCGGCGCACATATTTTATTGAAACCTGCCAGCCCAGGTACGGGTTTGATTGCCGGTGGTGTTGTTCGTACTATTCTAGAAGTTGCTGGTGTTAAGAATGCGTTGAGTAAGTCTTTGGGATCCACTAATAAAACTAATTCAGCCTATGCGACATTAGACGCGTTGGAAAGCTTGGTGCCATCAGAGAAATGGGTCACATCAATCAACAAACCATCTAAAGCTAAATCTAAAAAGCCAGCTGAGAAAAAAGTAAAGGCAAAGGCTTAGTTTATGAAATATAACGAATTAACGGCAACTAAATCTAAAAACGCTAGTAAACGAGTTGGTCGCGGTATTTCATCAGGCAAGGGTAAAACTGCTGGACGCGGCACAAAAGGACAAAAAGCCCGAGCTGGATATTCGAGGAATCATGGTTTCGCGGGCGGACAAAACCCACTTATGCAAGCTTTACCAAAACTACCCGGTTTTAAGAGTCATCGGGGTAAACTTGAGTTGGTTTATACAGGCAGCCTTGATAAATTTAGCGGTAAAACTGTCGATGGTCAGGTTTTGGCTGATGCCGGTTTGCTGAGTAGCCCATATGTAAGCGCCAAGCTTGTTCTAAAAGGCGAAGTTAGCAAAAAAGTTGCAGTAAAACTGCCTAAAGCTAGCGAAGCAGCAATCGCTGCTGTTGAATCGGCGGGAGGGTCATTTGAAGCTGTAGCAAGACTTCAGCAGCCAAAGACATCCACTAAAACCAAGAGCACCAAGCGCCAAGCACACAAATCAAAGAAATAATCTCATACAGCATCCATTATGCTCATGGCTATCTGGATGAACTGAACTATATTTAATATATGCCACCAAAATATAACGCCCCAAAAGTTGCATTACTAGATTCTATTAGCCCATCAGCCGGTGAAGCTTTCGGCAGTGCAGGATTTGAGGTTGTTGAGTACCCAAAAGATATCACACCCTCTGATCTTGCTGACTTAGCTCAAGAAGTAAACGTGTTAGGGGTTAGGTCCGGTCCTAAAATCGCTGCAACAACTCAAGCCGGAAATTTGGAAGCGATAGGAGTTTTTGGCGTAGGCACCAACCATATAGCTATTGAAGGCGACGATGGCTCGAACTCCAAGGGCATTGCTGTCTTTAATTCTGCTCACGAAAACACAAGATCGGTGGCGGAATTAGTCATAGGAAGTACTTTTGCTTTGATGAGAGGTTTAGCAGACCATAATAGCCAACTCCACGAAGGAGTTTGGTCAAAACAAAATGGTTCAGAGTTGCGTGGTAAAACCATGGGAATAGTTGGGTATGGGACAATTGGCCTCCAAGTTTCGGTAATGGCAGAAGCTTTAGGTATGGATGTGCAAGCGTATGATCCTCAGCCACAAGCAGCTCCGCAGGGTAGAGCTAAGATGGTTCGAAATCTTGATGACCTTCTAAGAGCTTCAGATGTCGTAACTTTACATGTTCCAGCCATAAAGGAAACTATCGGAATGATAGATGCCAAGAAACTAGCAATGATGAAGCATTCCGCATATCTTATAAATGCCGCCAGAGCTGAGCTAGTCGACTATGAAGCTTTAAAGCTAGCAATAGAAAGCGGTGAACTTGCTGGTGCTGCGATTGATGTATTTGGCCAAGATAACGAGCCAGGCAAAAGAGGAGATTCGTTTGATCATATTCTGCGGGGCGTCCCGAACACTCTATTAACCGCTCACATCGGTGGGTCGACCGTCGAAGCGCAAGACATGATAGGAAGTACGGTAGCCGGAAGAATTATTGATTACTTATATAAGGGTTCCTCCAATGGATCGGTTAACATACCTAACATAGCGCTCAGTCCAGAAGAGCCAGGGATAACCCGCATATTAAATATCCATGACAATACTCCAGGCGTTGTCAACGAATTATCTGGAATTATTTCGAATGTAGGGCTAAATGTCGCAGGAACGGTTCAGCGGGCTCGTGGTGAACTCGGGTATGTTGCTTTTGATGTTGAGGGTGAAGTTGGGCAGGAAGCAATTACGGCGCTTTCGGCACTAAAACATTCGAGACGTACAAAAGTATTATAACTTGGCCTAGGCAACCTTTGTGTGCTTTAATATACAGATACAAGTGAGGGTTTTTAAAGAAACATGAACTGGAAAATTATTGCTAAGTCATTCGGCAACGCCGATATGCGCAAGCGTATTTTGGTAGTATTGGGAATTCTATTTCTTTACCGGGTGCTGGCCCATATACCAGTACCAATAGGTAATGCCAGTACTTTGCACCAAGTATTGCAAAACCTATTTAATTCGGCTAATACACCGCAGTTCTTGAACTTTGTTAACGTTTTGTCTGGTGGTGCTTTGGCTAATTTCTCTATCATGATTGCCGGTCTTGGCCCATACATTAACGCATCAATTATCATGCAGCTTTTGACGAAGGCTATTCCTCAGTTGGAAGCATTGCACAAAGAAGGCGAATTTGGTCAAAAGAAGATTAATCAATATACACGTATTCTGACCTTGCCACTTGCGATTATTCAATCGGTTGGCTCAATATATTTGATCCGGCAGGCAGCCCAATCAATTGGTGGTATAGGAGACATAACTGCTCAAAGCAATTGGCTGCAATGGGTATTGATGGTTGCTGCCCTTACTGGCGGATCGATGCTATTAATGTGGATGGGCGAGTTGATCACAGAGCAGAGTATTGGTAATGGTATCTCGCTGATTATTACAGTCGGCATCGTGAGCAGGCTGCCAAGTCTTATAGGGGAGACAGTAACCTCGGTTTACGACAAAAAGCAAAGCTGGACAGTGTTCGGTCAAAACTTGCCGATTAATCACAAAGCTTTACTTACCAGTACAGCACTGTTTCTGGCGGTCCTAGTAATTACTTGGATGGTTGTCATGCTTAATGAGGCGGCGAGAAACCTTACAGTAAACTACGCAAAAAGAGTCCAGGGCAACCGTACTTATGGCGGCATAACGACGATTCTCCCTGTCAAACTGATCACCGCCGGTGTCGTTCCGATTATCTTCGCAGTTGCTTTCTTAAGTGTGCCTAGCTTCGTGGGTCAATTATTGACCCAAAGCCATAACCAGTCACTTGCGCAATTCGGTACACATTTAGTCCAATGGTTCCAATCTCCCTCAGCGCAAACCTTTGCCACCCAAGGTTATCAAGCCTACATATATCCAATAACTTACTTCTTGTTGGTATTTGTTTTCACCTTCTTCTATACGAGTATTACCTTCAATTCAAAAGAAATTGCTGAAAACCTCCACAAACAGGGCGGATTTATTGAGGGAGTTCGAGGTGGTGATCAGACGGAAAAATACCTTAGCAAAATCATTAACCGTTTAACATTATTTGGCGCTTTTGCGTTAGGCTGGTTGGCTCTAATGCCTATCGTGGGTCAAATCTTTGTTAATACAAACATTGCCTTAGGTGGAACTAGTGTGCTGATCCTTGTCTCTGTTGCGCTGCAAACTTTGAGGTCAGTTGAATCGCGTGCTCTGATGGTGACATATGATCAATATGAGCAACCAGATTTCTTCTATGACTCAGATAGCGCACCTGTGGATGCGGCAACCGGAGGCAGACGTTTGAAGTTCGGGCCTAGGCTAAAAGCTCGCTCAAAATCCGCAGACAAAAACTCAAAATAGTTGCATCCCGATGATATAATATATGAAGGTTAGAATCCGGTTTGATGGCCGGATATGGTTTTAATGTAAAACCCTTTACATTAAGTGGTGGACTCTGCTATAATTATCTCTTGTTATATTTATGGCAGCCAACAAGGAAGTAATCGAGCTAACAGGCACAATAATTGAAACCCTTCCTGGGACTCAGTTTCGTGTAGAGCTCGAGAACGGCCATCAAATTATAGCTCATGTTGCCGGCAAGATGAGGAAGCATTTTATCCGCATCGTACCCGGTGACAGCGTGACGGTCGAGTTGACCCCTTACGATCTCACTAAGGGAAGAATCACCTATCGCAAAGGATAATAAATTAAGCAGTGAGTCACCTCCAAGAAAGGGATGATCCGCATGAAAGTGCGTGCTAGTGTCAAAAAAATCAGTCCAGATGATAAAATCGTCCGCCGCAAAGGCAGGATTTATGTTATCAACAAGAGTAAACCTAAGCACAAGCAAAGGCAGGGTTAGTTAGTGGCAGCAAGAATTTCCGGAGTAACTATTCCAGCAGAAAAACAAGTTTGGGTTGCGTTAACTTATGTTTATGGAATCGGACCCAAAACCGCCGATGATATCTTAAAAAAAGCCAACGTCGAGCGAACTGAACGTGTCAAGAATTTAACCGATGCCGAAATCCAAAGAATACAGGATATTATCAGCGCTGATTATATTGTTGAAGGAGAACTTCAGAGGATCGTCAGCGGTAACATTAAGCGCCTCAAGGATATTAAATCTTATCGAGGTTTACGTCATTCCCAGGCTTTACCGTCTCGCGGTCAAAGAACCAAGACTAATGCGAGGACACGTCGTGGCAAAAAAGTAACTGTAGGTGGTACAGCTAAGAAAGTAGCATCTAAGACTTAATTATTATGGCAGAAGATAAATCAACTAGTACCGAAGAACAAGCAACAAATGCATCTCCTGTAGATGCTACTGAAGCTAAATCACCGGCTCCTAAGCGCAAAAAAGTTAAACGGAGCGTTCCTGCGGGTCAAGTCCACGTACAAGCCAGCTTTAATAACACTATCATTACGTTTACCGACACTAAGGGCAATGTTTTGACAAGCTCGAGCGCCGGCGCATGCGGTTTTAGAGGCTCCAAAAAAGGCACTGCTTATGCAGCACAAGTTGCAGCCGAACGAGCAGCTGCAGCGGCCAAGCAAACTTATGGGTTTAGTAAGGCGGATGTTTATATCAAAGGCATAGGTTTAGGCCGAGATGCTGCCGTTAGAGTGTTGGCAGGTATGGATATTAGTGTTGAATCAATCCGTGACGTAACTGGAGTGCCACATGGCGGTGTGCGTCCATCTAAAGCGAGGAGAATCTAATGGCTCGAGATCGACAATCTGTAGTTAAGATGAGTCGCCGTGAAGGCTATGCCTTGCACCCGAAAGCACACAAAGCCTTAGTTAAGCGCACGGCAAAACCAGGTCAGAACGCTAATGGCCGGGGAATGCGTGGTGGCAAAACCAGCCAATACGCTTTACAGCTCAGAGAGAAACAAAAGGTTAAACGTTTGTACGGATTATTAGAGAAGCAGTTTAGTAATTTGATGAAAGAAGCAGATCGACGTGAAGGTCAATCTGGTCAAAATCTCTTACAGCTTTTAGAGCAACGTGCAGACAACGCAGTTTATCGTGCAGGTTTTGCACCTAGCCGCCGAGCAGCTAGACAACTTGTTACCCATGGTCACTTTACTTTGAATGATGTTAGAGTGGATATCCCATCAATCCGGCTTAAGCCAGGCGATAAGCTAGCCTTAAGAGATCACAGCACTAAAACCGAATACTTCAAGCATTTAGACGACAATAGCCCAGCTCCAAGTGAAATCCCCGGCTGGATCAAAGTCGACCGTAAAAAAGTAACTTTATCAATAACTGGTTTGCCATCTCGAGATGATGCTGAGCCTGACATTAACGAGCAATTAATAGTCGAGTACTACTCACGCTAAAAGAAGGAGCATATATAAATGTCAAATAACATCCACACACCCGGCCTCGTAAAGGTTGACGAGCACACTAAGAACAGCGCTTCTTTTGTAATCGAGCCATTACACAATGGCTATGGAATGACACTAGGCAATAGTTTACGCCGTGTCCTCCTCTCGAGTATCTCAGGTGCGGCAGTAACGGCTTTCAAGGTTGAGGGTGCAACTCATGAATTTACCGATATTGCTGGCGTCAAAGAAGACATTGTTGACATTATGATGAATCTAAAAGGTGTCCGTTTCCGTGTATATGGCACCGAACCTCAACATCTGCGCATAACCAAGAGCGGTAAAGGGGCTGTAACGGCCAAAGATATACAAACCAATGCTGATGTTGAAATAGTCAATCCAGAACACCTTATTGCTACAATTGATGATGCTAAAGCCAAGTTGGTCATGGATCTTGTAGTAGAAGTAGGACGCGGTTATCGCACAATCGAAGAGGGTGCAGCTAAAAAACCAAGTGATATGGTAGCTCTCGATGCAATATTCAGCCCAGTTCTTAGAGTGCGCTACAAAGTTGAGAATACCCGTGTAGGTCAGGCAACTGATCTGGACCGCCTTCTGATTACTGTTGACACTGATGGGTCAATAACACCTCAGGATGCCTTTGAAGAAGCTGCGGCTGTATTAGTAAATCAATACACAGCATTAGCCGGTAAGACACGCATCGCATCTATCGAAACCCCAAGTGAAACTTCTTCTGGAAGCAGTGATGGCGAATTTGGCGGTGATATGCTTAGCGATGAACCAACAGCACTAAGCACGTCCATCGAGGATCTAAATTTGTCAGCTCGAACTACCAATGCATTGATTAACAATGACATTCACACCATAAGAGACCTATTTGCATTGAATGATGCCGAACTTCGCGACCTCAAAGGTTTCGGAAGCAAAGCATTGGACGAAGTCAAAGAAAAACTAGCGGAGCTGGAGCTTTAAATGCACCGACACGGTTACCAAGGTCGTAAATTTCACCGCGAACGCGATCAAAGGCGTGCGTTGATTAAAGGTTTGGCGGATTCGTTAGTTAAATATGAGTCTATCGAAACAACTTTGCCTAAAGCTAAGGAAGTTGTGCCATACTTAGAGAAACTTATCACTAAGGCAAAAAAGGGTGATTTACACAATCGTCGTCAAGTTATTAGCGGTCTACAGACAGTCGAAAGTGCACACAAGCTTGTTGATGAAATCGCACCTAAGCTAAAAGGTCGGAACAGCGGCCACCTACGCATCGAAAAAACTGATCTGCGCCGAGGCGACAACGCGCAGTTAGCTAGAGTAAGTTTCGTTGATGATCTTAAGTTAGCGCCTGTAGCAAAAGCTGCATCTGTAAAGAATGTATCTAAGCCCGATCCAGTTGCAAACCAACCAAAACCAGAGACCAAGAAGTCACCTAAGCCTGCCTCGGCGAAGAAGAAACAGCCGGCTAAAGCCAAGGAGGCAAAATAATGGGTACTTACAGCGCTAAACCGACAGATGTAACGCGTAAATGGTATATTGTTGACGCCTCAACTGCCACTTTAGGTAGAGTTTCTACACAAATTGCCGAATTGCTTATAGGTAAGGGCAAACCCCAGTTTACTAAACATATTGATTGCGGCGATTACGTAATTGTTATTAATGCCGACAAGATAAAAGTAACTGGTGGTAAAGAATCAAAAAAAATCTACTACCGACATAGCAATTATCCTGGCGGCCTAAAAGAAGCTAGTTTGGCTTACAAAATGGCTAAAGATCCTACCTTTGCTATTAGAAATGCTGTGCGAGGTATGTTGCCAGTTAATAAGTTACGAGATGAAAGATTGAAGCGACTAAAAGTATATGCTGGCGAAGAGCATAATCATGAGGCACAAAAGCCAGAGCTAATTAAACTAAAGGAAGCAAAATAATGGCTAAAGATAGTTATTTTTATGGCTTGGGCCGGCGCAAGAGTGCAACCGCCCGTGTTAGATTGACCGGTGGTAAAGGTAACATCACTGTTAACGGCAAACCAGCAAATGAATATTTCGCAGACAGTAAATACTTATTAGCAAAAATCCAACAACCTTTTGTGGTTGTTGATACAGTCAATAAGTTTGATATAAGTGCAGTGGTATCTGGTGGTGGTCACGAAGGCCAAGCCGAAGCAATTAGACTAGGCATTAGTAAGGCGCTTGTCGTCATGAACGAAGACCTTAAGAGCACACTAAAACGCGCCGATTTACTATCTCGAGATTCGCGCGAAAAAGAACGCAAGAAGTTTGGCCTTAAGGGCGCTCGTAAGCAAAGACAGTTTACCAAGCGTTAAATTCACCTATTTTGGACTCATAAAAAGGTGCTACACTGGATTTTGTGTACAAAAGTGTCATCCTTGGTCATCTCAAAACTCTAGTAGAGTTTTATCCTGTTACTGAAAGTCAGACTTCTGTAAAGACTGCTCTAGAATATTGTCATCACATATTGAAAGAAACTGGATACTTTAAAAACCTTGAGATCGTCGAGCGTAACGGACACTATAGCCTAGTAGCTTATAAAAACTCATCAAAAAACTCCACCCTGCTTCTACAGGGTCACATAGACGTAGTTAAATCACCTAATGGCGCACTATTTTATGAGCAGGGTAACAAAATATATGGCCGTGGCGTCTGGGACATGCTTTATGCGGTAGCTTGTTACCTGACTTTTATAGAACTTAATTCAGATCAACTAGACGTTCTTGATATAGCTATTATGATCACAGGTGATGAAGAAATTGGCGGATTTTACGGCAGCGGTTGGCTGACCGAGCAAGGATACTCGGGGCGCACTGTATTTATTCCTGATTCTGGCGAAGGCTTCGGAGATTTGTGTGTTGCTTCAAAAGGTGCTTATAATCTTGATTTGGTGGCTCTAGGCCGGTCACACCACGGTTCCAGGCCATGGGAAGGGGATGGTGCTGCTAATAAATTGATCCTAATGATCCACGAACTTATGGATGCATTTGATCATAGTGATAAGCATAATTCGACGTTAACTGTAACAAGTTTTGAAAGTGGCGGTGCCATTAACAGGGGCCCTAGTCGTGCTTCGGCTCATCTAGATATTAGGTTTAAAGACCAAACTGATCTAAAAAAAATTCAATCAACAATTGATGAAATTTGTGCCCATTACGGCGGAGAAATTACAAATATTCTGCATGCTGACGATATGCAAATTGAAACAGATCGACAGGAGATACGAAACTTCATAAGGATATACGAAGAACATGCAAAACATCAAATATCACTTAGTAAATCTCATGGAGGCTCAGATGCAAGATTTTTTAATAATCAGGGTAGTGCGGTAATCATGATACGACCTGATGGTGGATGTGCTCATTCTGATGAAGAATATATAGACAAGACAAGTTTAATGAAGTTTTACCAGTTAATGGAAGACTTTATCTTAAAAACTGCTAAAATTAGTTAATAAGAATGTCTGATTTACCAGTAATTTTAACCGGATTGAGAGCAAATAACGATTTGCACATTGGCAATTATCTTGGCGGTTTGCTGCCAATGATAGACATGGCTAAAAATCGTAGTCAAGAGTTTCAGATCAACCTTTTTATACCTGATCTACATAGTTTTACGACCCCGATTGATCATGTTCAGCTTCAAAGCGGCATTAAGCAGAATCTGCGTATTTTTGTGGCGGCCGGTTTGCCCTTAGATAATTCTAATGTACATATCTATCGCCAAAGTTACATTCCTGCTCACAGCGAACTGACATGGATTCTTGATTGTTTTACGGGAATGGGTGAATTGAGTCGAATGACGCAGTATAAAGACAAGTCTTCTAAATTAAACGAAGACAGGATTAGTGTAGGATTGTTCAACTACCCCGTGCTTATGGCGGCAGACATTTTGCTTTATCAGGCAAGCTATGTACCGGTGGGAGACGATCAGACTCAACATCTGGAGTTTACAAGAGATTTAGCCGAACGTATGAACTCGCGATTTGGAAACTTGTTTGTTGTCCCTAAGCCCGTCAAGGAGCAACATGAGTTCTTTGGCAAGGATCAAGGTCTGAGAATAAAAGACTTAATCGATCCAACTAAAAAAATGAGTAAATCAGACGAAACAGGCAAAGGTGTAATATTCATGACCGATGAGCCAGAGCTTGCAAAATCTAAAATAATGGCCGCAACTACTGACAGTATGGGCCAAATTAATTACGACAGAGAAAACCAACCTGGAATTACCAATTTACTTGATTTGCTTGCACTCTTTAGCGGTAAAAGTCTTGATGAGGTTATTGCAAAATACAAAGGGCAGACTATGTATGGTCCCTTAAAAGAAGAAGTCGCTGAATCAGTAGCGGAATATTTGGTAGATTTTCAGATAAAACTATCCCGGGTAGATGACGGTGAAATAGAGCACAAACTAGTCGCATCCGAAGAGGTTTTAACCAAACAGGCAAATCAGACTTTACTAGGGGTACAAAAAGCCGTCGGGTTGCGCTAATGAGTAATCTCAATATTAGCCGTGCTGAACGGCTGGATATGTATGTAATCCGAAATAGACCACAACTTACTAGGAGTTATGCGGCCAGAATAATCGAAGAAGGCAAAGTGTTGGTTAATGGCAAACCTGTTACAAAGGCTGGCTACAAAATTCGTACAGAGGATAAGATAAAAATTAACTATGATGCAGCAGAAATCGAAAATGCGCCAGCTATCCGGCTGCCAATTATATTTGAGGATGAAGACGTAGTTGTTATAGACAAGCCCGTTGGACTTCTGACCCACAGCAAAGGTTTATTTAATCCTGAAGCCACCGTATCAACTTGGCTGAGAAGTAGATTGGTTGGCATGACAGGCAACCGGGCTGGTATTGTACACCGATTGGATAGAGCAACATCGGGCGTAATGATCTGTGCTAAAAACAGTGAAAGTTTATCTTGGCTGCAGAAGCAATTTAGTACGCGAAAGGTCAAAAAAGCCTATGTGGCGATAGTAGAGGGTGCCATGGAGCACGAGGAAGCAGTTATTGATAAGCCAATAGAGCGTAATCCCAAAAAACCTCAAACATTTAGGACATCAACTAATGGCAAGCCGGCACTAACAAAGTACAGCGTGATGGCAACGAACAACGAATTTACTGAATTGCTGCTAGAGCCAACAACTGGTAGGACGCATCAGCTGAGGGTTCATCTAAAATCGCTTGGGCATCCCATATTAGGCGATACTTTTTATGATGGCAAGCCAGCTAATAGACTCTACTTACATGCTTTGTCCCTAGAAATCACTCTACCAAATGGAAATCGCCAAATATTTAATGCGGATTTGCCAAGGGAATTTACGGAGTTGATGAAATGATTATCAGCCAATCTACGCAGAAGAAGATTGCTCAATATACGGCTAATCCGCACCAAGCGCTGTTATTAATTGGTAAAAAAGATATAGGTAAAAAAAATATTGTTAGCAAAATACTAGGTGAACTTAATTTGAATGAAACAAGCCTGCTCAAAATAGAACCAAGCAAAACTGGTTCGATTTCGATAGATCAGATTAGAGAAATTAATCATTTCTTCACTCTCAAAAATATTGATACTGACAGCAGCAGTAATTCCATTAATAGAGCTGTAGTGGTATTTGAAGCTGATGCAATGAGCGAAGAAGCGCAAAATTCTCTGCTTAAAAACCTAGAAGAACCGCCTTCGGCTACGATATTTATCCTAACTAGTTCTAGGCCGACACATTTGTTACCTACAATTAGATCTAGGCTAACAGTTCTTCAAGTCGATAAACCTTCCCAACAGGATCTTGCAGATTATATCCAAACCAAGGGGCACGGATTATCTCAAGCAGAGCAAACCCGTGTTTTAAACCTATCAGACGGATTGCCGGATAAACTTGAGGAGCTACTTAGAGCCAATGACCATCAAGTATTTGTCGCCAGTGAAATTGCTAAAAATCTGCTTGCAGCTGATACCTACACACGTTTAGTAAAAATCGATCAGCTTACTAAAGACCAAGAACTAAGTGTTGCAGTTTTAAATATGATATCGAAAATTGCAGAATACAGTATTACCAATAATTCAAATCAAATAGATCAATGGATTTCAATATTGAGCGAATCTCAATCTGCAATCGATGCTCTAAGTAAAAACGCACAGACCAAGCTTGTTTTGACCAAGGTCATGCTATCAATCTAGCCCTATGTTATAATATTAACAGATGTACGGCCTATTTATCGTAGCAGGGTTCGCAATTCTGGCTTATCATTTCGCCCAAATAAGGGACGACGAGTTTGCCAACGTTTCGCGCAAAGTAGGTGATCGATTAGGCAAGCTTTGGGATATTGCCCATCAGGGCATGAGAGAGAATAGGTTTCTGCGAGCTGAAAAGGCTTTGTTAACAATTCTCAAAATTGACGAAAAAAACGCAGCCGCTTATAACCGACTAGGGATACTTTATGCTAAACAAAAAGAGTATCGAGACGCCATTGATTGTTTTGAGATAGCCTCGAGTATTGAAGCAACACCTTCTTCGTTGCATAATTTGGGGCTTATATATTATGAAACTGAGAACTACGAAAAAGCCGCTATTGCTTTTGAGCAGGCCTTAAAACTAGAAGATAACTTAGCGGCTAGGCACGTCGCATATGCCAAGGTACAAGAAAAACTCGGCAACGATAAATTAATGTTCGAAGAGCTTGAAAAGGCTGCTGAGCTCGAGCCCAATAAAGAAACCTACACTCTTTTATTAAAAGCATACAATTCGCATGGAATGGATGCTGAAGCTGACATTATCGAAGATAAGCTCAAAAAACTCGTTGTTCCAGCTGGTCGACCAAAACGTATCTTGCGTCCTCGTCGTGTAGTTGTCTAATAAGCTGGTGCAGGGTGTAGGATTCGAACCTACGAAGGCATAAGCCAACAGATTTACAGTCTGTCGTGTTTGACCGCTTCACTAACCCTGCATTGTTAAACCATGGAGCCATCTTCGGGATTTGAACCCGAGACCCCTTCCTTACCATGGAAGTGCTCTACCCCTGAGCTAAGATGGCGCAAATCGACTTAAACAATATTAGCAAAAATAAGCACTTTTTGCTACACTTTATATCTGTATACATGCCGATGTAGCTCAGTGGCCAGAGCGGCTGTTTTGTAAACAGCGGGTCGTGGGTTCGACTCCCTCCATCGGCTCCAAATATTAGTAGATTAATTTACAAGATAGCAATAATCTGTTAATATTTGTAAAAGTATTTATTAATCTAAGAGAGAAGTAATGGCAAAAAAAGGCGATAAGCGCAAAATAATTGGAATGATTAGTGAAGAGAGTGGCGAACGTATCTATTACACTACCAAAAATACTATGAACACGCCCGATAAGCTGAGTCTACGCAAATACAGTCCGAAGCTTCGTAAACACGTGGTTTTTACAGAAACAAAGAAAAACTTAGGTCGTAACGAAGTTAAGCCCAAAAAATAACTAAGTTTCTCTGAGATCTAATATAGTATTTGCCACCTCAGCGTGAGTCCAAACTAGAGGGAGGACTCCTAACGGTGTACCAGTTTCTGGATCATATTGCTCGCTCAAAACACCGCTAGATAATTCATGATTCTGAGCCCAATTCAATAACATAGTGGCTTGGTCAATTTTATTTACTGTTGCGTAGTATTGCGCTAGCCACAGCGTGCAAACGATCCACGGATTACCCTTATACTGTCGCTTGGTTAAGAAATAATTATCACCTTCATACCTAATAACCCCGCCACTTGGGCTTTGATTTAGTAGTCTGGCTTCAACGTGTTTTGCTGTGCCGATCAAACGTGGATCATCAAGGCCTAGACCAGCATACATAAAAGGGCCATATAAACTGGAAATATCAAGCGTGTCATCATAGGAAATTGATCCATCTGAAGCCAATAACAAGCCTTTTCTAAAATATCCTTCAGGATGCATAAGGCTATCTAGGTTGGATCGGATTAAGTCTGCGCTTTTTGTCCATTTCGTTGCGTTTTTTGGATCATCAAAAGCCGTTGCCATTTTTGCGGCTGTTTGCAAACCAGCAATTACTGTACAGACCGTATAAGTGGATGTTAGAAACTTTTCTTCCCATAAGTCATAGCTGGCGTGAGGAAGTCCTGTTTCATCGTCTATATATGTAGACATAAAGTTAGCACAAGGGGTGATAAAAGTTTCGTATAAACTCCTAACAAAGTTTTCATCAGACGGATTGGCATCAAAATATTCCCCGATCATAAAAACTACGCCAGCTGTTTCGTCCTCCTGGATGGCAAGTTCTTTCCTCCGACCATGCACAAGAGGATGCCATGTGCTACCGATTGCTCGGTCTGGCTGGTATTTATGTAATAGATACCCATCCTTATGCATCGTGTCTCTTGCAAAGCTAAAGAATGATTTTGCTTCACTAAAGTGGCCCATACGAATTAATGGCCAAATCACATATGCCGCATCTCGAGGCCAACAATAACAATAGTAATCTCTACCGTAATTGAATATACTTGAGTCGCCGCTTGCTAAAACCGAGCCTCTGTCATCACAATGGGCTTTTATTATCATCAAGCTATGATAGAGACTCCTCTTCCGACTTTCGTTGGGCACGAATTTACCTTTGCTGAGCCAAGTTTGCCAATGTTCACGAACTTTTTTTAGCTTATTGAGCATCTCTTCGCCGTTGTATATTTCATGGACGGCCTCAGCATCTTGTTGATTTGTATCTGCAATCACCCAATAATCAAGAGCTTTAGCGCCATTGCCTTCGATTTCTGATTGAAATCTTATAACACTATCTACGCCACCATGCTCGACTGGATTACCTGACAGTTCTCCGTCAACTGCGTCCATAAACGTGCCCGATTTTCCCTCTATTGCATAGTTTCCAACTGCATACTCATCGAAGCGGGTGCCATCGTCAAATTTACCACCTATCAAAAGACAGTACCTACCCTTATAATCAAGCAGATAGTGTGCCTCGGGAACATACAAGGCAGTATCGGCCCTTCCGTCTCGAGAAATAATAAATACTTGATGCATAAATAATCTAATATCGCGTTTGGCATCATGTCCATTTCTGATATTGATATGTCGCACAAGAGCGTTATGATCCGTGTCAATATAATCTTGGAGCTCTAAGGTTATTTTCAAGTCATTTGAGTGTATTTTGATCGAACTGATCAAAGCGTCTAATTCGAAATCTAAGCTTATCTGCCAACTCCCGTCATCGGTCCAGCTAAATCGGCCATCAACCCAAACACCGATTTTATGCTGGGTGCTGCGGGCTGTTGTTAAGTTTTCGAGACCAACATAAGGGAAGTAGAAATCATGCACTAGGCCACTTTCGTCGAGTCCGACGAATAATTGCCCATTACTCAGTACAACCGGTCTGCCCATCCCCTAAATCCTATAATCCCTTTTCTGCTAACCTATATTGTATATCACGATAAGCATTAATGAAGTTTATATAAGCTTCATAAGGAGATTCGTAAGGACTAAAATAGGCGTGCACATCACCGTCGTTGAACCATTTGGTGCACATATAGTAAAAATGATCCGAAGTTTGAAGCTTACGCCAGTCCTCGATCAAACTCAAATCATTGCTGGCAATTACTTTGTCTTGTAGTCCATATATTGCGGATAAAGAGTTAACTTGCATTGCGTTGCCTATCCAGGCCGTTAGGTCGCGTTCTGTGTCTGCCCAAGTAACTGTATTTGGCATGTCGATCTTGTCGACTGGTTCGAAGGCGTCGATCACATCAGAAACTGTCATGAAGGTGTGACCCTCGGTTTTTAGCCATTCTTTAGGCAGATGTTCCAGGAAATCAAAAATGCCAGACTCATCCCATTGGTGCTCCCCAAAGGTTTCATAGTCCATAAACAAGTTAAAGTTAGTTGCTTCCTGGTTTTCGCTAAGCCAGTGCGAGAATTTATCTGCAGTTAGAGGCCACTCAGCCCAATTCTGATCACCAAATCTGAATGCAATGTCGTCACTTAGCTTGTAGTTCTTCAGGAGAAGCCTAATATTATCGGTGTAATTTGGTCGGTAAACAAAGTTAGGTGAGCGCCAGCCTAAAACCGGATCCCAGCCCTCGGCGAGGATGCCTTTATAGCCTGCTCTATCAGCCCAGTAGGCAAGATCGTTGTTATAAGCAAGCTCGGTATTTCTGAAGACTTTGGGTGTTTGGCCAAAAACTTGTTGCACCTTGTTTCTGTGCATCTCAACCTGCATTTCGAACTCAGACCTTGAATAGAAGAAAGCTAGGCTATGATGATAAGTTTCGCCAACTATTTCAACTCGGCCAGTATCTGTTAGTCTTCTAAATGATTCAAGCACTTCCGGAGCCCAAGCTTCTAGTTGCTCAATAACAGTCCCGGTTATAGACAAGCTTAATCTAAACTCAGGATTTTGCTGGAGCAGGTTTAACAGACGAGCATTGGTCGGTAAATAGGATTTATTGGCAACCTTCTCTAGAATTCGCTGGTTGCTTGTATTGTGTTCGTAGTCAGCACCAAAATAATCATGTTTATTCGCAGTATCAAAAACTGTGTAGTGACGTACCCGGTAGGGCTGATGGACATGCATATAGAGAACAATTGCCTTCGTCATACTGCCACTCCGAGATGCTCGTTATAGATTTTTGTAATCTTGTGGCTTGCGCCTGCCCAGGACATATTTAAATATTCGTGGTAGGCATTGGCTGATATTTCGTCTCTAAGTGCGTCATTTTGGAGCACAGCTGTAATCTTGTTAGCCATTTCATCGATGTCCCAATGATCAACCTTAAGACTATTTTGAAAAATTTCACTAACACCTGACTGTTTGCTAATTAGGGCAGCAGTACCATAGCCAGCAGCTTCTAGCGGAGTAAGCCCAAATGGCTCAGAAACGGAAGGCATGACGAATAAATCACCTGCGGCAAAAGCATCTCGCCAATTTTTACCTCTTTGGAAATCTGTAAATAGTACTTTATCGCCAATGCCAAGTTCAGCCGACAATTCTACCAACTCTTGATACATTTCTCCGCTACCAACAATCAAGAACAGTGATTTCGGGTGATGTTGGACGACTTTTTGGGCGGCTCGGAGTAAGTTTGGTAGACCTTTTTGAATAGTTAGTCTTGAGATGCTCACGACAACTCGATAACCGTGATGTTTCATCGCCTGCAAGTACGTGTAAGCGTTGGCCGAGTCTAATGGATGTATATCATCAGCTTCGATAGAATTATGAACGACCTCTATTTTGTCCGCCGGCACACCATATTCATCAATGATCATATTTTTTGTATGATTGCTTACTGCAATAATTCTGTCGGCTAAATAAAATGCCGTTTCTTCGATTTCGTGAACCATAGGATTCCCACGCTTGCCACCGGCACGATCAGATTCGACAGAATGTACGTGGAGAATAATAGGGCAATTACGAAGTTCTTTTAGCCTCAAAGCGGCTCTAAATGTCAGCCAGTCATGGGCGTGGACAATATCAAATTGTTTTTGCTCTGCAAGGCTTACGACCCCTTCAGTATATAAGTGCTGTTGGTCATGTATATTTAGCCATTCCACTTCACCATCTTCATAGAAATACTTTTGGCTGTCATAAGCCATGCCAGCCCTCATTACCGACTGTACTCCTTGCGGGTGAGCTGCAGTAATAGTCATGAAGTCTATGCCGTGATCAGCTCGGTATGGCAGAATGAAATCTATATCAATATTGTTTTTTGATAGGGCTTTACACAACTGGTAACAAGCCGTTCCCAGTCCACCACTATTAAACGGAGGAAGCTCCCACCCGAGCATCAGTACTTTCATGTTTCTCTGTCTTTGTTAATTACAAACAATTATTATCACAAATAATTATAGACAACAATGATCCGTAGCACAAGCGCTTTAACAGAGTGAAATTATTACGCTTTTGCTTAACGCAAACATCGGCTTTATGATGTTGTGATATGCCTCACGAAAACCTCAAAAATTACCTAAAAGATAAGTATGCAAAAATTGAAACAGTCGCAATATCTTTTGCGATGATGTGCGCCGCCTCTTTTTACTCTGAACACAGCGGTCATAGTGAAAAAATGCCACAACCCTTTAGAGCAGTATGGGAAAGTGCATGCCATCCGGCGGTAGGGCTAGCAGGAGCCGTTGCCGGGTATATAATTGCAGATAAATTTTTTGACACTGGGGCAACTAGTAAGATAGCTGCCGGCCTAGCAGGTGCAACTGCAGTGAATTTTGCAGTAGAAAAATTTCAAGATATATATTTTCATCCGGCACTACCGTTTTATAATCAAGTTCATCAGATCGAAAGTGCAAAAGATCTCGGCGCGGCTTTAGTAGGAGGGGTTGCCGGGCTTTATCTAATAAATAACGGTGAAAGTCCTACAGAATAATCTGGCAGGGGCACGTGGAATCGAACCACGATCTAAGGTTTTGGAGACCTTTA
>CAZYJC010000007.1:0-42137 GCA_964647765.1 uncultured Candidatus Saccharibacteria bacterium | reverse complement strand
GGGTCTCTACAAAACCGTAATCATTTACCCGTGCAAAGTTAGCTAGGTTGAGGACTAGTCCGATGTTGGCGCCTTCGGGGGTTTCTACTGCACAGATACGTCCGTAGTGGGTTGCGTGAGCATCACGAACTTCAAAGCCTGCACGTTCACGGCTTAGACCACCAGGACCCATTGAGCTTAGACGTCGCTTGTGTGCCAACTCGCTGAGTGGGTTGATTTGGTCCATGAACTGGCTTAGCTGTGAGCTGGCGAAGAATTCCCGTACAGCGGCGACAACCGGGCGAGCATTAATTAGCTGGCCTGGTGTGACTGTTTCGATTTCACTCATCGACATGCGGTCCTTGGTGTTGCGCTCCATTCTTAGCAAACCAATTCGGAATTGACGTTGGACTAATTCGCCGACAAGCTTAACGCGTCTATTAGCCAGGCTATCGATATCGTCAGCTGGTTCCTGTGTGTTGTTTAGGCGAATCAGCTCAGCAATGATAGCTTCAATATCTTCAATTCGCATAACGCGGTTTTCAAGAGTGTTTGGTACGTCCATATCCAGGCGCTTGTTGATCTTGTAGCGGCCGACTCTACTAAAATCAAAGCGCTTGTAGTTGTAGAACATGTTTTCTATTAATGACTTGGCATTATCAACTGTCGCCAAATCACCGGGGCGGAGTCTTCGATAGACTTCGATTAGGGCATCATTTTGTCCCTTACTTGGGTCTTTTTCGAGAGTGGCATCAAGGTAACTCTTAGGCCCAGTATCAACGTGCTTGAAGGCTTCGCGCATGCGGCTTTCAGTTACCCCGAGAGCACGAAGCAATGTAGTAACAGCTAGTTTTCGCTTGCGATCAATCTTTACAAACAGCGCGCCATTGGCTGCGGTTTCGAACTCAAGCCATGCACCACGACCAGGGATAATCTTGGCGCCATAGAGGCTGGTAGTTCCGTGTGGTTCAGCTGTGAAGAAAACGCCGGCTGATCTGATCAACTGGCTAACTACTACGCGTTCCGCACCGTTAATTACAAAAGTACCTCGGCTTGTCATCCAAGGGAAATCGCCTAAGTAGATTTCCTGCTCTTTGACCTCGCCGGTTACCTTGTTAGTCAGCTCGACATTAGCCATCAATGGTGCCTCAAAACTAACGTTGTTAGCACGAGCCTCTGATTCGCTAAGCTTTGGATCACCGAAATGATAATCCTTGAACCTTAATGATAATTTCCCAGCCGTATAGTCATCAATAGGACTGATTTCTGCCAAAAGTTCGCCTAATCCCTCTTCTACGAACCATTGGAATGATTTATTTTGATGGTCGACGAGACTTGGTAGCTCGACGGCATCATCTGTGTTGGTAAAAAATACGCGCTTACTTGCTGTTTTTGCCATATATCGCTGATTTCCCCTTGTTAAAGTTAATATTAAAGACAGACGCTAACCCCGCCTTGTAGACAAAATTAGATTGTACTTACAGAAACGCCCAGCAAACTGTCCTCGGTTAAAGGTGTTTATTTATAAATTTTGATTCGGCCGAAGATCCTAAGCAGGTGTTTTTGGCTTAAATATCTAAGCTCCCTAGCTTACACTACTTCTTACATAATAGTATGACTGCAAATTGTTTTTATGTCAACAACTCGGTTTGAGACAATCAGCTACTAGACGACTGCCGCAAATTGTAGCCTACTCGGCGCCTTTGCCTCACAGCGCTAGACACCATGTTAAGAATTTCGATCGTTTCATCAGGATCTATACATTCGTCAGTTATACTGACTCCGTATTCTAAAGCCTCGGGGTTATCTGGATCCAAATCCTGCCGACCCCTAACGAGATTAGATTCAGTCCAGATACTTTTAATGCCTGTTTCACCTGCTGCGATTTGTTGACTGACAGCTTCCGCAGCAACAATTTGTTTATCTGCTTTTTTGCCGCTATTTTGATGAGAGAAGTCCACGCCGACTGCGGCCAATGTGCCATATTCTCTTTGCAAGCTCAGAGTTCTTTGAACGGTATCTTGGTCAAAATTTGGGCCTTCGTTTGTACCGCGCAAAATTACATAACCATAAGGGTTACCGGAAGCCTGAATGCGGGCTAAGCGTCCACTCATGTCTAGACCTATGAAGGCATGCTCATGCCTTGCACCTGCGGCAGCAGCAACTGCAGCCTCTATATCTCCATCAAGAGTATTCTTCCACCCAATAGGAGAGGAAGTCCCGGCGCCGTACTCCCTGGTCTTCGGGTCCGTCGTGTTCCTAGCTCCAATCACATCCTCCGCAACTAAGCCATTCTGGTATTGCGGTGTTTGTGCATTGAGACGTTCTTTAACAACCGGACCGCCCATATCCGTTATTCTGCAAACCGCTAAACGGGATACAGTCAATCCGAGGTTAATATTGTCTGTGCGGTTTAACAATGGGTCGTGGAAAAGACCTTTCCATGATTCTATTTTGCCTTTTTTGGGTCCGGTACGAGGTTTCTCATCATAAAATCGCATGCCGATTTCTAGGGTGTCACTAAAAACTGCGCGCGCTGGCAAAATAACCTTGCGAGCAAATTCTACAGCCTGATCAGCGTCGTGAATGGAACAAGGACCGATGTTAGCGATCACCCTGTCGTCAGCACCGGTTAATATTCGCTGGCGAGCCAAACGTGCATCTAATGTTGTTCTTGCTGATTTAGAAGAAATAGGCAGTGCTTGCGCTATAAGCTCCGGTCGAATCAGAATTGATTTTTCTACTCGAGTATCTACTAGGCCCTCTTCAGGTGGTGAAGGCGCCATCGGATAACCTAGAATTTCTTCGACCTGTGTTCCTACACCTATGTTATGGGCGGCGTAGAATTTCGCTGCCGCTTCCTCAACGCCCATCAACACTTCCGATATCTCACCGGCTAATTCAATCATTGGCGTGCCTGGTCTAGATCCTGCTTCAGTTACCATTTTGTTCTTATCCTTATTCCTCTCATATTAAAAAACCGCCCAGTTCGGCGGTTTGGTTCTTGCTTTGTTGATTATTTATGCATGCAACTCGAGCAAACCGCCACATTTAGTGCCGGTAAACCAAAATTGGCTGTAGCTCACACGCATAGACATAAAAACTAGGTTAGCAGCAGGTTTTCATACTGTCAAATTTAAGAGGCTTTGGGAGGAGTTTTGATGACTGCATCGACAATGCCATAAGCCTTAGCTTGTTCAGCGTCCAGCCATTTGTCACGCTCCATGTCTTCATGAATTTTCGAAGGCTTCTGGCCAGTATTTTTGGCCATAATTTGCTCAAGTAACTCCTTAATACGTAGGCTTTCTTTAAGGTCGATTTCTTGATCAGTAACCTTACCGCGTGTACCAGATGAAGGCTGGTGGATCATAACAGTAGAATGTGGCAATAAAAATCTCTTGCCCTTTGTGCCGCTACTTAGTAGAAAAGCCGCCGCCGACGCTTGTACGCCGATACCAACCGTTTGGATATCATTGCTGACATATTTCATCGTGTCGTATATCGCTAGCGCATCATAAACACTGCCCCCGGGACTATTAATGTAAAAATAAATGTCCTTTTTTGGATCTTCGGATTGAAGAAACAGCAGCTGGGCCACAACTATATTGGCGCTAGCCTCGTTAACGTCGCTGCCTAGAAAAATAATGCGGTCTTTTAATAATCGAGAGTAGATATCATAAGCTCGCTCATAGCGACCTTCATTCTCGATAACAGTTGGGATTAATACGCTCATAATCCCAGTATAGCAATATATTGGCACTCGTCAAGCTAGAGTGCTAATTAATGTATTGTCTGTCGACTTTTGATGCTATTTGTGTTATAATATTTTAATGTCCGAGCTAGATCTAGGTATTATCGAAAGAAGTAGTCAATCAATTCCACTAACAGAGGCGGCCAAGAACCTCCCTGTTACGGACACTCCTCTCCACGAGCTTTATGATGATTCGCCAGACATCAGCTCTTACGATAGATACCGAAATCTACCCGTTTTTCCATTTGCGAACGATGAGCTAGCAACTCCATATCAACAGATTTTACCTAGAACTGCGACTTCAGAATATCAAGAAGCTAAACATCGGGTGGCGGTAATTGTTGGAGAGGGCGCATTATTAGCTGCCTTGCCGCTTATTCCGGAAGAAACCATCATTTTGCTCGATGTAAACCCAGATATGACGAGTTTTATGCGAAATTACGTCAGGGCTATTATCAACTCCGGAAACATGAATGATTGGTTTTCTGACCTGGCAGCTTCGCTTGATGACGATGTATCAGACGTAACAACAGTCTACTCGCGAATAAAAGGCGATATAACATTATCTGACCAAGCAATGCAATGGCGCGATATCGGACTAAAACACCCTCTAGTAAATGATGAGGCATACCAATTATCAAAGTCTCTTGCTCAAAAGAAGGCTATTATCCCTTGGCGAGCGGATTTAGCTTCTGTAGATGATATGACATACCTTGGAGAATGTCTTAGGTTTTACGGCGCGACAGTCACAATGTTGAACCTGACTAATGCAGTCCTTCATCTACGGGGAAGAAACGAATATCATTTACCTCAAATACAAAAACTACCGATAACCGATCATGCACCGATACTTACAACTTCACCTTATGGTGTACCTGATGATATAGATTTCAGGGGAATAGCAGCAGCTAGGGCAATTATCGAGAGGACTGACGCGATATGCTTCGCAACTGGTCCGTTTTTTGGTGTAAAAAACCTATTAGACAACATCGAACCCGGGCATGACGACACTGCGAGTCCAAGAGGGGCATTATTTACCAGAAAATATGCACCCTGGTCTGACGCCGTGGCTATTTCTTAGTGACGTACGATCTTAGTTTATCGAGTGTTTTTTCAGTTAAGAGCCTGGAAGTCAGGTCGCGACGACTCTCAGGTTTATCTAGTTCTGACAAGGTAGCTTCGTCGCTATATTGGTTTTTGAGCAACATTACCCGGATTTCCAGTTCTTCTGGAGTAACTTGTATGTCTTCTTTTTCAGCAATTTCGCCAAGTATTATTCCCGATTTGACTCTCAATGCAGCGGTTTCACGCTGGCGCTCTCGGTGCTCTTCTGCGCTAACGCCTTCTTCATCAAGATGATCTTGCCAGGTTTGCCCACGATAGACGAGATTACGTTTTTCTTCCTCCTCCATGCGGTCGATTTCTTCCTCAACGAGCGATTTAGGCACGTCAACGGTGCTTTTGGCAGCGATTGCCTCCATCATGCGATTATCAAAATCTCGGTTTTCTTCTTGCTGCTTCTCCGCTAGTAGCTGTTTTTTGATATCTTCCTTGAGTTCTTGAACAGTCTTAAACGGACCGACACTCGAAGCAAAAGCATCATCGAGTTTCGCTTCAACTAATTCGTTAACCTGCTTAACATCAACCGTAAAATTAACCTTTTTATTTTGAAGCGTTTTTACGCCATAGTCTTTGGGGAAGGTAATTCCGAATGTTTTTGATTCACCTGCTTTAAGACCGGCTAATTCTTCTTCAAATCCAGGAATAAAGCTTTTACTACCTAGAGTTAAAGGATATTCTGATCCGTCAGTTCCATCTATCGGATCGTTAGTTTTAGCATCAGAACCTCTAAAATCGATTATGACTTCATCGCCAATTTTTGCCGCCCTAGCTACCTCATTCTTAGTAGCTCCGCGCTTACGCAGGTTATTTACAACTTCTTTAACTTCATCAGTTGTGACCACCGGCTTAGATTGATCTAGTTTAATTTTTTTATAATCAGCCAACACAACTTTGCCAATTGTTTCAACTTCAGCAGTAAACGCTAAGTCTGTAAAAGGCACGAACTTGGTAATTTCAATCTTGGGCTGACCGACTGGACGAATTTCTTGATTATTTATTGCCGCCAGCAAGAGATCGTTAACAGCGTGTTCGAGAAACTCGTTTTGATAAGCTGCAGGGTCGAGTTGCTTTTCAACCAAATTCGCCGGTGCCTTACCAGGCCTAAAGCCAGGAACTTTGATGTTTTTGCCAAGATGATCGATCGCTTTGGCTTTGGTTGCGTCCAATATTTTTTGGTCGGCAACAATAGTTAGCTTAGTAAGTGTCGTTGAACTTTGCTCTCTTGTTACTTTCATGAGGTTCTATCATACCAGAAGGTTAGCTTACGTGGAAGTCAGGTTAAAAAAGGTACAATGATAATAATCATCGCGACAAGCCATGCTACTTCAACAACGGCTCCAATTGGACGTTCAAACCACTGGATATTGGTAGCAAATTTACCATAAACGGTCGGTTGCCATTTTTTATTTGTTCGCGACTGGCGATATTGTCTTATGCTAAATAGATCTGGTGAGGCAGCAAAAAACGCACATAATGCAGCGAGTAGCCAGTTATAAGGCTGGTAATAGGCCAGCAATGCAACGATCAAGACACAGATTAAGAATTCAGTGATTAGATAGTTTTGAAACCACTTAGTTTTTAGATGTTTGTTATTTTTTGTGTTTACTTTGAAATGCGGTATCGCGTCGCAGATGAAATGTGATACAAAAGCTAACGGAATTGCCAGCCAGGGCTGGCCTACTACTAGCCCAATTGCAGCCCCGGTAAGTGCGTGATTTGTAGCAGTCATCAGCTTAGGATTTTATCAGCTATCTGTTTTGGGGTGAGCCTTAATGATTCTTTGGAAGTTAATTGCTTTAATTCGTATTTGCCTGTTTTGAGCTCATCTTCACCCACGATTAGCATATATGGAATCTGTTTTTTAACTGCGTTTTTGATTTTGTCGGCAAGCTTACGCTCACCGTCATCTACTGCAATATTCAGCCCAAAAGCCCGCAATTGCCGACCGATCTGAAATGGATCAACGTCTCCAACCGTTGCCAAGTATATGTCAGTGGAACTCGCTAGTTGCGGAAACAGACCATTACTGGTCAAAAAATTCTCTAGAGTAACGTCACCCCAGCCAAAACCAACGGTTGGTACCGGTTGAACTCCGAAGAGTCCGACAAGACCATCGTATCGGCCGCCGCCTAACATAGAACGGTTATTATCTGGATTTAGGTCAAATACTTCAAAAACAATCCCAGTATAGTAATCAAAGCCTCTCATAATCTTGGGGTCATAAACAACCTTATTTAATCCATCATCTTTCAGCCGGATTAGCATTTCTTTTAGGTCATCGGCATTACCGCTGCTCAATATTTCTTCTGGCAGTCCAGCCAGATCTTCAGCCTCCAATAAACCTAACAACTTCTCAGCAACTCCAGCCCGTTTTGATCTGTCGCTCAGTTTTTGATCAAGCAGACCCAAAAAATCATTTTTCTCTAATTTGGCCATGCGATCGATTAACTTTGAAACATCATGTTGCTCTTGGTCATTGAGGCTAAGATATTCCTTAAGAATATAGTTCACCAGCCGACGGTCATTCACCCTAATCTCGTACATCTTAGAGGTCGCGCCAAAAGCCTTGAAGACATCATCAATAAGTGAAATCATTTCAACTTCTGCACTTACACCTTCGATGCCAAAAACATCAACATTTAGTTGCCAGTGTTCACGCAAACGACCTCGCTGAGGCCTTTCGTAGCGCCATAAGTTAGGAATACTGTACCATCTGAGAGGATAGCCAAGTTCCTGCCTTTTTGCAGCAACCATCCGGCTCACTGTAGGTGTCATTTCTGGTCTGATGACTACTTTGCGGCCGCCACGGTCTTCGAATAAATAAGTCTGCTCGTTGACAATTTCTTCACCAGTTTTGGCGGTGTATATTTCGAGCGGCTCAAGGATGGGTGCGTCATATTCTTCATAGCCATAACGCTCGACTACGTCGCGCCAGATTTTAAACATAAATTTTTGTCGGCTTTTATCCTCGGGATAAAAATCCCGGGCCCCCTTATAGGTTTTTGTTGAAAGACTCATAATCAATAATTGGTGCGGATGAAAGGACTTGAACCTTCACGCCTTGCGGCACTAGTTCCTAAAACTAGCGTGTCTACCAATTCCACCACATCCGCATGGAAATGTTGACTTACCGAAGTATTTTAGCCGATTTTTTTGTAAAAAACCAGCTGGGAGTCGCCATATTCTTTTTGCGAAACAACTTTGAGGCCTGTAAATTCCGGCTGCTCGCTTTTGCCTGGCCAAGACAGAACCAGAATTCCCTGGTCATCCAGATGTAATGGAAGGCGCGCGATTTCAGCTGCAGAAATGGCGTCGTAGGGCGGGTCTGCCAGAACTAAATCAAACCTGAGAAGGCTATTACGTGATGACCAACTTGAGAAATGCGCCTGAGTAACTTTTAGCCTAGTAGCTAAACTTAATTTTTTTGCATTTAGCATTATTGTCATAGCCGCTTTTTTGTCCGAATCAATTGCAATAGCATGATCTGCGCCCCGACTCAGGGCTTCAATTGCTAAAGCACCGCTTCCCGCATATACATCAAGTACGCTTAGCCCTTCGATATCGCCAAGAGCGCTAAAAATAGCCCCCCTCATTTTTTCACTCATTGGATGAGTGCGATGTCCATGTGGACTATCGAAGTTTAGACCGCCAAGTTGCCCTGAAATGACTCTCATGCTTTTGCTGCTCCAGACTCTAACGCGGCCAGATACCAAACGATGGTTATTGTTTTAGCCATTTGCGGTGCGAGCTGGTTACGAACAGCCTGATTCAGACTCAACGTCCAGCCGCCGGCTAAGAAACGATGGTACAGACCCTGATCAGCGATTTCTCGAGCGACACTTTTAAATACCTCAACGACACCAAATTTTTGGGCTTGTTTAAGTTCTTCCTGGGTTGGTTTGGCTTTTGGCAATCTTAGAGGCGCAATGATTGCGTAGGCTCCTGCTTCAAACATCATGTGATTTGTCAGCAGTCCTCTAGGTCCGACCAGTTTGACGCTCGCTAAAGCAGATTCTCTCATGGTATTGCCTTTAATTATCACTCGTCCAGCTAACCCCTTGCGCGTATTTCGACCTTCTCCGCCTCTCAACCTTGAAAGTTCTTCTTCATAAGGATAATGATGTGCCGGAGTTAATCCGTCAACTATGGCATGGGCCAACCAGGCCGCTTGGAAGCTGGCCTTGGTTTCGTCATTGTGTTTTAAGGCTGTGACAAGGCTATCGTAGTGATATTGGATTTCTTTGTGCAGATTAGTATCGCGAGGGTCATACGGATTGATGAAATGCCAAGGCTGCTCCCCGCCCTTCTTTTGTTTTTTGTATTTGGCGCTATCTGGTCCGTTTTTACCTTCAAAATATAGTATTTGTTTGATATTAGGAAAGTAGCTATTATCTGGCAAAATTTTTCCCAAATGGCGCCTAGCAACCGTATCAAGCTTCTGATGAGCATGGAAAAGTATTGCGTACATTAGTTAAGATTCGTTACTGCTTGGAGTTTTAAAATAATTTTGTGCAATTCCTTGTATTTTACCAATTTCTCTTCGCGATCGATAAATTCCTGGGCGGCATTTCGGGCTGCGGCAATTAGTTTACTGTCGCTCAGCTTAGCTATACGAAGATCAAGCTGACCATGCTGCATAGAGCCATAGATAGCACCTGGGCCTCTTATCTCGAGATCGAGCTCGGCCAACTTAAAACCATCATTTGATGATTCAAGCGCTCGCAAGCGCTTACTTGGGGCAGCATCATCGTCGGTAAATAAATAACAGTGGCTTTGGTGCTGGCCTCTGCCAACTCGCCCTCTGAGCTGGTGCAGTTGCGCTAAGCCAAATCGCTCACTACTTTCTATCAACATTACGCTAGCATTTGGCACATCAACCCCTACTTCAATCACAGTTGTTGATACTAGAATATCGATTTTACGATTAATAAAGTCGGACATTATTTGATTTTTTTGATCCGCAGGCAACTGCCCATGAAGCAAACCTATACGCCTGTTTGGATATATTTTGTTAGAAAGCTCCTTATAGACCTCATCTACCGATCTTGCGCCTAACGAATCTGAAGCATTGATCAGTGGACAGACGACGTAAACCTGACGGCCGGAATCAATGAATTTATCTATTTGCTGATAAATTTTTTGCCTTTCGTTTAATGAAACCAATCTTGTCTCGATAGCCTTACGGCCGGTTGGCTTCTGATCCAAAACTGAAATATCCAGTTCGCCGTATAGAGTTAGTGCTAAGGAACGTGGAATCGGCGTAGCTGTTAGGCTCAGTACGTGGGGCATATGGCCAGCTTTTTTCATCAAAGTTTTGCGCTGCTCGACCCCAAAACGATGTTGTTCGTCAATAATTATTAGGGCCAGATTGTGCATATCCACCTTATCCTGTATCAGTGCATGGGTTCCAATGATAAATCCGGCTCGGCCGTCTGCAATTGCCCGGTGGGCAGTGTTTTTTTGTTTTGCAGTCATACTACCCACCAATAGCACAGCTCTATCTTCAAGCCCCAAAGTTTTTAGTAAATCAAAAATTGTATTAGCGTGCTGTCGTGCCAATAATTCTGTGGGCGCCATTAATGCTACTTGGAAACCCTGATCCAAGGCCATTAATGCCGCCATTGCCGCAACCACAGTTTTACCCGAACCAACATCTCCTTCTATCAAACGATTCATAGGTTGCTCTTTAGCAATGTCCAAATATATCTGCCAGACTGCTTTACGCTGTGCATCTGTCAATTTGAATGGTAACGTTTTTACAAACTTCTGAGCCAACTTCTGATTAAACATAATGCTTGGAGCAGTGTTTGCTTGGTTTGCCAGCTTATTTAGTAGGCTAGCAAGGGTTAAATAAAAAACTTCCTCAAAACCTAAACGATAGCGTGCATTAGTCAATTCGTCGATTGTGTCAGGGCGATGCAACGACTCAATTGCTGCTTGTCGGCTTATAAGCTTTTGTCCCCCAACCAGCCAACTAGGCAAACTTTCCTCGATATGCGGCCTTGAATTGATCACTTCAGCAACAATTTTACGAATCTGTCTTGAAGTAAGACCTTTGGTCTCTCTATATATTGCTAAAATTCGAGCCGTATTTACTGCTATATCCCCGGCAAGCTCAATACTGGGATTCATGAGTGCGAAACGCTGACGCGAGAGCTCGTAATTCCCAGATATGAAATATTCCTCCCCTTGCCGAATCGAGTTTGCACGGTAAGGTTGATTGAACCAGACCAGCCTGACGCTACCTGTATCATCGCTGGCGACAGCCTCAGTTATGTGCAAGCCCCGGCGGCTATACCTGCCGCTAGAGTTAGTAATCTTTGCTTTTATGCTAGTTTGTCCGGGCTGGAGTTGAGATATTGTAATTAAGTTTGAATAGTCATCATAGCGCCTTGGATAAAAATCCAGTAGTTCGCCAACTGTGCTAATGCCTAAGACTGACAATTTAGCCGCGACCTGACTTCCAACGCCTTTAACATCCGTAATCGGACAATCTAAATCCATGCTAACAGTATACTAGTCAGTTTTTTTGACTAAAAAGAAAATGCTTGGGCCAAAATAAACTAAAGCCAGTGGGCCCTGGGCTACTTTTTCTGCACCAAGCATTATTTCACGAGGCAGAATCTTCTTTAATCGCACACTCCTAAGATTGGAAACAGAAAGCGTTTTCTCAACGTTTAATCCGGCCTGAGCAAGCTGAGCAATGACAGTTCGCGGATTGTGGTTAACAAAAGCTATTTCTTCATCAGTCTTATTCTTGGCTGATCGGATGTCTACTGGGTGTTTGGGTAATGATTTTAACTTTGCATAATGTTTGATCCTGTTCTGGATATGGGCATAATTTGCCACTTCAATCACTGCATAACCACCAGTTTTGAGCGATCTCGCAATCTCACCAAACTCTGCCGAAGGATCCGGGAGGTGGTGCATGACTCTAATCATGGTAAACAGATCTACTTCGCCATCTTTAAACTTCAAATCGTCCGCTTGCATGAGTTTACGGTCGATTTCTGGATGATCTTTGAGGAAATCTTTTGCAATGTCCAGTTGTTGTTGACTTGGCTCAGCCAAGGTAACTTTATCGGCGTAGTTCTCAAGGAATACACAAAGTCTGCCGTAGCCTCCCCCGATATCAACTGCGTGCTTAAAGTGCTTGCCTTTAAGTAGTTTTTTTATGGCAATTTCTTCTGCCTGATGTTCGTACTCTCGACCATCCCAATACTTTAGGTAGTTATGATTCGGGTCATTATATTGGTCGGCCCTTTTCTTGGATTTGTTAACAGATGTTTTCGCTTTAGTCATGCCAACAATACTAACCTAAAATGCAACTATTCGCCAAGCACTATCAAGGCGCTGTCTTTATACGCCTTACCACGACGTAGTAATAGTAAGCCGTTCTTAAAATCTTCTGCTTCGAACATATCACGATCTATTTTTTGCCCGTTGATAGATATTGCATTATTTTGAACAAGTCGGCGAGCATCCGTATTTGAGCTAGCCAGACCAGTGCGTACAAGTGCTTCAATAATAGAACCATGCGAACTTGATTCTGTTGACGGCAATTCATCACGTATATGATCGAGAATAGTTACTGCCTCTTCGATGGGTTTTTTTAACGTTAGATAGTCGGTTAAGTCTCGAGCAACCGACATCTCATTATCACCATGGATTAGCCGAGTTACTTCCTCAGCTAAGCGAGTCTGCGCCTGCCTCGCACCCGGATTCTCCTGATGCTCACGAATAATCTGTTCGATCTCAGTTTTATCCAATTCTGTAAAAACTTTGAGATAATCCTCTACTCCTTGGTCATCGCAATTAATCCAAAATTGATAAAATTCTGTTGGTGATGTTTTCTTTGGATCTAACCAGATCGCACCGGCCTCACTTTTGCCAAATTTCTGCCCGGTGGCCTTGTTAACAATAAGAGGCACGGAGTATACGTTAGCTTCACGTCCGGTTTTACGCCTAATCAGATCTACGCCGGCAATACTATTTCCCCATTGATCAGACCCGCATACCTGCAAGCTAACCTGCTTATCTTCATTTAATCTCAAAAAGTCATACGCCTGTATTAAGACATAGCTAAATTCGGCGTAACTAATCCCTGCACCATCTTCGCTGAGTCTAGCCTGAACAAACTCTCGGCCCATCATTTGTCTCATAGGTACGTGTTTACCGACTTCACGCAGAAATTCAATGAAGCCAATTTGGCTAAACCAGTCATAGTTATCGACAGTTTCAAAATCCAAGCCATTGAAGATTTTGTTGTATTGCTCGGCAATTGCTTGCTTATTATTATTGATTTCTTCAAAACTTTTTAGGTCGCGTTCTGTAGCCTTACCGTCGGGATCACCTATCAAACCGGTTGCTCCGCCTACCAACAAAACGGCTTTGTGCCCATGTTTAATAAATGTTTTAACCATCATTGCGGCAGCCAAATTACCAATTGTCATTGAATCAGCGCTTGGATCAACCCCCCAATAAAATTTAATTCCAGGAGAATCCAAAACAGACAGATCTTTATAAGTTGTCTGGTTGACAAGCCCGCGCCAAGTTAATTCTTCAGATAGATTCATTATTGTTATATTCGCTAATAGTATACCTTATTAGTAGCTTATTTGAAGGCTGTATATCCTGAGAAACAACTTAAGCTAAAAGGCCTTTTAATTCCAGAAATTTGCTATAATATCAGCAGATTCGAACACGGAGAGACATCAAGATTATATGAGCACTAACGGACGCAGCCGTCGGTCGAGAAACACCGTCACAACAAAAAGCGGCAACACTATTAAGGTTAACCGCTCTATTGGTGACCGGGCAAAATCCGCCAAAGCCGCTCGAGCTGCCGACAAAGCAGCGTATTTGAGTACCTTACCTAAAGAACCAGTTAAGCGCTTCTTTTATCGGTTGCACCCTAAGCGTGTTTATCATTACTGGTTTAGCCGCGAAGGCGGCATCATGGCGCTTAAAATTGTCGGCATAGCAATAGTACTTGGTTTCTTCTTGTCTATCGGCATGTTCGCTTATTTCCGCAAAGATTTGCCCAAGATTAAAGATTTATCTGGCGACTCATTAGGTGGAAATATCACCTATTATGACCGTACTGGCTCGGTTGTACTTTTTAATGATTACAACAGTGTGAAACGCATACCTGTAGACGGCAAAGCAATTTCGCCTTATATGAAGGAAGCTACTGTTGCTATCGAGGATAAAGACTTCTTTAAGCATGGCGCTTTCGATGTTCGAGGCATTATGCGAGCCGCCGTTCATGACGTTACAGGCGCTGGCGGTGCGGTCCAGGGCGGTTCAACAATTACCCAGCAGCTAGTAAAACTTAACCAGAACTGGACCGAAAACCGAACAGTCACCCGTAAAGTAAAAGAGCTTATATTAGCAGTTGAACTTGAACGTGAATACTCCAAAGATGACGTGCTAACCGGATATTTGAATATAGCCCCTTACGGAGGCCAGCAATATGGGGTGGAAAGTGCTGCACGAGATTATTTTAAGAAGTCTGCAAAGGATCTTACTCTGGCAGAATCAACCATGTTGGCAGCCATTCCACAAGCGCCAAGTTACTACTCGCCATACGCAAGTAGCAAATTCAATGAGGCGGTTACCGTCGACACATTTAACCCAACAGCACTTTTGGCTAGACAGCACTATATCCTGGACCAAATGGTCAATCAGGGTTATATAACCGAAAAACAAGCCGATGATGCAAAAAAAGTTGATGTACTTGCGACCATCAATCAACAAGAGCCAAAGTATGCAGGAATCAAGGCACCTTATTTTGTATTAGCAGCAAAACAAGAACTAAACCAAACCTATGGCGCTACAACTGTTCAGAGAGGCGGCTGGAAAGTTGTGACCACTCTTGATCTGGATAAACAAAATAAAGCCGAGCAACTTGTCGCAAGTAACCTATCAAATGTAAAGCGATATGGCGCAGACGAGGAGGCTGTTGTGACCGAAGACGTCCAAACCGGACAAATCGTTTCTTTAGTTGGTGGCGTTGATTTCAATGATCCCGATCATGGCCAGAATAACTATGCTGCAGGGATTCTGATACCGCCAGGATCGAGTTTTAAACCATATGATTATGCAACGCTGATAAATAACAACAATAATGTTGGCGCCGGTTCTGTGCTTTATGACACTCAAGGAACCATTCCCGGCTATCCTTGCACAAACAAGCAGCGACCTAAAGACGGCGGTAACTGTCTATGGGATTATGACTTTAAATATCCAGGCCCAATTACACTTCGCTATGCATTAGGCGGATCAAGAAACGTCCCGGCCGTAAAAGCGATGCTATCTTCAGTTCCAAACGATAAAAGTCCCGGCAAAGTAAACTCAATTAAGAAGACGATTTCAACTGCGTCCGGTCTAATGGACAACAAATATTACAATGCCCGCAAAGAGAGTGCTTACAAATGCTTCCAGGCAGGTGTTGATGTCAATACCGCCGGCTATAAAGATGAGACACAGTGTTACGGCTCGTCTGCCATCGGTGACGGTGCTTACCTACATCTTGATGACCACGTAAATGGAATAGCTTCACTTGGAAGACTAGGTCAAGCCATTCCTAGAACCTATATCCTCAAGATCACTGACGGCGCCGGCAAAGCTTTTTATCAATGGAAACAGCCAAAAGCAAAGCAAATCATTAAGCCTGATGCGGCCTACATTGTAAACAATATGGCAGCCGATCCTAATGCAAGTTATCTACCTGGTAGCTGTACAGAAACAAACTGTACCCCACTAAGATCTGGGGGCTATAAATACCATCGCTTCAATGGTTGGAATTTTGCGATTAAGACCGGTACGACCAACGATGGCTATGATGGTTTGATGGCCAGCTGGTCCCCTCGATATGCAGTTGTGTCTTGGGTCGGTCACCATACCCGCCGCGTCAATCTGCGTAGCTCCATGGAAAACCTAACCGAACCAATTACACGCGGCATGATGGAATATTCACACACCAATCTCAAACCAACAAATTGGGTACAACCTAAGACAATCAAGACTGGATCAGCATTTATCGTAAGAAACCATATAGGCTTTGGTAGCCGAGAACCAAGTCCAGCTAACGACCTGTTCCCAGGCTGGTATGTCGGTGGCAGCAGTAATGTGAAGAAAACCACGCAAATTCTAGACAAAGTTTCGAATAAAGTTGCGACTAGTTGTACCCCGGCTCTCGCCAAAGATAGTGTTTACGGTGGCTCCGCTTCATCATGGAATGTCGACATCTTTAACGGCGGAAAAACTTCTGTTGGTTCAACATCAAGCAGCTCTACAAGCAGCAACACTTCTGCGGCAACGGACGATGTCCATAATTGTAACGATAGCCCGCCGACTGTTTCACTAACCGCTCCAGGCAATTGTGATCGCAGCTGTACCATAACGGCAACCGTTACCCAAGGCACTCATCCACTTTACGACCCACAATATGCCCAATTCCCCGGCACTATCACTTTTACGCTAAATGGCCAGACGATACATACAGAACGCGTAAAAGACTCGCCAACAACTGTTTCATTTACCTATAACCCAACAAGCAATGGTAGTGGGACCTTAACGGCCAGCGTAACCGACAGTGTGCTCTATCAAGGGAGCGACAGTACGACCCTTAACTACACCTCAACAAGTCCAATTACGTTGAATTTGAGCGGCTCAACACCATCTAGCGCCTACATACAATGGACAGGCGGAAATGGCCCGTTCACGGCGTACTTAAACGACAGTCCGTCTAACTGTCAAAATGTCAGCGGCAATGACTGTACAGTCTTTGGCCTCGCCCCAGGAGTGAATCGCATATATATTCGTGACAGTAGTGGCAGCCAATCAAATACGGTTACAAACTAATTTTTGTCGAGATACTTATTCATTGCATCGCGTACATTTGCTACCGGATGATAGTTTGAGATTTTAGCCTTAGCATTAACTGGCCCAATTGCACTGCTAAAGCCCATTTTGTTGGCTTCGACAATCCTTTTTTGGATCTGCGGGACATGTCGCACTTCACCGGATAAGCCAATTTCACCAAAAACTACTGAATCTTGCTTGAGACTGAAGCCCTTCGCGGCAGAAGCTATAGCCATAGCGACTGCCAAATCTGCTGCCGGCTCCTTAATGCTAATGCCACCAACTACATTGATATAAATATCAAAATCCGATAGGTTAAGCTTGGTTCTGCGTTCAAGCATCGCAGCCAGAAGATTCAAACGATTCAGATCAAAGCCACTTGAAGCGCGCTTAGGATAGCCAAAACTGGTTTTGTTGACTAGCGCCTGTATTTCTACCAGAACTGGCCGATTGCCCTCCAAGGCCGCAAAAACAATCGAACCGTCCGTTATCTGTCTTTCAGCCAAAAGGGCCGCAGAAGGATTACTTACAACAGCCAGGCCTTTATCTGCCATTTCAAAAATTCCCGCTTCTTCTGTTGATCCATATCGATTTTTTGCTGCCCTTAGGACCTTAAATCCACCGTAGCGATCGCCCTCAAGGTTCAATACGACATCAACCGAATGCTCGAGAATTTTGGGGCCAGCAATTGAGCCTTCTTTTGTTACGTGCCCTACTAAAATAACGCTAGTATTTGTATGTTTTGCTGCCTTGGTTACCAACAATGTTGAATTTGTAATTTGCGAGGTGCTGCCGGCGTTGGAACTTATTCCTGCGCAGGCTATGGTTTGAATTGAGTCTACAATTACCAGGTCGTAGTTGCCTTGCGATATTGTTGCCGCCACATCATCTGCCGAATTTGAATTTACCAACTCTAACTCCCCTTTAGTAACTCCCAAGCGCTGAGCTCGCATACCGACCTGATGTATAGACTCTTCGCCACTCACATAAAGTACTTTGCTCTTCTTAGAAATGTTGCTTGATACTTGCATTAATAGCGTACTTTTGCCAATTCCAGGCTGACCGGCTAGTAAGTTCACACTCCCTCTAACTAACCCACCCCCGAGCACCAAATTTAACTCATCTATCCCCGTATCAAGGCGCTCAACGTTTTTACTAACACTCTGTTTCAAGGAGCTGACTTTTAGTATTGTGCCACTTTTGATAGCTCCATTGACCGCCTCTGGCTGGAGCTGCTCTTGCAGGCTATTCCATTCACCACACTGCCAGCAACGGCCAGTATAACTTATACTTTCTGCGCCGCAATTACTACATACGTACTTGGATAATGCCTTTTTAGCCAACTAAACCCTCTTTAGCTCTATTCTATCATTGCCAGATTAATTAATTATTAAATTGAGATATCTGGCTGCTTAATTCATTGTTGAGCTGGTTCAAAACAACTGCAATTGAATTGCGCTGCTCAAGTAACTGGTTGTATTGTGCGATTAATGATTGATAAGTGTCGACTTCATCGTTAAAAGCATTAACTTTTGAATTATACACCGGCACCATGGCATTAAACTGATCCACGCTACCAGCCCGATGTAGACGATTCAAGGTCTGCTGCATATTAGCTAGGATTTCTTCTTGGGCCCGCAAATCACTTTCTAATCCATCAATTCTCTGTTTAAATTGGTCAAGCCTGGCATCAGCAGCGTCAACCTGAGCTTTTTGTGAAGTAAAAACGGACTGATATTTATTAGATAGACCAGCTATTGCCCCCCGGTTAATAAAATATTTCTTGTAATAATTCTCTAAAGCGGGGGGTAGATTTGAAATTTCTGTCCCAAAAATAGAGTGCATCTCGTTTACCACATCATTCGGTTCAGATTGTTTGTAAAGGTCGATAGTCTTCTTGATGCGTGAGTCAGTCAGAGAATTCTTGTAGTAGTATTCAAGCATAGCATTGACTTTATCCTTCTGCGCCTGGCTGAGGCGGTCGTAGGCTGCGTGTAGCATCTCGTGTGCAGCAGTCACCTGTATTACGCCATCCAAACGTTGGTCACTAACGTTATATACAAAAATACCACTCTGGTTGCCGTGGTAACAACCGAGGATATTCGTACGCTCGCCGCCATTATTAGGACAATTGTGATTAAACTCAGCCTTATCTTGGACAGCTGGGTGATTTACATAAAAAACTTTTTTGCCGTAATCCGTCATGGATGTTTCCTCGGCAATCTTTTGGACTTGTGCTGGGGCTTTGTAGTTGCTTAGCTTATACCAATCTACAATTGATTGTCTGTTATAGATAATTATCAAGACAGCCAGTAGCCACAAGCCAATAATTAATAAGCTACCAAAGCGGTTTGATTTTGCTGTTTGGTTTTTATTCGCTGATAGTGGCATAGTCAAGTGCGCCTTTTTTGGAGGCCACCTGAATAATATCACCTTTTATGTAGTTTTCGTCTAACAATTCTAAAGCGAGATGATCTTCAATTGTGTCCTGAATTACGCGTCTAAGAGGCCTTACGCCATTATGAGCATCATAACCATGTTCGAGTAAATATTCCTTTGCTCCTTTGCTCAATTCCAGCCCAATACCCTTTTTCTGCAAGCGAGCTTTTAATTCATCAATTTGCAAGTCAATTATTTTGTAAATATCTTTTTTAGTTAGCGCTCTAAATACGATTACCTTATCAATTCTGTTAAGCAGTTCTGGCCGCATCATTTTTTTAAGTTCGTCCTTAACTCTGCTAGTGTTTTGCTCATGAAGTTCGTCCAGATCTTTAAGCTCAGACAATTTAGTAGCATGAAACCCAAGATTTGCTTCTTTTTGCAACTTACCAGCACCAACATTGCTCGTCATAATGACTATGGTGTTCGTGAAATCAACGCGTCGACCTTTTGCGTCAGTCAAATAGCCGTCTTCAAGCATTTGCAGCAGCATATTGAATACATCTGGATGAGCTTTTTCGATCTCATCAAACAACACTAGACTATAGGGCTGTCTTCGAATTTTATCGGTTAATTGGCCGCCTTCATCGTATCCCACATAACCCGCCGGCGCACCGACTAATCGAGAAACATTATGATGCTCGCCGAATTCGCTCATGTCAATCTTGACGAGCGCGCTTTCGCTACCGAAAAATTCTCTTGCCAGCACTCGAGCCAACTCAGTTTTACCTACGCCAGTTGGGCCTAAGAATATAAATGAGCCAATTGGCCTAGATTCGCTACCGACACCACTTCGATTCCTCCTAATAGCCCTAGAAACAGCCTCAACTGCTTCTTGCTGGCCAATAACGTACTTACCGATGTTTTTTTCAAGGTTAATCAGATACTTGGCCTCGCTACGGATGACTTTTTTAACTGGGACTCCTGTCATCCTGGCTACAACATCAGCCAGATCATCACTTGTCATCGCAAACTTTTTAGCTTGCTTGGTAGTTGCGTGGAGTTTTTTAAGTTCATCATTAATCTGCGATGCTCTTGTTTTAGCCCGAGCCGCTCGCTCGTAATCTTCTGCATCGACCGCTTCTTCTATCTGGGCATTTATTAACTTGAGTTCTTTTTGGAGTGACCTGATTTCTGGACTAGTCTTTGCCTTATCTACCCTTAAATGTGCGGCGGTTTCATCAATCAGATCAATAGCTTTATCAGGCATAAAGCGATCCATTACGTAGCGCTTCGAAAGATTTACGGCATCTTCTAAGACCTCATCGCTCATTGTTACGCCATGGAAATTTTCGTAATGTTTACGCAAGCCTTTAAGAATGGCCAAGGTTTCGCTTGGAGTGGCTTCTGGCACTTGTATCGGCTGGAAACGTCGCTCGAGCGCAGCATCTTTTTCAATATGCTTAGTGTACTCAGAAGTTGTAGTGGCGCCAATCAGTTGGATTTTGCCGCGAGCAAGGGCTGGTTTAAGGATATTGCCGGCATCCATTGCCCCTTCAGCAGCGCCAGCACCTACGATCAAATGAAGTTCATCAATAAATACGATAGTTTTACTATCCTTTTCGAGTTCTGAGATTACTTTTTTGAGTCGCTCTTCGAACTCGCCGCGATACTTCGTTCCAGCGATCATGCCCGCAAGATCAAGCACAACTATGCGCTTATCTATCAAGCTGTCTGGAACATCTTCAGCAATTATTCTCTGAGCCAAACCTTCCACGATAGCAGTTTTGCCAACGCCAGGTTCGCCAATTAAGACAGGATTATTTTTATTCCGACGATTAAGAATCGTGATGACTCGACGAATTTGATTTTCGCGACCTACTACCGGATCTAGCTTGCCTTGCTTAGCCTGACTAGTTAGATCTGTGCCAAAAAAGTCTAAAGCAGTCTTTTTGCCCTTTTTGATGCGCTTCGATCCCGTCATTCCATCGCCGTTATCCTCATATTGTTGGCGATTAAAGAACTGCTCGATTTCGTTTGTCATGCCATCGACATTTATATTCATGTCTCTAAGTAAAATAGTTGCTCTGGCGTTTTTTTGAGTAAGAATGCTGTAGAGGATGTGTTCCGTGCCGCAGTATTCCTGCTGATAATCCTGAGCGATGTCGTAAGCCATTTTTAAAGTCAATTTAGCTGTTTCACTTAACCCCTTGGCGCCGACATTGACCACCATAGTTTTAGGAGTTAGGTTCAAGGCAATTCTAGCTCGGTCCAGAGTTACACCAGCACCCTCTAGTATTTTAGACCCCATACTACCATCTTGGGCTAGTACGCCTAATAATAAATGCTCAGTGCCGACATAGGCACTTCCAAAACTTCGAGCAATCGCGTCAGCGTGCTTAAGACTCTGTAAAGCATTGTTTGTCAGGTGATTTAAAAATTCTTGGAAATCTGGTGAATTTGGCATCATACTTCCATTTTAGCACTTAGCACTCTAACGTCAAGAGTGCTAATTTGCTTATGGAAACTAAGTTTCGTCGCCGTGCTCTTCGATCGCTTCTAACAGGGAACTTTCAAGCTCATTTTTCTTTTTAAGCTTGGGTTGTTTGGGCAACTCAGTAGTTGTAACTTTTCCTTCAACCTCGGCCTGATGAGAATCTTCGTCGCTACTAGCTGTGGCTTTTTCTGCTTCAATATCAAGCTCGTAACCCGTTAGCTTGCTGGCTAATCGAACATTCTGGCCGCTCTTGCCAATAGCAATGCTTAGCTGATCTTCAGGTACAACTACTTTGGCTTTTTTGTTGGGCTCATCAATGATGACTTTTGCTACCTTGGTCGGGCTCAATGCCTGAGTAATATACTCCACCGGATTGTCAGCCCATACGATGATATCGATTTTTTCTTGCTCACCGACTTCTGAAACCACAGCATTTACTCTTGTGCCATGGCCACCAACGAATGTACCAACAGGATCAACTCCCGGGACATTGCTAGCAACGGCAATTTTACTTCTAACACCTGCTTCACGAGCTATGTTTTTAATTTCAACAGCTCCGCTTTCCATTTCGGGAACTTCGCCCCTAAATAGCCACTCAATGAATTGAGTATTTCCTCTAGAAACAACCAGCTGAGGTCCACGGAAACCGCGTTCAACATCTTTTAAGAAAACTTTTAGGCGTTGGCCAGGGTAGTATCTCTCGCCTTGGATTTGTTCGCTTCGCGGCATGATCCCCTGGGCTTTGCCGAGGTCTATGCGGACAATATTGCCTTCAACACGTGCAACAGTTGCATTGATAACAGTGCCAATCTTGTCTTCGTACTCCGTCATCACAATCTCGCGCTCTGCTTCACGAAGACGTTGAAGCACTACCTGCTTTGCAGTCTGGGCGGCAACACGACCGAATTTCTTGGCGGTTTCGTGGATTTCGATTGTCTCGCCTACTTTGGCATTTTTACGTCTTACTTGAGCTTCAGTTAAACTGATCTCGTATGCTGGATTTTCAACCTTATCAACAATTTCTTTAGTTATATAAGCGTCAACGTCGCCTGTATTAAGATTCATGGTGACGCGGATTTCTTGCTCGCGATCACCATAATCCCGTCGGTAAGCAGCGGCAAGCGCCTGCTCAACTACTTCTTGAACAGTTTCTTCTGGTAGGTTTTTTTCTTCAGCTATCGCTCTAATCGCAACCGCTAGTTGTTTCATGTCTAGGTCCATAATTTCCTCTTTCCACCTAATACTTAAACTAAAAAATCCGACCACTTCGGCCGGAACATAAATTGATTATATCTTCTTATTATCCTGCAGTCAAACTTGAGTTAAACTAGTAGTAATGAGTAAAAAAGTCACAAGGCTGTTTGATCAGTTCCAGCCACAGCATTACGAACTGACGATTGCTCCAGATAGAGAAAAATTAACTTTTAGTGGTAGTGTAAAGATCACAGGCAAAAAAGCCGGTCGGCCAAGCCAAAGACTGACCCTGCACCAAAAAGGATTAAAAATAATCTCGACAGAACTCTTTAAAGACGGCAACCCAATCGAAATCAGCAGGATTAACAAGCAGGACTCTTTTGATGAGTTAAGAATACATACAAAAGACAAATTGTTTCCAGGAGAATACGAAGTCGTAGTTGAGTTTTCTGGCAAAATCACTATTCCGATGAGCGGCATTTATCCTTGCTACTTCAAACATGAAGGCGAGGATAAACGGCTTATTGCTACCCAATTCGAAAGTCATCATGCGAGAGAAGCCTTTGTGTGCATAGATGAACCGGAAGCTAAAGCAACTTTTGATTTGACGCTGCAGACTGCCGAAGACAAAAATGATATTGTTCTAGCGAATACTCCGACTAAACAATCATCAGTGAATAACGGCATCCGAACAACGGTTTTTGAAACCACGCCAAAAATGTCGACCTACCTATTAGCTTTTGCATACGGTGAGATGAAATCTAAAGAAGCTACCACGCAAGACGGTGTAAAAGTTAGGACATTTGCAACACCAGATAATATTGATTTCACTGAATTCGCGCTCGAAACTGCTGTCAAAGCCTTAGAATTCTATAACGACTACTTTGACATCGCCTATCCTTTAGATAAATGTGACTTTGTCGCACTACCAGATTTTGCTGCAGGCGCGATGGAGAACTGGGGTCTAATAACTTTTCGCGAGCAAGCACTATTGGTAGATCCAAAAAATACCAGCCTTCATCTTAAACAATATGTCGCTAATGTGGTTTCGCACGAGCTAACACACCAGTGGTTCGGCAATCTAGTGACAATGCGGTGGTGGACAGATCTCTGGCTTAACGAAAGTTTCGCGAGCTGGATGAGCTGGCTAGCGGTTGATCATATATACCCGGATTGGAAAGTCTGGACGCAGTTTATCGTTGATGAACAGTCTATGGCTATGAAGCTTGATGCCCTGGAGCATACTCATCCGATCGAAGTCGAAGTAAATCATCCGGATGAAATTCGAACGATTTTCGACGCAATTAGCTATGAAAAAGGTGCTAGTGTGCTGCTAATGCTGCACCAATATCTAGGACCGGATAATTTTAGAGATGGTTTGCGACTTTATCTAAAAAGACATGCATATTCTAATACTGACACTATTGACCTGTGGACAGCCTTAGAAGAAGTTTCTAAAATGCCCGTTAAGAAATTCATGGGAGTATGGACCAGCCAAAGCGGCTATCCGATCGTTAACTGTAGAGTAGAGGGCAATAAGCTTAAACTTACTCAAGAAAGATTTTACCTTAATCCGAGTGCTAACAAGCAAAAATCAATCTGGCCAATTCCACTCCAAGCCACCAACGATATTGGTATAAATACTCTAGAAATAGAATCAGAAGAACTAGCCATTCCTGCAAAACCGACTATTTTAAACCATAATCAGACAAGCTTCTACCGAGCAGTATATGGACCTAAATTGTTAGAAGCTATTGGGAGCCAAATAGATGCAGGTGAAGTTAACGAGCTCGATCGATTAGGATTATTAGGTGATGCGATCGAGGCCGCAAAGGCAGGTTACGTTCCTACGACTTCGAGCCTCGAGTTACTTAAGCATTTTCGAAACGAAAACAGCACCGTTGTTTGGGATATAATCGGCGGGGCGATTGGAAGTTTGCGAGTAGTAATGGGTGACGAAATTCGGGTTGTGCTCAAGCCTTACGTTAAAGATTTGACGCTAAAACAAGTACAAAGACTTGGCTGGGAAGAAGGTAAAGATGAAGACCATTTTGATATTCTGCTACGTCCGACCATCCTAGGTCTTGCTTCGTGGGCCGATAATAGAGATGTCGTCGCTGAAGCGACGCGGCAGTTTCAGGAAATGACTTCTCCTGAAGACATAAAACCAAATGTCAGAGGTGTAGTTTACGGAACTGTAGCCCGCAATGGATCCGTATCTGATTTCAAAAAAATGATAGATATTCACGACAACAGTAGCAATAGCGAAGAAAGAGTTACTTTGGCAGCATCAATCTGTGGCTTCAAACAGCCAGAACTAATTGATCAGGCTTTGGCAAAAATTACATCCGAAGATGTTCGCTTACAGGATGCAGCTTATTGGATCGCCTATAGCTTTATGAATAGATTTGCTAGGGATCAAACGTGGGAATGGCTTAAACAAAATTGGAATTGGCTTGAAAAAAATCTTGGCGGAGATTTAAGTTTCTTCAGAATGCCGCTATATGCTGGCAGGAACTATAGCGACGAGTCATTTATAAATGAATTTAGCAGCTTCTTCCAAAAGCATATGAGTCCAGCCTTTGAGAGGCCGGTTAGTCAAGCTATTGAAACTATTCAGTGGCAGTCGGCTTGGAAGAAACGCGACCAGGCAGAAATTGCGAAATATTTAAAAACATCTAAAACTGTCTAGATTAGTATCTCGTCAATGAAGCCTAATATTTGATAATCCTTCCCGCCTACTTCAATCGCCGACAGCAAATATTGACCGTGCCATTTTGTTTCTTCTACCCAAGTGTATGCCGCCCTTTTCATATGCTGAAGTTTTGATTTGGTAATAGCGTCAAGGCCGCCTCCCTGTTCGTCTGATTCACGATACTTAACCTCAACAAAATAAACCACGTCATTCTTCATCGCAACAATATCGATTTCACAAGTCGGTCGGCGCCAATTTCGCTCAAGTATAGTAAAGCCGCGCATAATTAGGTAGTTTGAGGCAGCTATTTCTGCTCTGCGCCCAGATTGAGTTGTATTCATGACCGTGCCAACTTGGCTACAGGCTTAAACGATAATCTGTGAAGTGGGCTTATTCCAAGTCGATCTAGCGCCTGGCTATGGCTGGCAGTTCCATAACCTACGTGGTCTGCAAATTGATATCCAGGATATTTCTGATCCATTAAGGTCATATACTCGTCCCGGGCAACTTTGGCTATTATGCTAGCTGCGCTAACGGCTGGGATAGTCTGGTCAGCTTTAATTACAGCCTTAGCCAACTTATTATCAGACAAAAAATTAACACTGCCGTCAATTATTATTTCATCGTATGGTATGGAAATTTCCTTTAAGGCCCTGACTACTGCAAGGCGATTGGCCTCGGTCAGACCGACTTTATCAATTTCTTCAGCAGAAACCCAACCAATCCCAAATGCGGTCGCTGAGGCTTGAATTTGAGCGGCCAATACAGTTCGGGTTTTTTTACTAAGTTGCTTGGAGTCCTTTAATCCATCAATCTTGGCCCCTAAAATAACAGCACCGGCGACCATTGGACCCGCCCAACAACCTCTGCCAACTTCATCAATACCTAAAATAATCAAAAAATAGCCCTTGTTATTAGTAGGGCTATTATACTACTTAGCTGGGTTTATTATTCTGACTTTTGTCGAGCAGCTAGAGCTGCAGCAACTTTTGCTTCTTCGGCTGCTTTTTCGGCTTCAGCTTGAGCCGCTTTTTCGGCAGCTTCTTTAGCGCGCTGCTCATGAAGCTTGGCTTCTTCTGCCTCAGCAGCTTCATCATGAATAGCATTTACGGCTTCGCGATCAAAGTCTACTCCGGTCATTCGGGCAGACTTACCTGTACGCTGACGCATATAACTAAGGTAATTTCGGCGCACCTTACTCCTCTTAGTTACCTCAACCTGAACAACAAGTGGGCTATGGAGTAAGAAACTTTTTTCTACACCGATACCACTCGAAATTCGGCGGACAGTAATGCGGCTGGTTTGGCTACCTTTTTTGCTGGTCTTGATTACTAAACCTTGGAAAATCTGAATACGTTCTTTGTTGCCTTCGCGAATTTTTTGGTGTACACGCACAGTGTCACCTGACCTGACGTCAACTACTGCCGCTTTTTTGGAGCGGTCACCAATCATTTTAGCTACACTTTGCATATTTGCTCTATTCTACAGGTTTTCTCTCGAGAAATCAAGACTTAACTAGCCTACAACTCGATACAATTCATCCAAAGTTGTTTGACCAGCCACTACCTTAAGCATGCCATCCTGCAACATTGTTAGCATATTGGATTGTTTAGCAGCATCTTCTATAGCTTGTGTAGACACTTTAATTTTTGGGTTCTCGAGAAGATGTCTGATGGGCTCACTCATTGTGAATTGCTCGCGAATTGCTATTTGCCCGTCAAATCCATAGGGATTTTGTTCCGACTTGCCGGGCTTGAATAACTGGAGGTTAGATAGATCAGGTTTCTCGCGATCCGGCGGCAAACTGCCAATAACCTCTTGTATTTTGGCAATTTCGCCAGGTGTGGCTTGATAGGGCTGCTTGGTTTTATCATCAAGCTTGCGAAGCAATCTTTGAGCCATAACTAGTCTTATTGATGAAATAAACAGAGGATTTTGACTGATTATGTCAGCTATTCTGGTTAAAGCGGCGGCCGCAGAGCTGGCGTGAAAGGTACTGAGAACCAAATGCCCAGTCAGCGCGCCTTGCAGCGCGGTCTTTGCCGTGTCCAGGTCTCTGATCTCACCAACCATCACAATATCTGGGTCTAGCCTAAGTACAGCCCGTAGTTTATCGGCAAAACTATCATCATTACCACCCTCACTGCTATGGACCGAAATTTGAGTAATTCCAGGGAACTGGTATTCGACCGGATCCTCAATTGTTATGATTTTGCGTTCATCACTTTTGAGAGAATTCAGCATTGAATAGAGTGTGGTAGTCTTGCCTGAGCCCGTTGGACCGACAATCATCACTAGACCAGTTGGCTCAGTAATAATCTGATCTACTACGGTTCTTTCTGCCGCTGTCAATCCAAGAGCATCAAGCGTATACATGCCCTCGTCCATATTAAACAGCCTCATTACTACATCCATTCCGTTTATAGTTGGGACCGTTTCAAGACGAACATTCACATCGACTTGTTTGCCGTCCGCCATTTCCACGCGCTGGGCAATGTGTCCCTGCTGGGCCTCATCTGATGACGAAGATACATTACCGGCGGAAGCGATTGCTGCTATCAGGATTCTATATTTTTCAAAATCTAAGTGAGCAATTGGATGCAATACGCCGTCAATCCTCAATCTAATCCTGACGCTATCAACCTGGGTCTCAAGGTGAATGTCGGACGCGTTAAGCCGGTGGGCTTGGTATACCAGATAAGCTAACATGTCGTCAGCTTTAACTTGCTCCAGCATTGCCGAGATCTGACCTTCTTTTTGGTCGTTGATAGCTTGGTTAGTTGATATATCTTGATAAACGACTTGTTTTGGTGGGTCATAGAGATGCATATAATCTCTGAATCCTGTGTCCGATATGATCGCCATTGTAACTACTTGATCCAAAAATCGCTGTTTTAATTCGGTAATAGTCGATTGGGAAGTCGTAGTTGTTATACCAAACAAGACATTATTTGGGTCAGCCCTGAGCGGCACTACTCGCATACGATACAACTCTGGCACGGTTAATATATCTCGGTAAAGCGGCTTATTGGTGTCGTGCCAAGTGTCGTAATAATCCATACCCAACACGCGGGCGCGGCGCTGCGTAGCCTGCTCTTCATCACGACGGGCATCTTGACTCATATAGTCACAGTATAAAGCATAAACGTGTTACTGGGGTATAGTTAATGCATGTCCAATTTAGTTGTAATAGCACATGATATTAGAAGTATTCATAATATAGGTTCGCTACTAAGAACAGCGGATGGCTTAGGCGTAGAACAGGTCTACCTAACCGGATATTCGCCATATCCCAAGCAAAAAAACGACACCAGATTGCCGCACGAGTGCCTGAGAATAACTCGCCAAATCAATAAAACGGCTTTGGGCGCAGAAAAAACATACGGCCAGCACCATCAGGATTTGCACAAATTACTAGCTGATCTGAAGCAAGATAATTATATTATTGCGGGGCTTGAACAAGCCAGAAACTCAATTAGTCTAGCTGAAGCATCGAAGAATAAAAAGATTGCGCTGATCCTAGGCAGCGAAGTAGAAGGCCTTGATCCATTGCTGCAAGAGCAATGCGATATAACCATAGAAATCCCGATGAAAGGCCAAAAAGAATCTTTCAATGTCACAATTGCCGCAGCAATCGCAATGTATCATTTGACTTATCTTAACTAAGAATCTGTGATATATTTGTAGTCAAGATAACAAAGATAAAAAATGGCATTAGCAACAAAAACAAGAAGAAAAACTGCTCACCCTAAACGGAGCGCAAACCACCACAAGCGGACTAAGCGTTATCTGAATCCATATTGGCCCTACATTCCTATGTTGCTTATTGTAGGCATCGGCTTCTATCTAAACCATGCCTGGTCAGCCAAGGCTGCTGTCCTTGGATCAAAAGCTGATTTCAGTTACCAGACTTTGCTAGAGCAAACAAATAAGGAGCGTAACAAGCATAATCTGGTTAGCTTGACCATAAATAACCAGCTGTCCAAAGCCGCACAGGCAAAAGCCGAGAATATGGTGAGTGAGGATTATTGGTCACATAATACACCGAGTGGTAAAACTCCCTGGGCCTTTATCACTGACTCTGGCTATCAATACCAAACGGCTGGCGAAAATCTAGCTTATGGTTTTAGGGGTGCTAAAGAAACTGTCAGAGGCTGGATGAATAGCCCCGAGCATCGCGACAATATTTTAAATAGCACTTATCAAGAGGTAGGCTTTGGTGTGGCAAGTAGCCCAGACTATCAAAAGCACGGCCCTGCCACGGTAGTAGTCGCAGAATATGCACAGCCAGCCGGTGCTGCTGCCAATATTACCTTTACTGTTAATAATGCCAACGCTGTCAAAGGCAGTAATAGTAAGCTGGAGTTAGCTGCCGAAAAAGTTTCGCGTATTGAACTAATCACTGGAGGAAATAGCTGGATACTTATCGCAATTTCCGCAATAACCGGTGCGGCGATTGCAGTTTTTGTTGTCAGGCACGGGATCAGAATTAAGAAGATGATCCACCAGGGAGAATCGTTTGTTAGTCACCACCCGATTCTAGATATTTTGATAGTCTTAGTTATTACGGCCGGAATACTTCTGACCAGGACAGGCGGATTTATTCGCTAATTGAGTTTAACGTTCTCACTGCCAACTAATTCTGCCAGCTGATTTATTCCTTCTGAAGCTTGATCTATACCACCCGGCAACTTGATAGCTTGACGCTGCTCGGCCTCGCCTAACACTAATACCACTTCGGTCTCGCCCTTATTACTATCAATAGTCTGTTTGAGACTAATTAGAGTTGTTTGATCATTGATGTCGCTTAGGCGCACATAAACTCTAGGATTTTTTTCTGCCAGAGGGACAGACTTAGGCACCTTGCTTTTTTTAGGCTTAGGCGTACGCGGCTTCTTGCCAGTAGCCTGATATGCCGAAGCCTGGTCTGCGGTAATTTCTCGCGCATCATCTACCATTACTTTAACTTCGGTTGTACTATTGCCTTCTTTATCCTTGGCATTGAGCTTACCCTGGATCAACACTACTCTATCTCTCTCCCATAACCCAAGGGTCTGCTGATAGCTGCTGGGAAACAATATCGCCTCTATTTCTCCATATCGGTCCTCGATCTTTGCAAAAGCCATTTTTTGGCCGTTGCGAGTAGTAATTTCTCTAAAATCAGTGACAGCACCACCAATAGTCACATTTCTCCCATCATGCTCTGGCGTTAAAGAATTAAGGGGAGTTGTTTTTTCGTCTAAAATTGATTCAAATAATTGCAGAGGGTGCTGGCTAAGGTAAAGCCCTAGTAATTCACGTTCCCAGTTTAGTTGTTCGCGGTTATTAGTAACTGGTGGAGCAGGAGCAAATTCGAGCAAGGCTTGATCTTCAACGGTGGTTTCGAGGCTGCCGAAAATATCGGTCTGCCCACTTGAAGCCTGTTTTTGGCGTCTTGAGGAGTAGGCCAACATTAAATCTAGGTTAAATAACAGGGTGTAACGATCTTCCAGAGAGTCAAATGCGCCGGCTTTAATCAAGCTTTCCATAGTCTTGTGATTTACAACACGAGAACTAACGCGAACCAAAAAGTCTTCTACGCTCGTGAATTTACCCTCCTCTCTAGCTGCCAAAATTTCTTCTACTGCGGCAGTGCCGACGTTTTTGATTGCCGCCAACCCAAATCGAATATGTTCAGTTTCCGGCACTACTGCGAAACCAACAAATGATTCGTTCACATCCGGTGGCAAGACGGTAATGCCCATATGCTGACACTCGGTTATCTCGATAGCTAATCGATCAGTGTCATCAAAATCGCTGGTCATTACGGCTGACATGAAAGCTGCTGGATAATTCGCCTTGAGATAAGCGGTCTGGTACGCAATTGTCGCATAGCAAGAGCTATGAGCTTTTGGGAAACAGTAAGCCGCAAAAGCCTCTAAGGACCGCCAGAACTCCTCTATCTTGCTTTTGCTTATGTCTGAGTTGTCGAGCGCGCCTTCGATAAAATCCTTTTTTAGAGCGGCCAAAACTTCAGGCTTCTTTTTGGCGACACCTTTTCGGAGGGTATCAGCTTGGCCTCCAGTAAAACCACAGAGATCCTTAGCAATCTGCATAACCTGCTCTTGATATACCAATACACCATAGGTATTCTTGAGTGCACTCTCTGTTTTTGGATGAAGGTACTCTACCCTTTTTTGACCATGTTTACGCTGAATGAAATCGTCAATCCACTGCATAGGGCCAGGACGATATAAAGCATTCATAGCGATCAAATCGTCGAACACGGTTGGTTTAAGGTCTTTGAGGTAGCGTTTCATGCCGGCAGATTCAAACTGGAAAACTCCGGTGGTATCGCCTCTTTGGAACAGCTCAAAAGTTTTCTTATCGTCCAGCGGGATGCTGTTAATATCGATTTCTTTGCCATACACTTTTTTGATAATTTTTAAGGCATTTTTTATGGTTGCAAGGTTGGACAGGCCCAGGAAGTCGATTTTTAAAAGGCCAAGCTCTTCAATTGGCCCCATAGAGTATTGAGTTGCTACAACACCTTTTTGGGCCATTTCAAGTGGCGTATAACATACTATGTCTTCCGGCGCAATCACTACTCCTGCAGCGTGAACTCCATGGGATCGAATTGTGCCTTCCATCTGAATGGCTAAATCAAAAACTTTTTTGGCCGTATCGTTTGTCTCATATTCTTGCTTTAGCTCTACATTATCTTTTAACGAAGTTGCAAGTGGTATATGCCTGCCTTGTACTGGCGGAGGGATCATTTTTGCAAGTCGGTCCGCTTCAGCGTAGGGAACCTGCAATACCCTGGCAACGTCCCTGACAGCATTTCTGGCGGCCATTTTACCGAACGTCACAATATTGGCTACTCGTTCTTTGCCATATTTATTGACGCAATACTCAATGACTTCGTTTCTTCGATTATCTTGGATGTCTATATCAACATCAGGCATGCTAATTCGGTCAGGGTTTAGAAATCTCTCAAAAAGCAAATCATATTCTAAGGGGTCAAGTTCAGTTATTTTTAGACCGTATGAAATAATTGATCCTGCTGCACTGCCACGACCTGGGCCAAAGACAATGCCATTATTTTTGCCCCAATTAATAAAATCTGCAATTATCAGGAAATATCCGTTAAAGTTCATCTGTTCGATAACACTAAGCTCATAATTTGCTCTCTCAAGTACGTTTTGCGGCAAAGTTTTTTTGGCTTCGGCAAGACTCAGCTTACTTGCTTTTTTTTCGCTTACTGATTTACCGTTTTGCTTGCCGTAGCGCCAGGCTAAACCTCTATATACAAGTTTTTGTAGATACGACTTTTCTGTTTCACCTCCTGGGACAGGAAACTTAGGAATTAATATTTTACCCAACTCAATATTGAGATCACATCTGTCAGCGATTTGCTTTGTATTGGTAATAAAATCGGGGTGTTCCGCGCCCCACCTACTAATTACTTCTTCCGGTTTATTGACATATAGGTCGAAGTCTTTAAGCGACATTCTTTTTTCATCACTTAAATAGGAGTTTGTCTGGACGCAAAGCAAAATTTCATGAGCTTCTTGATCCTCTGGTCTCAGATAATGTGCATCACAAGTTACAACACAAGGTATTTGAAGCTCCTTGCTTATCTTAATTAATTGGTCATTAATGATTTTTTGCTCGTCCCAATGACCGGGGTGCTGTGGGTGTCCGTGATCTTGAATTTCCAAATAGTAACGATCGCCGAAGGCTGCTTTGTACCAATCAGCTATTTTAAGAGCTTGTTCATATTGGCCTTGCCTAAGTGCATCACCAATTTCACCGCTTGCACATCCGCTTAAACAAATTAGACCTTCATTATGCTGCGCAAGTAAATCCCTGTCTATTCTTGGTTTGTAATAAAATCCTTCCAGATTAGCGATCGTAGACAACGCCATTAAATTCTCATAGCCTTGTTTATTCATCGCCAGAAGTATTACGTGATAGTACTGCTTATCCTTAGCTGGGTCCTTGTCGTAAAGGGTTCTTGAAGCAACGTATGCCTCAAGGCCAATTATTGGTTTGATGCCCTGACTCTTTGTTTCTTTATAAAACTCAATAGCACCGCTTAAGGTGCCATGATCAGTAATCGCAACTGCCTCCATGCCATTTTTTTTGACGTAGCGCGCAAGCTCTGGCACCTTAGTCAGGCCGTCTAAAAGGCTGTACTGAGTGTGATTGTGCAAATGCACATAGTCGCTTGCTGTAAGCGCTGATTTTGGCACTATTTACCCCTCGAGTCTTAGCACTAAGTTTGTTGGTAAATTATACCATCAATTGACAGCTCGAGCTTGGCTTATTTGCGTAGATATTTGTTCAAGTTGTCGATAGCTTTTTTTGCGTCGTTGACTGCCCGCTTAAGGTCACGGTCTTCAGCATCACCTTCGTGGATTGCGCTAATAACTTCTCTCACTTTGCTTTTTGCATCGCGTGCAGCATCTATCAAATCATTGAGTTCTGATCGAGCACGGGTGCCAAGCTTGTCAGCACGATCGCGGCCTTGTTCGATAAGATCACTTAACTGAAGGTTGAGTTTCTTGAGTTCTTTTTCGGCTTTTGCATAGGTTTCAGTAGCTGCGTTTTTGATATCTTCACGGGTTTCTTTACCGCTTTTTGGCGCTGTTAAAACTCCGGCTACATAACCGGCGGCAGCAGCTATCATCCCGCCAATTGCGACTGCTTTTAATGTCGAATTGCTATCCTTTTTACTCACGGCCTCGTCCTCCCTTGCCAGAACTTAATTTAACAATATTCGCGATTAACTTTAACAAAGTCAATTTGCCTTCAGATTGGGTAATTACGTCTGTGACAGACTCTACGTCATTAATAACGCTCTCTGCCTTATCGCTCATTCTCTTAAGAGAATTCAAGATATTTAATACAACCACCATTACTGCAATACACAGCGCGAAGAAGACGCTAAGCAAAACGATCAAAACCATTACCATTACTGTTTCAGAAGTCGTCATAATGCTATTATACAACTATTTGGCAAATTATTGAAGTTTTTTGCGTAGGTACGCTTCAAGTTCTGGGCCGATACCTTCTCTCTTTAAGGCAAAATCAAATACAGTCTTCAGATACTCAAGGGGATTACCGGTATCATAGTATGTCCCGTCGACTTCGAGCCCGTACATATGATGACCGTCAGAAATCATTTTTTGCATAGATTCTTGAATCATAAACTCCTTTGACGTGTCGTAGCTCTGGCGATGCCTCTGAAGGTATTCCAATATTTCCGCGTCAAAAAGATAACCACTGACAGTGGCAAGATCTGACGGAGCTGTTTCGGCAGATCCGGGCTTTTCGATAATCGTTTCGATATCTACTACTCCTGGCTTTATCTCGTTACCACCAACATATCCATAACGTTTATAGTCTTCTGGTTGGTCTCTTTTGACGCAAGCTAGTACCGAACCACCATGATCTTGGTATGTTTTGATCATTTGCTCAAATCGCGTTGGGGTGGCATATACGAAATCATCAGCAAATGTATAAATAAAAGGCTCATCGCCGATTAAATGTGCGGCACTTAGCAGTGGGGTTCCGGTTCCATAGGGTCCTTTTTGACGAATATAGGCAAAGTTGGCTAAATTAGATATCTCTGAAGTTTGTTTTAACAAATCAGATTTATGACCTGCTTCAAGATTCTGTCTCAGATCGGAGCTAATATTGTCGAAATGATCCTCAATGGTGCGCTTATGATAACCAGTTACTATGACAATGTCGGTGATGCCTGCCTTCGACAATTCCTCAACTATATATTGGATAATTGGCTTGTCGACCAAGGGTAGCATTTCCTTTGGCATAGCTTTAGTCTGGGGCAAAAACCGAGTGCCAAACCCTGCTGCAGCGATAATTGCTTTTCGGACTGGTTTATTTGCCATGAGTCGATTGTACCATGCCTGAAGGCGCTAAATACCCAGCTCTTTTTTTATTAAATCTTGTGCAATTGATGGGTTAGCTTTGCCGGCCGACTGCTTCATCACTTGACCGACTAAGAAGCCGATAGCTTTCATTTCGCCAGACTTTATATCCTCAGCCGCTTTAGGGTTATCTTCTAGGACTTTTTTTACTATCGCAGCAATGGCACTTGTATCCGACATTTGAACATAGCCGTTTTTTGTGGCGTATTCTAGAACATCTGGGGGCAGTTTATCCAGCGAAGATAGCTCAACAAAAAGCTCCTTAGCCTTGGTCGAACTAAGCTTATTAGATTGGAGTAAATCATAAATCGCCAAAACTAAGCCAAGCTGATCATCACCGGATAGCTTAAAGTTGCCTTCCCGGACAAGAGGAATCATAGTGTTGACGTACCAATTGGCCAAGAACTTGGCGGTCTCAGGCTTATCGAGATTGGCTTCAATATTCTGTAGATAAGCAGTATTTGGATCTTCGAGCTCACCTTCCAACAAGGATTCAACTTGCAACGAATCTACACCTAGTTTTTCGAGACGAACCCGCCAATCATCCGGCATCGGTGGCATTTCTTGTTTAATGCTTTTGACGAATTTTGCGTCAAGTTCGATAGGCGGAATATCCGGATCTGGCATATAACGATAATCATCGGCATTTTCTTTGCTGCGCTGACTAAATGTGCGTTGCTTGGCATCATCCCAGCCTCTGGTTTCTTGAGTAATTTTGGCGCCTTTTTCGAGCTGTTCAATTTGTCGGTTTATCTCATAGTCAACAGCTTTTTCAACAGAACGGAAACTGTTTAGGTTCTTGGTTTCCGTCCTTGTGCCCAGCTCTTCAGTTTTACTCACACTTACATTTACATCAAACCGCATATTGCCATAAAACAGATTAGCATCTGAGACATCAGCATATCGCATTCGCAAAAAAAGTTCTCTCGCATAAGCCTTAGCTTCAGCACTGTTATGCATTTCCGGTTCGCTTACAATCTCAAGCAACGGAGTCCCGGCACGATTCAGGTCCACTAGACTAAAATCATCACCTTCGGCATGCGAGCTTTTTCCGGCGTCTTCCTCGAGATGAGCCCTAGTGATACCGATACGTTTACGCTCACCATTTACCTCAAATGTTATGAATCCATCGGCTATGATTGGCTCGTCGTATTGAGTAATCTGGTAGCCCTTTGGCAAATCTGGATAAAAATAATGTTTGCGATCAAATTTACTGAAAAGTTGGGGCTCTGTACCAAGAGCAAATGCTGCTCGGGTAGCTAAATGAAGCACCTCTTCATTCAGATAGGGTAAAGCTCCAGGCAATCCAAAACATATATGACTTACCAGAGTATTTGCCGGTGCTTCGGTAGCATCATTGCCAACAGCAGCAAAAAGCTTAGTTTTAGTCTTCAGCTGAACATGACATTCGATACCGATCGTTGCCTTGTATTGATCGCGTATTTTTTGGTCAACCATCAAGCGCTCCAAGATCCCTTAAAGCCTGCCTAAAACCTTGTAGCCCTAGCAGGATATCCTGTTTCTTGAGCTTACGTACGTCCATTTCTGCGATTTTATTACGCAGCTTGTGGCCAGCCCAAACTGTATCGTTGCTGCTGAGTTCGTGTTGTGCGGCTACTAGCTTTTCTCCGGTCGTCCTGCCTTTATAGCCGGCTTGCTTGAGAGCCTCGCACAATAGATCATCGGCACGAATAATGGCTTCAGGCCATGTTTTGCGGCTCGCACAGAGTGCCTGGAGTTCATGCCATTTTTGACCATAATAGGCTGTATTCATTCGTTTAGACCTTTTTTTGAGGACAAAAATTAACACTAAACTAAAGACGATTAAAGCCCCTCCGGCGATGGCTAAAATTAGGGCAACGTTCATCTTATAATTTCCTCCGCAGCTGCTGCTAGCTCGAGTAGCTCGCGGTCTTTATGTTGATCAGCCATTAGCTGCAAGCCTACCGGTAAATCAGACACTTTGCCCGCAGGTATGCTTATCGAAGGCACACCTACTAGATTTGCCGCTACTGTCATAACGTCGCTTAGATACATCTGCAATGGGTCGCTACTGTTCTCGCCGATCTTAAATGCGGTCGTTGGAGCAACTGGCCCCAGCAAGAAGTCGACTTTATTAAATGCTTGTCGAAACTCGTTGATAAGCTTAGTTCTAACCGTCTGAGCCTGTTTGTAATAGGCGTCATAATAACCGCTACTGAGCACGTAGGTGCCTATCATAATTCGACGCTTTGCTTCTTTGCCGAAACCTCGGCCTCGAGATTCTAGATAGCTGTCGTTTAAATCCTTGGCTTCGCTATAACTATAGCCATATCTCTGGCCGTCGTACCGGCCCAAATTGCTACTGACTTCGGCTGGACACAAAATATAATAGACGGCTAGAGCCATGGGCAATGACGGCAAGCTGACCTCTATAACGTCAGCACCTGCCTGTTTCAACTTGTCTGCTGACTGTTTTATCTGCTCTGCAACCTCATCACTTAATCCCTGTCCAAAATATTCTTTGACAATACCGATCTGCTTACCTGTCAGATCAAGATTGTTGTCGACAACATAACCCGATTTATTTCTATCTATCATCGTGCCATCCAAGCCGTCCTTGTTGGTAATAACATCTAGTACTAAACCGGCGTCCTTAACATTTGAAGTAAGCGGGCCGATAACATCTGTGCTGCTGGCCATTGCAACTACACCACTCCGGGAGACTAAACCATATGTTGGTTTATAGCCGATACAGCCACTAAAGCTGGCCGGTTGTCGGATCGAGCCACCTGTATCAGTACCTAGCGCAAAGGGTGCCAAATTTAAGACTACGCTGGCGGCCGAGCCGCCAGAACTACCGCCAGGTACACGCTCTTTGTCATGAGGGTTTTTAGTTGTGAAGAAATCGCTATTCTCGGTGCTAGCACCATGGGCAAAAGCATCTAAATTAGCTTTAGCCACGCAGATTGCGCCCTCGGCTTCGAGAAGTTCAATTGCGGTAGCCTGATAAGGTGCTTCGAAGCCGCGAAGAATATTGCTTGCGGCTGTTGTTTCAGACCCAAAAGTCAAAAAATTGTCTTTTGCAATAAAGGGGACGCCCGCCAAGCGACCCGGATTTTTACCTGCTTTTACTAATTTATCTATTTCCTCGGCACGTTCCATCGAGCGTTCATCAATAGTTGCAATTATTGCTTGATAATCTTGTGCTTGCTCGATATTCTTGAGCGATTGTCTAACTAATGAAGTCGCGGACTGTTTACCGGATTTAACAGCTTCGGCAATTTCGTTAATTTGTGGCCATGAATCAGCCATTAATTAATCATCCTTTTGACTTTAATATGACCGTCTTTTTGTTCAGGTAAGTTATTCATCAGATCGGCTACATCGTAACCATAATTTTTAATTTCATCGCTGCGAGTAACATTTTTTAGTCCTGTCACCTGATTGGTAGGCTTCAGGCCCTTAACATCGACTTTGCCAAGCGACTCAACATATTGCAGTATCTCACTTAGCTCGCCAGCAAATTCGTTAACTTCCTCATCTGTTAGCTTGAGTCTTGCTAATTGGGCCAATTTTAATACATCGTCATGCGACAGTTTGCTCATAGATAAGATAAATTGTACCAGAAATTTTGGTTTGGAGGCGACAAAAATCCTCTGTTAAATCGACTACAAATTATGTACTTTACAAAATCATTTTGCAGGCATAACATAAACCCATAAGTATAAGCTTATGGCAACTCCTGAAGTGGCTGCAGCCATAACTGCAGAAACAAACAGACTTTCTGGCACACCAGAACACGATGAGTTGTTTGGATTTGATTCTCTTGAACCCAATGCTTTTGAATTGCAACAGGAAGCACTAGACGGACTAGTTTTTCCTGAAGTTGAAGTCAAAGACCGCAAATCCATCGGACAACCAGAACGCTACGCTGACGCTACAATTTATCAGGAACGAATACGATTCACGGACGGGGCGGTACGCACCGCTACCTATGTGGTGCCTGATAATCCCGTAACGAACGCTTTAACTGTAGATGCGGATCCTTGGGTAACTGGAGACAAGGGACATAACTTAACTGAGATACGACAACTTGCCGCGCACGACATGCCAACAGTATGGATTCATCATCAAGGCAGACATCGAATTTTTCCACCTACCAAAGACAGGATAGAATCACTTTTACATATTGCTACCTCTAAAGGTATTGCTAGACTGGCAACTCAAGACCTAGCTGTGGTTCAGAGTATTGAAGGTAACTTCCCAGCAGATACGTCACAATTACACAGAAGGGGTTATTCCCGAAGTGGCATGTCAGGCAACGCATTTATTGTGCAAGCAGAAGCCGATGGAAGAGAAGTAGTACTTAGCCATCATGAAGCTGAGTGCTTCCCCCACGCGCTGGGAATGCTGAGTATGGTTGGGCATTTCGTGAGACAAATGCCGAATGAAGCCCAACAGTTGGGAGAAATAGCTGCTGGAATTATTAAGGGCGACTTTAAGCAAGAAGATTTACACGCATCGTCTGCGTTATCATATCTGAAGACTCTAGATGTTCACCCTGTAAATCTCCTTAATGAATTGCTCTGGATTAAAGAATTTACAAAAGGTGAAGCAGGAGAATATGCTAAGGCCGTAAGATTGGATGCACAAGGCATAAGAATTCAATACGAAGATGATGAATGGGCTCATATTGCCCACTGGCTTCATATTAACCAAGATCGACCAGGGATAGTTACACTAGAAATGCCGGGACCTCACACGAGTGGCGCCGATCGAAGAATGCAAAAAATGAAAGTTTCGACTCTAAAAAATATCGCCGGCTACGCTATGGAGCATGAGGGTGAACTTACAGGAGTAACCGCTATGGAAATGCTTGATCCAGAATACTATCGCTATATTGTTAGGACTTAATTTTACTTTTAATATCCTCAATTAAATCTCTAAGCTCGGCGGCGGTTTCGAACTGAAGGTTGGCGGCTGCTAAATCCATTTGAGAAGTGAGGTCTTTGATTAAGCTACCGTACTCGTCTTTTGGAATTTTGTTAAGATTAAGTTTCGCGCGCTTGGCTTCTTCCGGCATTTCAGGACGCATACCCTTCTCAACTGCTCTTTTTATACCTTTAGGTGTAATACCATGCTCTTGGTTGTATTCTTGCTGTAGAGTACGTCGTCGGTCGGTTTCGCTAATTGCTTGCTTCATAGATTCAGTCTGATGGTCGGCATACATGATGACCCGGCCTTTTTCATGTCTGGCTGCGCGACCTATTGTTTGGATCAAAGCCTGCCGACTACGGAGAAAACCTTCTTTATCGGCGTCCAGGATAGCTACTAGCGAAACTTCGGGCAGATCTAGGCCCTCCCTCAGGAGATTGATGCCAACAAGTACGTCATAAATGCCAAGACGAAGGTCGCGCAGGATATCAGTCCGATCTAGAGTGTCAACGTCGCTATGGAGGTAGGCAACTTTGATCTGTAAATCCTGTAAGTAATCCGTCAAATCCTCGGCCATTCTTTTAGTTAGGGTTGTAACTAATACGCGCTGGTGATCGGCAACGGTTTGTCTGATTTCAGCAATCAAATCATCGATCTGACCATCTATCGGCCTGACGTCTATTGTCGGGTCAAGTAACCCAGTCGGTCTAATAACCTGCTGTGCCGGTTTAGGACTCCGGCTAAGCTCGTAGTCTGCAGGTGTAGCACTGACATAAATAGCCTGATTGACATGACGCTCGAATTCGGTGAATGTTAACGGACGGTTATCTAGGGCGCTTGGCATCCTAAAACCGTGTTCGACCAAAACCTCTTTGCGGGCCCGGTCGCCATTATACATACCCCGGACCTGAGGTATGGTCATATGTGACTCATCGATCATGAGCAAATAGTCATCTGGGAAATAGTCTAACAGTGTCGCTGGCTGCTCGCCTGGCTCTCGATTGGTAAGATAACGACTGTAGTTCTCAATGCCTTTTACGAAACCGGTTTCTTGGAGCATTTCGATATCAAAACGAGTTCTTTGCTCCAACCTCTGGGCTTCAAGTAACTTACCGTTGGATTTAAAGAAATGTAGTCTGTCTGCCAATTCACGCTCAATATTACCTAACGCTTCGGCTAGTTTCTCCTGTGGAGTAACATAGTGAGAACCTGGATAAATACGATAGTGGTCAAGTTTGGCTAGGATTTCCCCTGTAAGAGGATCAATTCGGGTTATTCGCTCAACTTCGTCGCCAAAGAATTCAATCCGATAGGCTATTTCTTCACCGGCAGGAAAAACATCAACCACATCACCTCTCACCCTAAAGGTACTGCGATGAAAATCAATATCATTCCGCTGATACTGAATGTCTGTAAGGTGCCTGAGAAACTTATCTCTTACCTTGCGCTCACCAACTTTTACAAAAACAGACAGGCCGTTGTAATCTTCAACTGAGCCTATACCGTAAATACAGCTAACACTTGCAACTATAATAACGTCTTTACGAGATAGTAGTGAATCTGTTGCAGCATGACGTAAGCGATCTATCTCTTCATTTATTTGGCTATCTTTTTCGATGTAAGTGTCGGAGCGTGGAATATAAGCTTCGGGCTGATAATAATCGAAGTAGCTCACAAAGTAGTGAACAGCATTTTCTGGGAAGAAATTTTTAAACTCACCATATAACTGTGCAGCTAGAGTTTTGTTGTGACTCAGAATAAGTGTAGGCCGCTGAACCTCACTGATGATGTTGGCCATCG
>CAZYJC010000006.1:17458-43405 GCA_964647765.1 uncultured Candidatus Saccharibacteria bacterium | reverse complement strand
ATTGTAACAGATAGCACCAGGGCATTTGTCACAACCGGAAACCATAGATTCAGACCAACAAAATAGACAATCCAAGCAATATTACCAGCGGCGTTTAATGTCACTGAAACCGCCGAAAGACCCTTTGTGTTGCCGCTTTTTATTACGTGTCGAAGTTGGGAGGCGCCGGCGAAGAACCAAAACGACTCTCCAACTAACAAAAAGAAATTTTCGACGACGGTTTTGCTCAGCACGTTTTTAGAATAACACCCGACCAATATATCTAATATTGATTTTTATTAGATTTTATTATAAAATCTGGTTTTATGACCAGCGAACTTCAACAGCATCTCCGCACTGCGTTGACTAATCCAAATACTCAGGCGATCTCGATAGGAGAAGACTACCAAGAATTCGACACTCACAACACAGGTGGCGAACACGCGCTTAAAGAGTCTGGATCATGGCAAAGCTTCTTGCAAAGGCTAGAAGAAACAGGAGGCTCGCTTCCTCCGGGAATAGAAGATCCTTTTGACTATTATCTTCAAAGTGGCCGAGGACAGTTTACGAGAGTTTATCCTGCCGGTGGAGGCCCAATATTTGCTGGCATGGCAATAAGTGCCTCTGGGGGTAGGTCGTTGGTGGTTGATGCAGCTTATTGCAAAACCTCAGAAGATGAAGCAGAAGCAAGTTTCATAGCTAGCGGAGTCAGAAGGATGTTGCAAAGGAATATTATCCAGACATATTGTGGCGTGTATGGTCTCCCTTGGGCTAGGCAACTAGACTTACCTTTTTGTTCATTGGGGCGCGCTCTTCAGCCTCATCCAATTACCAATGAATATCAGTTAAATTGGAGCCTACTCAGGGGAATCAGTGACTATTCTCTAGCTACTGCTGACGCATACCGAATCCCTTTGCCGGGTTTTACAGTACAGAAGAGCAATCTTGAGATGGAAGAAGACGAGCTCAAGAAGCTTAAGGCGGAAATGCCTGAGGATTTCGTAGGGATACTTCATTACAGTCAAGCAGGCAAACCAGAAGTTATTATTTCAGAATTTTACCGACAGGCCCAAAATGTGGGAAGAATGGTAGTTACCTTACAAGAGTACCCTCTGCCAAACATTTACGAAGCTTATCTGGCGAACGGGACAACTGTTGATGTTCCAGATACTTTATTCGAAGATAGAGAGACTACACAGCAGAGCGTGCGAGCGCTTAAGCTGTTTGCCGAAGAAGATAGCGCTGCAGCTGAGCTAATTTTAGCTTAGGACGGCTTTGATGCGCCGGATGCCGGCTGAGCTGGATTCTTCTTTAACGATTTTAAATTTTTTGCCATCTTCGGCTAATTGCATTGTATGGTCCACATGCGGACCGCCGCATATTTCAAAACTAAAGGGCTTGTCCGCACCATCGGCAATCATTTTGTAGACTTTTACGGTTTCACCGTAGCGATCGCCAAACTGGCCCAGTGCACCCTTTTCTTCGATTGCAACTTTAGTCGGATATTCTTTGAAACTAACTTTGAGATCCTTTTTAATCTGTTCGTTAACGATTTTTTCTACCTCAGCAATCTGTTCCGGTGTCATTTTTTCTGGATGGCTAAAGTCAAATCTTAGTCTCTCTTCTGTAATGTTTGAGCCTCTTTGAATCACATGATCACCTAAAACATCGCGTAAGGATTGATACATCAGGTGCGTAGCGGTGTGATACTTTTTGTGCTGAAGTGTGTGTCCTCCTAGACCGCCCTTAAAGACGCCCTTGCTTGCCGTCTGTGAACGAGCCCGTTGCTCAGACATAAGCTTCTCAAAGTCCTCGCGCACTGTTTTAGCAACCGGTATATCTTGCTTATATGCTTCCTCGTAAGTCAGCTCTACTGGGAAGCCATATGTGTCATAAAGTTTGAATACCACTTCCCCGGTAAGCTCCTTGCCAGCTAGCTTCTTGAATTCGTTGATGCCTTTGCGCAGAGTCTGACGGAAGACTTTCTCTTCTTTGATCATTGTTTCGATAACTCGGTTGGAGTTTTCGTTAACTTCAGGGAAATCCTCACGGTACAAATCGGCTACTACTGGCACGATGTTTTCACAAAGACTCTGCTCCACGCCGAGCTCGAAGGCGAAACGGATGGCCCGTCGCATCAGCCGACGCATTACGTAGCCCTGCTCTTTATTGCTCGGGTTTACCCCATCAACCGCCAAAAAGGTTGCTGCGCGCAGATGATCGGCAATAACTCGCATACTTTCGGTATGACTCTCATATTTTTTACCAGACATTTGCTCTAGCTTGGCCACTATCGGCTGGAGAATACTTATCTTGAAGACATCTGGCGAATTCAGCTGAGCAGCCGATATTCTCTCTAGGCCACCACCAAAATCAACGTTCTGCTTCGGCAGTTTGTCAAAACCTGTATCTGTTTTAATGTATTCCATAAACACGGAGTTTCCAATCTCCATGAAACGCCCACAATCACAGTTTGGGTGACACTTTTCGCCATAGCTAGGGTCATGATCGATGAAATCAAATTCATAAAAGACTTCACTATCGGGACCTCCAGGCTCACCTGCAGGCATGTTTTCTATTTTGCCGGCGCGGCACCACCAGTTTTTGCTGGCATCATAATAAAAAATCCGACCGCCGTTCATGCCTTTTGTGTAACCCTCCTCCTCGGAGCCTATTTCGATTTCTTTAGCCTCAATACCTTTAGAGGCGAATAGCTGTTTCCAAATCTTCGCACTCTCAGTGTCGCGCGGTATTTTGTTGGCGTCATCACCGATGAAACAGGTTACGTAAAGTTTATTGGGGTCAATGCCGACAATTTCTGTAAGAAATTCGAAAAACCATGGCAGCTGCTCGGCTTTGAAATAATCACCTAAGCTCCAGTTCCCGAGCATTTCAAAAAAGGTAGTATGGCGATTGTCTCCGACTTCCTCAATATCTTGCGCCCTAAAGGATGTCTGACTGTCGACAAGGCGATTGCCTTTTGGGTGCTTCTCTCCTAGCAGGTAAGGTATCAGTGGCTGCATACCAGAACCCGTAAATAAAGTAGTTGGATCGTTAAAAGGAACGAGTTGCGCGCGAGGAATTAGCGCGTGTCCGCGTTTTTCAAAAAAATCAAAGTAAGCTTGGCGAATCTCTTGTGCTGTCATTGTGTTAATTATAACAGAGGTAGCTCTGCATTGACAAACCCTACTATTTCTCACATGATAACACTATGGAGCACCCACAAAGTCTTAGTTTTGAGCGTGGCGGTGAGCTCGATTCTACGGCAATAACAAATATCGCGGTTGTTGGTGGTTCAGCAGTCGCGGCAGGAGCAGCTGGTGCTTTAGTTGTTGCTGAAGGCACAAAAACTCATCCCGTACCTATTGCTTTTAGCCCAGACATTAGGGGCACTGTGGGTTTTACTGATGAGGCCGGAGCTACTGCAACAAATGTCGACCAGACAATCATTCTACCTAACGCAAAAGTTGGAACGGGATTACCTATCCTGCAAGGAGTAAAGGTAAATATTACCCATCCTAACATCTATCAGGAGCTTAATAATGCCCTGGCTCATCCTCATCAGACTACAGCTGTACAAAAACAATTTGTTGCCTTAATTGCGAAACCCGAAACTACCAAACAACAAGTCAGCGAAACCCTAACCTCTGCCGTTGTAGATGGAGCAACCGGATTCGCTGTTGTTGCTGCAGGAGTTGCAATCGCCGCGAGGCGAATCCATCCAATTCGCAGATTCAATAATTATGTCGATAGCTTAAAAAGTCGGTCCGCAAGACTCGCAGTCAGGGGGGGAGCGGTAGCACTTGCGGCAACCGTTGTCGGTGGATGCGGCTACCAAGGCTACGACTATGCCGCTTCGAGTCAGATAAACAGCGAACCACTGCCAGCAGAAATAACCAAACGTTCGCCTCAACTTGAAGGTGGCTCGGTACATGGGGACATATTGAAGGGACTTCTTAACAAAGTTGTTGCCCAGGTTGATAAGGGTTCGAGGGGTTGGGACAGTACAAACGATCAGGTGAACACAGCCCTTAGTAAATTCATTTTAAAAAACGGCAATAACGCTGGATATGAAGGCAGCGACGCTGTTATTTCGATGACGGGCATGCTTTGTAACGAAGGTGCCGCGCGGACCGTTTACCAAACCATGCAATGGCGATTTCCGCATTCAGCAACCGTTTCAGCGGGCGACAATTTCATCATGGGTCATCGTTGGCCAGCAATCGAGAGTAACTGCATGAAGCTAATTCAGAATCATACGATTGGCCGAAACAATGTTTCTGCCTTGGGCAATCACGATGGCAAGCCTGGAGCATGGGATATTTCCAAAGAAAACGACTATGTAAAGAAATCAGGTAATGCTTATTATGTGAGCGTACCTGACCCAAGAGACACTATGGGCGATAAAACTGCCGTGCCTCCAAGTGGCGAAAAACTAAAACACGCCATTGCTGATGCGGGCTCGTTAGTAGCCAAAAAGGCCTGCCAGGTAGAGCAAGAATCAGGCAAGCGACCAAGAGTAATTTTGAGCGCGCCAGAAATGGGTTATGAAGTTATCTTGAGAGGTTGTGCGACAAGCGTGACCAGCGATCATTACTTGTTCACTAAAACGCCAAGCCGTCCGACACTAAAAAACATTGAAACGAATGGAAAAGTAGTACACCAGTTTGTAAATAGCACCGCGGCGGGCGCAAATTCCAACTATGCCTTTTATAAAAGACCACAAAAACCGGCATCGATGTCAGTTCAGTATTATGATAAGAAATCTGATGAACTAGTCGGTTCTATATCAATTCAGTACGGGCGTGGTGTTAGTGCCGCTGTTAAAAGACAAAACTCAGCCCAAACTACTGCCCCGCCGAATTATATGGTTAATTTTGTCAGGCAATACAGCAAAACTGCCGACAAAACATTGTCTAGCAAATAACCCCGCCACCAACTACACGTTCGTCTTTGTATATAACTGCCGATTGACCAGCTGAAACGCCACGCTGTTCTTTATCTAGCAGGATCGATTCGCCCTGTACTCGACAGTTAATTAATGGGCCTCTGTAGCGCAACCTAACCTGATATTTTGTATCTTGATCAGGTACTCCATTGATCCAGTGCGGATCAGTTATTTTAACTTCTGTCTTCCATAATGCCTTGTCATTTAAGTCGGTAGTGACATAGATAGTATTTGTATCTATATCCTTGCGACTGACGTAATAAGGCAATCCCCCGCCGACATTAAGGCCGTGACGCTGGCCAATCGTATAAAAAATTGCTCCATCATGCTCGCCAATTACTTCGCCTTTTTGATTTATGATGTCGCCGTGTGGCTGCTCACCAAGCTCATGGAGCAGGAATTCCTTGATGCCAACCTTACCGACAAAACATATTCCCTGGCTGTCTTTTTTATCCGCAACCGACAGTCCGAGCTTGCGCGCCTTTGCCCGAACATCAGGCTTATGCATTTCGCCGATTGGCATCAGGCTATGTTCTAATGCGTCCTGTGTGACTCTGTATAAGAAATAAGTTTGGTCCTTGTTATCGTCTATCCCTTTTAGTAGCTTGCCCTTTTGGATACGCGCATAATGGCCTGTTGCTATCATTTCGGCACCATCGGCCATGGCGGTCTCGAGGAAGAGCTTGAATTTCACCTCTTGATTGCACATGATATCTGGGTTAGGCGTACGACCTGCTTGGTACTCACGGATCATGTAGTCTACGACTTTTTGTCTGTATTCTGTTTCAAAATCATACATTTTGAAGTCAATACCCAACTTCACAGCTACACGCTTGGCATCTTGGTAGTCTTCTTTCCAGGGGCACATAAAGCCGGGTAAGTCTTGGCTCCAGTTCTTCATATATACCCCCGTCACGTCAAAACCCTGCTCGATCAGCAAGGCCGCAGTAACAGAAGAATCAACACCACCAGACATACCTACATAAACTTTTTTTGACATATTAGTTATATTTTAGCAAAAATTCAGGTTTTTACCGAAGTTAGAGTTTGGCATCCTTTTTGTTTTTTTCAATCTGTTTACGAAGTGCAAATAGTTCGTGTCTGCGACCAACCCAGAATGCGGCAAATATTAGTGGGATCATTAATAGTACTGGCCACCACAAAACCGTAGTTTTTACATAGGCCTCGCCATTGCCGCCTTTATTATTGCTCTGAGTTGCACCGTTGGCTTGTGCAGTTAGTTGCAAAAACGCAATTCCGCCATTTTTGTCAGTTGCCTTGACTATAACTTTGTAAATTCCTGAGCTTTTGTATGTGTGCTTGATCGTGAAGTCACCTGCGGTCTGCAAACTCAATAGATCGGTCGCCGTTCCATCACCCCAGTCTACACTTACAGCATATGGACCAATTCCTCCACTGAGAATGATTGGCCAATCGATTTCCTGCCCAGGCGGTGCGCCACGCTGGGCAAAACTACTTCCCAAAGTAACGTGCGTTCCAAACTGTAAATATTGGGCGTCATTGAATGTTACTGTCACAGTATTACTGTCGGGGCCAGCTTGATCAAGAGCATCGTAGACCCTGGCTACTAGCTGGTTCTGGCCACTGAATAAGCTGATTTGCAGACTATAACTTCCGTTCGCGCAAAAAGTTGACCCAACAAAAACATTATTATCAAAAATTTTGACCAGCGTTGAACTCGGACATACTCCATTTACAGTTATCGGTATATTACTAAAAACTGCACCGTTACCTGGTGTCGTTATGGTTGCGGGTCGTGATGGTGGCGTGCTGGTAATCGTACCCTCAAGCCCAATAGAGCCGCTGGACTGCTGGTCAGGAAACTGCTTTGCCGCTTTGGCAGGCAAATAAAATGATGCTGCAAACAATATTGCAACAAACACGCCAAGGCCGCCCGCAAGCAGTCGTTTCATAATAATAAGCATAACTTTTATCTGAAGAAACTACAAAAGATCAGCGGCGACCAGCGCGACGTATTACCCTTTGATTGTAGGATCTGATGAGTTTAGGCAGGATAAAGATAAGGAAAAGGATTAATACAACGAGTCCGAAAGCTATCCAGATGTAAAGTGCTGGAATAACATAAAATGTGCTGGATGCTGATAAGAGTTGGCCATTTGTGCCATAGCCAAAATTACCTTCGATTTTAAACTTGCCAAAAGTGCCTACATTCTTAAGTGGGACCGGGAATTTACGTATGCTATCAGGCAAAACATTACCGGGAGGATTTGTATTATTAACGTTTGCTTGGTAAAGAATTTTGCCATTACTTGAGCGGAGTAAAATCTTGCCAAATGGCTGAAGCTGAACATTGCCCGTGTTCTGGAATCTGACTACCGCGTTAATATTTTTATTATTAAAGAAAAGTGAGCTAACTCTGTTGTCCTGTACGCTATTAAAGCTCGCGATATTTAGTGACTCTTTGATATCTCCAGGGACTTTTACCAGAATTAATGAGCCGACACTCCCTGCTAGACTGACGGTCTGGTTAGGGCCTTTGGTCTGCGCACCTGCTGGAGCAAATCGTACAGCACCGAAGTAGCCACCGCCGGCAACATTTTTAGGCATAGTAATAACTATGGGGACGGATTTTTGCTGACCGGGCTGTAGGGTAAACTGTCCGCCTGGCTGGGCATATCTTTTTAGACTATGGCTAGATGCGTACTGGTTTGCATCCAGCAATATCGAAGGGTTGCCACTCTCATCTTTATTAGCTGTAAAGTCATTAATTATTGTCTGGAGGGTTGCCGGAACAGAGGTTACATTAGTTACATTGATAGTGACTGTTTTTGTTTGCCCAGGCTGTATCTCAAGATCAGTTCTAACTGGCGAAACCCTTAATCCATTACCGCCCGTTGCGGCTTTAGCGGTCAAGCTCAAGCCTAACACCAAAGCACCCGCAAGAGCTACAACCATTAACGGCTTCAAGAATATACGGCGTGACATGTCTGTGTTGTTACCCTTCCTTATTAACCCTAATATTAGCAAACGGTTCGCGCCTGTACAAGCTCCTAAAATGTAGCTAAACATATGTAAGTAAGCGTGCTTACATAAACCCCAGCAGCTTGATTGTTTGGAACATTAACTATATAACTTGCCGTATATTGCTGAACGTCGTTAGGCTTGGGATAGGTGATAATCGTTTCACCAGAGTTGAATCGATAAAAGTTGGACTGATTATATCCGTTTACAACTCCACTTACTCCTGGTCCTATTGGATTGCTGCCCACCGCAGGAGCACTGTTTGAGCTTAAGTTCATGCCGAATTGGGATGTGCCAGGCCGGGACACGTCGTTAGCAGCTAGCGGGTTTATCGAATTAGTGCCGCTGACCAGCGTGGAGCCAAGCACTGTTACGTTATAGCCGTCCTGGGCATTAGTAGCGGCTAGCATCTGCGATGAGCCGCTTTTTGTGCTCTTTGAAGAAAGCTCACCGAAATTTATATAATTGCCGTTGGCATTAGCACAGTTTAAGCCGGTGATTGTTACTCCAGTACAAAACGTTAGAAAAGGCGGAACAGTCGCAGTCACGGTTAGCAGGTTGGTAATGTTAAAAGCTATACCTCCATAGTCACTTGCCGGTCCCGTGGCATTCGTAGTGGCAAAAGCCTGTAAGCGGACGTAGTAGGCGCCTGAGCTACTTGGATTAACAATATTATTAAAATGATATGTTACCTGATTTCCTGCAAGCGTAAATGTTGGGGTGCGACTTATCACGATTCGGTTCGAAGTCGATATATTACTTATCGAGAACCCCGTGCTGCCAGTTTGATCAATCAAATTTGCAGCCGAAGCATCAAATCCCGCTGGTGGTGTGCACGGCGTACCCGGTAACGGGTCATTAGAGCAGAACTGAAATTCGATCGAACCAATATTTGAAGATACGTTTGGGTAAAAACTAAATAAATACTCAGCTGTTGCACTAACTTCATTAGTACTCATATATAAGGATCTGCGCCCAGGATTTAGGCTATATCCCTTCGGAAATATAACAGGTCCAACTGCCCAATAGAGTAATAGAGTAAATATACCTAGGGGAACAAGTATCTTAACTGTTCTTTTGAGGAACTTTTTTTGGCTCATTCATTTTGATTCCTAGAATGTGCCTGTGGCTATCATGCTTAGGTTAGCGGTGTAGATACCGGCAGGGGTGGTCAGTGCTGAAGTGGCTGCAAAAGTGTGGATATTATCGACACGATAAACTGGTGCGGTACATGCAGCAATTGTGCTACCAAATGTACTGATCACATTGTTGTTTGATGTAGTGGTGTCCATGCCGAACCATACATCTGTTGGCACAGTTGTGTGTGAGGAGTTGTGATAGGCAGTTGACGGAGTGATTGTGCCGACACCATTTACGTCTAGTGTACTGTCAGAAACGAAGAGTCCAAATCCAGCTGTGCCAGCAGTCATAGCCGAGGCTCCGGCACCGCTACCGCTGTTAATTGCAGGGATTGCACAAGTAGTACCGTTATCTGCAGACAAACCGCCACAAGAGGTGTTGCTATTGCGCATATTTATTACTGCGCCAGATGTAGCATTTGTCGACATTTGGGTATAAATAGAACTTGTGTCGACGGTGTTGGCATCCAAGACGGGCGTAGGTGAACCGTGTCCAAGTGTGACCGCTGGAAGATTTGTGCCTACGGCAGGGTCACTACAATCGTGAGTAGTTGTCCAGGTAGAGTGGTCGGCTTTGGTTACGCAGAAAGTTAGTTGTTCCTGTACGCGTGCAGTTATCGTAATGGTGTTGGTGATTGAGAGTGCAATACCACCGTAATCTACATAGTTACCAATGCTAGTTGCGCTTGAATATGTTCCAAAAGTATTGTTGCTATAGGTGTACATACGAGCAAAGAACGTTCCTGCGCCGGACGGATTCGTTATTCCGGTCAGGTCAAATACTTGCGAACCAGCTGTAGCGGCGTTTGATCCGCCCGTATCATCCAACTTAACTTCACCACCAGTTACAGCACGCGTCCAGCCTCCAATGTTACCTGTGACTGACGAAATACCGGTCGGACCGACAAATCCTGTAGGAGTAGTACAAGTATCGTTAATTATAGGATCTTCTTGGCAGAAGTTTATTACCATACTGGATGCCGAAGCTGAGGTCGTAAAGCTTACTCTGTATGTTACATTTGTTCCGCTACCTACACCAGAAGTAATTGCAGTACCGCTACGTCCTGAGTCGGACATCTGAATGCTACGACTGGACATCTGTGCCGCACTCGCTGTACCGGAGTAAATAATCGGCAAACTCCAAGAAAACATCAATAGCGCAACGGCCATGTAAAGCAACCGCTGAAACGAGCGAAGCTTTGTAATCAGAGAGGTTTTCATCTTTTTAATAATGTTTTTCTTGTTTATTTTTAGATGTACAGCCCAATCCTATCACGCTTATGCAATGAGAGCAATAGTATCTAAAGCCTTTTGACAAAAGTTATCCACAGCTTTATTAATAAGTACCTGTTGCCACTAGAACGTGTCTCATCAAGTAAGCCCCTCCCGGAGTCACGTCGCTGATATTAAATATATATGAAACAGTATAATTTGTTATCGATGTACTAGAGGTCGAATACGCTACCGTATCGCCTTTTACATATTTATAAGTATTGGGCGAGCTGTAATCAGCCGCAACCTGCCCAAACGCAAACGTATTATCGGGAACTTGTACCGGATCTGCGCCAAATGTGATCGGTGCGGTATTGGCAACCAAGTTAATACCAAACTGCTCCGTACCTGTTGCCGATGCTGAAGGGGTAGTTAGCGCCTGCATGGTGTAACTGTTATTCGTAGGTGGGTCGGAAGCGTTTTCAACTGCGTAGCCATGTGCCAAATAAGTTTTTACGGAAAAGGTCGAGGTAGCGGTCTTGGTGGTTGTCGAGTTGAGTGTACCTAGATTGACATTGGTATTGCTAACAATGAATTGGATATAGGGATCTCTATCGGTATTGAAGCCTGCCAATGCCTGATAACTGGCGCTAGCTGTATTACCTGTCGCTAGCTCACCGGCTGACTGCTTTGAGCAATAGTTGGTTGAGCAGGCGTTAAGCTCCCCGCCGCTACCAAAGAAAACCTCATTTACTTGATAGTTCGAAGACTGCGATTGAGCCGCAAAACCTGCGGCTGGAAATAATAGAAGTAATCCCAAAAATAATAAACTCTTTTTTAATGTTTGTTTCCACGGCACCATACTAAATCTATAATGCTATAAATCGCTCACTTTGGCAATCCGTTTACGGTTAAAGGCTTTATCTAGTATCATATTAAAGATAAGAATAGGTGTGGGTTGGCATGGCCGACGATGAAACAAATAATTCACTTGAAGAGGCACAAGACGATGCTGATGCTCTGGAGCAAACTCCCGAGGATAATGCTGACGCATTAGAACAAGAGCCAGACGGGGGCGGAACCAGTGAGGACGCTTCGGATTCCGATGAAGATATTACTGATGCCACCAAAGATCCTGGCGCCAAAACCGAACATAGTAACTTTGAGCCGCCAAAAAAGGGCTTCAAAGGTCTTCCTAAGGGCTATAATCTGTACTTCTTGCTGTTTTTGATGATTCTTCTAGTCGCAGCAGGGATAGTAATTGTTACTTACTTCCAGGCCAAGAAAAAAACCAGCACTACACTAAAAACCCAAGATTTAACTCAGTCCACTTTGCAGCAACTGGCCTCAAGCGATGCATCAGTTGGCAATCCTCAACAAGTGCTAAATATCCAATCTAGCGCTGTTTTTGCCGGCAAGGTCTTAGTTAGAGATGGGTTAGAGGTGGCATCAAATCTACGGGTCGGTGGCACAACAGCCTTAACCAGCTTAGATGTAAATGGCACCTCTCAGTTGCAGCAAGTTCAAATCGGTAAAGATCTGGCCGTAACTGGCAATGCCGGTATTCAGGGCTCGGTAACAATCTCAAAAAGCCTTCAGGTTAGTGGAACAGGCAACTTTAGCGGAGCAGTCACAGCGCCGCAAATAACAACCAATTCCTTCCAGTTAAACGGGGACTTAACCCTGACTCATCATATAGTTGCCGGAGGACCGTCTCCAAACTTAAATCGCGGGACTGCTCTAGGCGGAGGTGGTACGGCTAGCAACAGCGGCTCTGATACAGCGGGTACCGTTTCGATAAATGTCGGGGCTGGGGCGGGTGCAGGTTGTTTTGCAACGATAAATTTTGCGGCAAAGTACGGCTCAACGCCTCACGTATTACTTACACCAGTTGGCAGCGGCAGTGGTTTGCTGGACTACTACGTCAACCGTAGCAACAGCAATTTCAGTATTTGTGTTTCTTCTCCCCCTCCTGCCGGCGCCTACGCATTCGATTACTTCGTAGTTAATTAAAATTTACTTCTAAACGTCGAGAAAGATAACGACTTCGTCAGCTTTGACATGTATGATTCCACCAGAAATCCTGATTTTACGCTCATCTCCAGTAGCTGTTCTGATAACGACGTCACATGGCACCAGTAACGAAATAAAGCTGTGGTGCTGAGGCAAAATATCAAAAGGACCAGTTGCGCTCTCCGCAGTCAGGCTAAAAGCAATTCCTTGATAGTAGGTCTTATATGGTGAGTAGACCAATACCTTCATGCTGAGCTGGCCCTTGCCAGACTCTTTGTCATAATCTTTGACTGCGGCTTGCGCAGCCTGGTTTTCCGCGGTTATTGGCTCTGCCTGCTCGTCAACGATAGCTTTTTGCTCGTCAACGTCGCCTGCTTTGTCGCTCATACCACGATTTCCTCAATACTCTTGAGTGTTTCCTCTCTGGTGAAGAAATCACCGGGTATCCCGCTGTGTTTGGTCATTACGGCCATGTGCTGGGTGAAGTTAGCGATTAGTTTTTTAGCCTTGGCGTAGTCAGCCCTGTCTACAGGACTAAGTTCGTTTTCGCCAATGATGGCGATGATTCCACGGAGCGACTCGTATTTTTGCAATAGAGCTTGTACCTGGACACTTAATAAATAGTGCCTTTCGCCGACTATTTCAGGAGTCAAAAGTGATGAGGTAGTTAGATTAAGGTCAACAGCCGGACGGATGCCCTGCTCTGCCACTTTACGTGACAGGACGATAATAGAGTCCATTTCGTGCTGAATAAACTGCACGGCTGGGTCGCTGATGTCGTCAGCCGGGACATAAATCGTCTGGACAGATGTAATTGAGCCGTTCTCGTTACTACTCAGACGATCCTGCAATACTTTAACGTCGGAAAAGATTGTTGGCTCGTAACCGCCTTCGTTTGGCACTTGGTCCAAGATAGTTGAAAGCTCATTCCGAGCCTGAATATAACGGAACATATTGTCAGCGAAGAAAAGAATGTCTTTGTTTTCTTCATCCCTAAAATACTCTGCTGATGCAGTCGCTGAGATACCAATCAAAGAACGTTGCACTGGATTCTCATTCATCTGTGCGAAGAACATGCAGGTGTTCTTGAGTAGGTCGTTATCTTTTAGCGTCTGATATAATTCGTGGCCTTCACGAATACGCTCACCGATACCAGCGAAGAAGGATAATCCACTGCCACTTTTGGCAATGTTATTGATAAGCTCCATGGTCAGCACCGTTTTACCGACACCTGCACCACCGATAATGCCGATTTTACGGCCTTTGACAAAAGGAGTGAAAAAGTCGATGACTTTAATGCCAGTTTCGAGGATTTCTGGCTTAGCAACTGTGAAATCAGAGCTACGCGGAGGAAGTTTGAGGATATCCTTCGTCTTCTCGGATACAACTGGTGGTTGGCCATCTAATGGATCGCCTAATGCATTAAGAATTCGCCCAATGGTTTTTTCGCCCAGAGGCACTTCAATGCCTTTGCGCGTTCTCTCAACACCCATGCCCTTGTTAACCCGGTAATCACTGCGCACGTTCAAACAAAAAGCGACACCACCTGGCTCGATGTGATCAACCAGCAATTGGGTATTTTCTCCGTTGTTTACTAAAACCAATTCGTGAACACTCGGAACATCATCATCAAACTGAGCTTTAACGACAAGATCTTTTACCGAAACAATTACCCCTGGCATAGCTATACCCGAGCCCCCACATTTGCTTTTTTAAGACCGTTTACAATCTCTTTAAGGCGCTCGTCTTTGATAGCGCGCTTAGATCTATTATATTCTAAGTGCAAATCTGCCTTACCTTCGTCAGCCCTCTGATGCGATGCGCTCATCGCACGGAACCTTGAAGCATATTGAGCGAGCTTTGATTCCAGGATCAGCTGACTGATTGCAATCTGCACCATTGATTCCTCAAGTCGTGAGGCTACAGCAAATGCGCTAGGCTCAAATATATATGTATCCTCACTTATTACATCTTCCGGTTTTTCACTGGCGTCACCTCGCTCCTTAACTGCATTAGAAAGCTCAATGCGCTTAACGTCTTGGACCATTAAAGATAGATATGCCTGATAAAAAACTTTGGTTGAGCGATATTTTTGCACTTCGCGCACTACCGGCATAACATTGATGTTTCGATCTCGGGTCGGTAGTTTGAAATATTTTTTATAAGGAATGCTACGCTGAGCAAGCTGCATTGCACCGTGGTGACCAATAACCAAAATTTCATTTTTTTCTGGATCATAAGTTTTTAGCATCAACTGGATCAACTTCTGGTCAATGTCCCCACTGAAACCACCCTCGGCAGTAATAATGATATAGAGTTCCTTATCAATCGTCGGCTGTTGCTGACGATCGCGGCCGAAGCTAAACAAACTATCTACGCGTAACTGCGAATAGATTCCCCACAGTTGATCGAAGAACTTGGTCGAGTCCATGACCTGGTTTTTAATCTGCGAAATTCTCATACTGGCGATACCCTCGAATACGCTTGTCAGTTCCACCAGAGTTCCCATTGCCCTCTCTTCTTTTTCTATTTCATTAGGGCGTTTCATTTTTTAGCCTCCGCAGGCTCTTTTTTAGCCTTTTTGTCTTCCTTGGACTTCTTATCGGGCTTGTCTTCTGACTTTTCTTCCGGTTTTTGCTCGGTATTAGCTTCTTGAGGGGCTTCAGCTGTGGCGGTATCAGGAGCTGGAGCACTATCAGCTGTTGGTTCGGCTGGTGCAGGCTTAGCGCTAGGAACACCCTTTAGCTCTACCAAGCAGAGTGCTTTAAACTGATCACGAACAGCATCGTATTGATCATCACTAGTAATCTGAGCGGCCATTTCGTTAGCTTTTTGCTTCATTACTTCCATATTGAGCTCTTCGCCTTCGCCAAGATTAAGGACTAGGTCAAACATCAGCTGTTGGGCAGTCAGAGAATAAGTATCCCCGGGCCCCTGGGTAAGCATTTCGAAGACTCTTTTACCGGTGTTAAGTGCACGTTTTGCTTCTACGGCTAGTTCTGAACCGAAGTGCGAGAACTCCTCCGCCTGGCGAAAATCAGCCAGAGTCTTTAGCGTTTTGGCAGCAAAGTCTTTTTGACGCTTGTTGTGACCAACACCACCAGCACGAGTAACGCTGAGGCCCATACTGACTGAAGGCCTAATGCCGGAACGGAACATTTCCATGTCAAGAATCCACTGTCCATCGGTAATGGACATAATATTGGTTGGTAGGTACGCCGTGATGTCGCCGTTCGCAGCATGTACCACGGGTATACAGGTCAAAGATTTACCACTACGCTCAAGCCTGCCGGCGCGCTCTAGTAGCGAAGAGTGCGCATAGAACATATCACCGGGATAGGAGTCACGACCTGGACTAACTCCCGATAGAAGTGCGACTTCTCGGTAAGCATGGGCGTGACTGGTTAGGTCATCGTAAATGATGATGGTATCTTGATCACATTTTTGCCACAAATATTCTGCCATAGCGCAAGCAACATATGGCGCAATATAGCTCATGATAAGCGACTCAAACATCGTCGACACAACAACGATTGCTTTTTCCATGCCGCCGTTTTCGTTTAAGCGCGTTAGCAAAGTATCGATATCTGAACGCCTCTTGGCGATAAGACAATAAACCACGATCTGATCAGTGTTTTTTTGGTTGATTGTTAACTGAGTCACCAGAGTGGATTTACCCGACTTACTGTCACCAAGCAGTGCCATACGCTGCCCTCGCACCAGCGGGAATAACGCATCTATTGCGATCACTCCACTCTCGAGCTGTTCTTCGACAAGTTTACGCTCGTAAAGCGAAGGGGCGGTGTTAAACACTGGCCATACCGCATCAGCAGCAATCGGACCCTTACCGTCGAGTGGTTCGCCGGTAACAGATACAACTCTACCGATAAAATCTTTGCCTACCTTGGTAACTAGAGCTTGGTGCTGGACTACAGCCATAGTGCCCGCACGGACGCTCTCAGAACCCAAATGCAGTACGTTGACGGAATCTTTACCAATCTCTTTAACAAAGCCTTTAGTGCCATCGTCAAACATGATTAAAGCATTAACCGAGCAGGGTTGCAGGCCACGGACCTTGATCAAGAAACGATCTACAGCAATAACTTCGCCTACCGGATTACCGGCATCAACCAGTTTGTCAAAATGCTTATTGCCGGTATTCATGCTTGGGTCTCCGGCTTAGCGGTTTCAGGCGTAGCTACCTCTACCGTTTTTGCATCAACTGGCGGTGCTGTTGGGGCGGTGGTTTCAACCTCTTGTTCTATGACTGCGGCTGGAGCGGCAGCTGCTACGGCTGCTGCGGCTGCTTGAGTTGTAGTTTCGCTTACGCCAACTTCTGCTGGCGCCTTAACCGCTGCAGAAATTTTTTCTAATAGCATCGATCTTTTATTCTCGATATCAGTTCTCAGCGAAAAATCAAACTGTTTGTTTGCTGTTCGAACTATCGTGCCTGCCCCTATGGTAGGCTGAACCCCTACAGTTAACAGCAATTGCGGATGAATTTCGCGACGCAGCCAACCCATAATTTTTTCGATAAAATTCGCTGGCGGATCAGCACTGAAGCTCATATGAATAATAGGTGAGTTCTCTCGAACATTTTCCAAAAACCCCTTGAGTGCATCCCTATGAGTTTGTTCTAGCAAATTCAAGTGATTCAACTGGGTGGTCTGGTCCATCAAGCGGCTAGTCTTGGGCATTTTAACCTCACCGCCGTTAGCCTTCAGGGTCAACTGCAGGACGACATTATCAATCTGTTGCAGCTCCCTAATTAGGCGCCCAATATCGACCATACCGGCGACTTGCACCGGTAAAACCATCTTGGTAGATTGTGCTTCAGTTTGCTCATGCGCCACTGGTTATATCCTCAATCATAGCTTTTTTGTTTGCCTCAAGGTCCGCAAGAATGTATTCCAGCTGATCATTCAAATCAATCTGGTCGCCGATAGCCGCCAAAACATAATGATTAACAATATCTGCCATGTTTTCTTCGAAGCGCTTAATGGTCTGTTCTTTTTCGGCAATAATTTCGGCTCTGGTCTGCTGACTGAGAATTTGTCGTTGTTCATCTATAGCTTGGTTGGTTTTTTGTATTGACTCAACTGCCATCTGTTTGGCGTCCATGATTGACTGTTCATATTTCTCAAACTCTTCTTTGAGCTTAGAGGTGATTTCGTTTTTCATGAACTCGTTAAGCTCAGAAGTGGTCAAGCGCAGATCCTGCTGCAAAAACATCGCGTTTTCACCGATGATTTTTTCGAAATGAAGGCGACCGCGGTTTCTTAATTCTTCGCGGAATTCTTCATTAAAAATATGCTCTACGTCGTCTTCGGCGGCATCTTGGATCGAGTCCGTATTGTTGTGACCCCTACCCCCACCGGAGCTGACTTTTAAGGCTAGCCAAATGAAGGCTATACCCGCACTGATCAGTGTTGCCAAAATTAGAATCAGCCACCAGATTGTCATTGTTTATTTACCCACCATTTGCTACTGATTTCAAAATGCTAAAGCTTCAGCAGTAAGTATACCGCAAATACTCCTGATACAAAAATAATTAATCCGGCTATTACAGTTTCAATCAAACTCCTAAAAATCGACTTCCGCGATAAGGGGTTTCTACCTATGGCAATCATGCCGCCACGGATGCCGCTATAGAGAACATTTCCGGTAATGACACTGATCACGAATAAAATCGCCATGCTGGTGTAAATCCTGGCCACGCTGACAGGTTTGCCAGAAACAGTTTGAGCTCCCTTGGCCAAAAATCCAGGCACATAGTCCGTACTAGTTTGAAACAGAGGATTATGCGAGACGTTGATCTCGAGCTGGGTCCGGCCTATCGAGACGGTCGACTCTTTGCCAGTACTGTCCTTGAGCTTAACCGTGCTAATCACCCCCGACGTACCGCTAAAAGTACCTGCAGCCTGACCAACTACTTGGGTCTGGTCCTGCCCAGCCTTCATTGCGATACCACTAATTGATGAAATAGTCAGGTAATCACCGACTTTGATCGGCCCGTTTTGATTGCTAACTAGGATACTATGTCTGCCCGATGTAGCGACTAGCACCTGCTGTTGGGATATTTTTTCGGGAGTAAGTACAATTGGAGCATTTGATTGGGGCACGACGATACCGAGAAGTCTATCGACTTGAGAAGGCGGGAGTGGGACGACCGTTGAGGGGTCTTTTTCCTTGAGGGCTACGATCATACCAATCTGAACCGCTGGATCAGCATTATAGCTCTGAGTAATCCTGCCGCTAGTCTGGTCTTGTGGCTTCGACTGTGACGTGGTTTTGCTTGTAGTTTTAGCGTTAGCGGCTAAAACGTTGGCTGGCAAGATAAAAAGGCTAAAAAATACGCCACTCAATATAAATACAGTTTTTGCTCGATTTATGCGCATGCCTGAGAAGTAGTATAACGCTTTTGCTAATTGGCAATAAGGTCAATCAATGCACCAATCAATCTATCAATATCCTCTTTGCTAGTGCTGCGTCCCATTGTGATTCTCAGTGAACTCTGTGCATCCTTATCACTAACACCTATAGCTCGGAGTACATGTGAGGGCGTTTCATCACTAGCACTACACGCAGAACCGGCAGCCACCATAATGCCTCTTTCATCTAAGGCAAAAATAAGTCTTTCGTTATCTGAAGCAGGCAAGGTTATGTGGATATTATTTGCCAGACGATGCTTTAAGTCTCCATTTATGATAGCGTTTGGCAATTCTTGCTTAAGCTGACTGAAGGCATATTCACGGATTTCTGTGAGGCGATGTGATTCGTCCAGCCGTTTTGCCTGAGCTAAGGAAAGCGCCTCCGCAAAACCGATAATCGACGGCACGTTTTCTGTACCTGAGCGTAGGCCTCTCTCTTGTCCACCTCCCTCGATGAGTGGGCGAAGCTCGATGCCACCTCTGACGAAAAGCATACCAGATTGCTTAGGTCCATAGATTTTCCCACCGTTGAGAGTCATTAGGTCTACTCCAAGGCGCGAAATATGAAGGTCGAGATAATTCGCTGCTTGGCAAGCATCCGTGTGGATATAAATAGGTTTACTAACAGACCTTTTGCGCCGATCTTTGCGTACGCGCTCTACCAGCCCAACAACCTCCTTAATTGGCTGTATTGTGCCGATTTCATTGTTGGCATACATTATGCTGACCATTTTGGTTTTATCGGTGATCTTAGACTCAAGTGCTGTTAAATCGATTCTTCCGTTCGAGTCGACAGCAAGAGTTGTGCCTCCTAGGGTATGAGCCGGGGCGAGCACGGACTCATGCTCGATACTACTTACAAGCAGCTCGTCATCATGACCAATTAGCCCTTTGAGCGCCTGGTTGTTTGCTTCGCTTCCACCAGCAGTAAAGTAGATTTCGCTGGGTTTGGCACCAATAATTTGGGCAACACTTGTTCGCGCAGTTTCGATAGATTGTCTGACCGATTTTGACCGTAGATATATTGCCGAGGGATTATAAAATTTATCCCCAAAATAAGGTTTCATAGCTGCTTGTACAGTCTCGTCCAGCGGAGTTGCCGAAGCATAATCCAGAAATACTAAATCACTCATCAGAGTCCAAATAGTTTAGTTGCATTTCGGGTTGTTCCTTCAGCCAAATCGGATCGACTCTCTTGCCTTAGTTCAGCCAAAAAGTCGGCCACATGGTTGATGTTTTTGGGCTGATTTACATTACCTCGCAGAGGAACTGGCGTTAAATAAGGCGCATCGGTTTCAAGTACGAGATTGCTGAGTGGAATTGATCGATAAACTTCAAGCTGGTCCGGATTCTTGGCAAAAGTGGCAATTCCATTAACGCCAATATAAAAACCCTTGCTTACGGCCTTCTGCATGTTTTCAATACTATCTGTAAAACTATGTAAAACCCCCTTTATGTCGGGATATTTCGCAATAACGGGCCAGAAATCTTCGAAGGCATCGCGGACATGAAATATCACCGGCAAGCCGTTCTTTTGAGCCAAGTTAACTTGGAATTCGAAAATTTCAATCTGTGCTTCACGCGGAGAATGATTGTAGTAGTAATCAAATCCGCACTCACCTACAGCCACAACTCGTGGCTGACGCGCCAAAGCGGCAAATTCATCAAGTTTAGCTGAATCGCTAGCAAAATGCTTGGCTTCATGTGGGTGTATACCGATGCTGGCCCAGCAATTATCACGATCTTTTACGAAATTGCAGGCCAGCTTGCTGTCGTCAAGATCACAGCCAACGCAGATTAAGCTTTTTACGCCTGATTCATGGGCGTCAAGCACAACTTCCGTTGCGGTAACGGAAGCTTTTTGCCAAAGCTCGCGAGTATGTCGCTCGCCATTAGCCTGGCCAATTGACTGAATGTGACAATGAGTATCAATAAGTTCCATGCAATCCGCTCGAGTCCTAAGCTGCCTCTTGCTTCGGGAATAGAGTCCCGTCAATAGGCGCAACCCGCTTGCCGCTAAAAACCTGGGTTATTTTTTTAGATGTTTCTGGCATAAAAGGCTCAATCAGCCGAGCTATGCTGAGCAAACTACTCGCTTGATAGGCTAGTACTTCGCGCAAATGATCGCCTTCGCCATCTTTGGCAATCTGCCATGGTTTCTCTTGATCGATATATTGATTCAGCCCCCTTACCTGCTCCCAGACTTCGTCCAGAGCCCGGTCAAATCGACATTCGTCGAGGGCTTTTTCATAACCGGATAAATCGTGTTCTGCAGGTGGAATTTCACCAATAACGCCTTCTTGGTACTTTTGTAGCATAGCCGCGGTTCGCTGGACTGCATTACCCAGTTCATTCGCCAGCTCGTTATTGTAAGCCGCTTCCATTCGCTCCCAACTAAAATCACCATCCTCATAACTCGGGATATGGCGCAAAAAATAGTACCTAAAGGCATCTAGTCCGTATTTATCGATTATTTCTCGTGGGTGAATTACGTTGCCAAGAGTTTTACTCATTTTTTGACCTTCAACGGTGATGAAACCGTGCACATAGAGCTTTTTGGGCAGTTTTATCTTGAGCCCCATCAGCATTGCCGGCCATGTCGCTGAATGAAATCTTAATATGTCTTTGCCAATTACTTGCACATCGGCTGGCCAATAATTCTTAAAGTCATCGTTTTCTGGGTAGCCAAGTACGGTAATATAGTTCATCAACGCCTCAAACCACACATACATGACTTGCTTGGAGTCACCGGGTACGGGTATGCCCCAGGCGATTTTTTCTTTTGGGCGACTGACGCTGATGTCATCTAAGCCCTGCTTAATTAGACTAATTATTTCGTTACGCTTAGTTGTCGGGACAATCTTGTAAACATCTTTTTGCAGAACTTCAAGAATTTGGTCACTGTAGCTACTTAGCTTAAAGAAATAGTTTTCTTCCTCAATTTTTTCGTAAGGTCGGTTGTGATTAGGACATACGCCATTATTGGCCTTAACCTCTGTTTCTGTAAAAAACGCCTCATCGCCTGTGCAATACCAGCCGACATATTTACCCTTGTAAATATCGTTTTTTAGAGCTTTCCAGATCAGTTGCGCCCTTTGTTCGTGACCTTTGTCGGTCGTCCTAATGAAACGGTTATTGCTGATATCCAAAAGATCGAGCAAGTCCTTAAAATTCTGGCTGATTTGATCGCTGAATTCTTGTGGAGTAATGCCTGCTTCCTCGGCTTTTTCGGCAATCTTGCCGCCGTGCTCGTCGGTACCAGTCGTGAAGATCACTTCGTGACCCTGTTGACGAGCACGGCGAGCGAGCACATCGGCTTGGAGTAGCTCCATGGCGAAGCCGATGTGCGGCTCAGCATTCACATAGGGAATAGACGTACAGACGTAAAACTTGCTCATTACCTCTATTTTATAGATTAGGCGGCCGCCTGTATAGGTGCTCCTCTATATATAGGTGGCTGAGTATCTCCATGCAAGAGCAAAGCCGTTGCCTGGTCGTGGGCCGCATGGACTATGATTTCTGGCTGAGCATCGCCCTGACTTCTTAAGAAGACAACGTCGCCCCCCTCAAGCTCTATCGGTCCCTCGTCGAGATAACTTACGCTTAGCCCTCCCTCTACCGCCGCCAAAGCAGTATGTCCCGAGGCCAGAGTTAATTTTTGTGGCTTACCAGTCGGAACTTCAAGCGTCTGGATAGCAGAGGGTTCTTGGGTAAAACCCTTCTCGCTACGAGCCAGAAAAACACTGCGCAAGTTTAGGCCTCTTCGATCTGCAACATCCCTGACTCGCTCGGCTAATCTGCCTGTTTCTGTCTGTGCTACCAAAAAACTCGAACGTTCTCTAGCTAGACGCAAACCTGAAGAACCGATTCGCCTAGCCGGACCAAAGTGTCTTAGCCGGGCAGTTTCCACCAATATTTGCTGACTATCGTATTCACCAATTCCTTGAACCTTTTGTAATTTACCTTCGTAATTTGCCATTTCTAAATTCTCCTTCATTAAACCAGCACAAATATTAAAAATCCGGCCCTAGGCCGGTATTTGTGCTTGATTATTTGTGAGAATTAGCAAGTCGGCCTAGGGCTCAGCATGAGCATAGGCATCATCATTTCCTGGTACTTACTTATTTGCATGATTACAATTTTAGCGCTGCTTAGTGCCACCGTCAACCAGTTTGGAATCGATAAAATCACGACAAAATCGTTCAAAAACTGCATTGGTCCAACCAAAACCCGTTTGCGATGGATAAAGACCTTTGACAGGGGGTTTTTCTGGAGAAACCACATTATATTTTTCGAGGAAAACCTTCTGGTCGTTAAACCAATCGAGATTGGTTGCCAGCCATTTTGTTGCTATTCGTTCAGCAACAGAATCATAACCATAGCTCTTAAGCGCCTGAACTACCAAAAAATGAAGAGGCGCCCAGCCATTGGGATAAGCCCACTGGGTCGGCATACTTCCGAGAACGAATTGGCCAAGCGGCAAAGCATCAGTTGTAGCAAGTCCTCCTTTGTGTTCAAACCGGCGCAGCGACCGCACAAGAGTGGCTGCTCGTTTCTTGTCGACCATACCGGCCCACATTGGGTAAAACGACGCTAGACTTGCCGTATTGCTGCGTTTCTTGCGGACGAAGTTGTAGTCAAAATATAATCCCTTGGATTTATCCCACATTAATTCATCCATTATTTTAGCCCGAGCGTCGGCAAGTTCGAGCCATTTCTCTTCTTCTTCTAACCTGTCAAAAATTTTAGCCGCACGAGCAAAATCTTTTTCGTACTTATAGAGCAAAGCATTGAGATCGACGGGCAGATAATTAAGTGCTTTGCGCTCAAACCGTGGTGTCATGTCCCAACCACTCTCAGCTTCAGCTAGATCGTGCAGATAGTTAATGTCGTAATAACGGCTCAGGCCATTATAGACTTGGCGCTCATTGGGTTTCTTAACTCCCATCCAAACCGTTTTATATTCTTGATGAGCAATATCAATCGCCCGAGCAAGCCACTTTTTGTCCATGTCGTATGTTTCGTATACATCAAATATAAAAGTGGTCAAAAAAGGCGGTTGCGAGCGGCCTGTAAGGTAGGTGCGAGATGCATTTGGAATAACCTTAAATCTCTCGTAGAGAGATAAAAGATTTTCAAGAATACCAACCACAAGATCCTTATGCTCTGGGTCAAGCATACCTTGTACCATAAAGTAACTATCCCAGTAATACAGCTCATTGTAGTCAAAGCCTGTCTTCGCTACATATGATGGAACTAGATAGGGATGCGGCAGTCCCAGCAAACTTTCGTCGTCCTTTGGGTGAAATCGCTCAACCTTTTGCCAATAATTGTCAATGTATTCTCGGGCAGCTTGAACTTCATCAGCAGTGATACGGCGCTCAGTACTGAACGGCGCCTGAAGTGCTTGTGAAACCAGTTTTTTTGCTTTTTCAAAAGGTACCATCTATCCCAGCCTAAGCCCTATTGTTATTTGATACAAGTAAAAATAAAAAGACTCGGAACTTGCCCGAGTCTTTAAATGAATTATAGGTTTAGTAGCGAGGTCGCTCTTCGCGAGGCCTTGCTTCAGAAACGACAATTGGACGACCGTCCAAATCTTTGCCGTTTAATTCTTCAATGGCTTTTTTGGCTTCTTCGTCGCTAGACATTTCAACGAAACCAAAACCTTTACTTCGGTTAGTCTCGCGGTCTACGATGACGTTTGCTGAAACAACTGTTCCGGCTGACTCGAAGAAACTCTTCAAGCTGTCGTCGTTAGTTGCCCAAGCTAGTGAACCAATAAATAACTTGCTTGCCATTATTACCTTTCACGCACTGTCGAGGTAATCTGGCAAACCAGTTAGCTGCTCCTCAGAACACGTACTTTTACTTAATTTTACTTAACCTAGAACCTAACAGTAACTGTTATTAGCAGCATTTCTAGCAACGGTATCATAACAGATAAGCAGAGATGTGACAACAGTTGATTATTTGGCGTCAACTAGCTGTACCAGGAAGACCAAGACTGCATCACCCGGTATTGGCCCTTGCCCGGAGGCTCCATATCCGACCGATGGAGGTATAACTAATAATCTAGTGCCCCCGACTTTCATACCAATCAGCCCCTGATCCCAGCCTTTAATAACTTGACCGGCGCCAACCTTAAAACCAAAAGTTTGTAACTTGCCATCAGCCCCCGTTCTGGATTGGTCAAACATCTGACCATTAGTTAGCCAGCCCTTATAAAGTACTTGTGCAGTTTGGCCATTAGCTAAAGTAGCGCCATTGCCCGGTGCAAGGTCGCCGAATAATGCCTGGTTCTCGTTTTTGTATTTGTCATATTGACTGAAGGTTGAAGGATCGATAGTTTGGCTACTCGAACTTGAAGAGCTCTTTTGCTGTGTTGGCGTTGAGCCGCCCAAAGTCGAATTAGTGATTCCGCCGGTTTGACTGATTTGACCTAAGTTTTTTGCAGATGAGCTCTGCGAACTTACGCCTAGAGTCTGCCCGCTAGCGGAACTTCCGCCGATGGATGATTGTTGCTGTGTGTCAGTTGCAACATTTTCACTAGCAGCTCCCAAGGAAACCTTCTCTTTGTGGCCATTGTAATACCAAAAGCCCGAGCCAATCGCGACCAGAACCAACAGAAACGATCCGACGCCCACTCCAAGCCAAATTTTGTTTTTCATGCTTGAACCTATTGTAGGCTATTTGGTTATGTTGCGGAAGTCATAGCTGATTAGAGTGTGTTGTTTGGCTGATTAGGCCCTCTATAATTATTCTGTGCACTATCAATGACATCAGGCGAGGCCGGTGGTATGGTTTCGCGTTTTATTTTTGCCCTTAAAAACATGCCCGGAACAAAAAAAACAGACGCTATAGCCGCGACAAACGTACCCGCGATTGCTTCTAAGAAGAAGCCCAGCCCAGCTAAACCAGCTTCTGTCGTTTCTGGGGCATTTGGATGAAGTGTGGCAACGATCCAAAAATATATAGCATAAACGTAGCATAAAGCAGCAATCAAATAACCAATACCACCAATAAGAATGAGAACACTCGAAATAATTTTTTTAGCTGTGAGCTGATTATTCATATATGCTAAGCCAATACTAATATATCTCTTTGATAAAACAAAAAAGCACCAGATTACTCTGATGCGCTTTTGGAGGAGCATATCGAAAAAAGTTCACCCCTCATAGTGGAAGAGATAGCCAGATGGCATGATTTAATCTGGGAAGAT
>CAZYJC010000006.1:0-17448 GCA_964647765.1 uncultured Candidatus Saccharibacteria bacterium | reverse complement strand
TCTATTTACAGATTAGGTACCAACAAAAAAGCACTATCGAATGTCGATAATGCGCTTTTGGAGGAGCTGGCGGGTACTGCCCCCGCGTCCGTCGGTTTATCTTGATTAGTCTTCTACAGGTATAGTCCGCTTTAGTGAATTCGGGAAATGAGTATCAAAACGGACCAACATTTCACTTCCCTAGACCTAAATCTTAGCGACTGATTAGGACTTCTCAGTCGAGCGTCCAGAAAATATGGCGCGAAATAACGATATCTGGCGTCTCATTAAACGCGCCTGTAGTAATTAAGCTACAGGGATTGCTGCAGTGCGTAGTTCTGGCATCTTAAAGTTGCCAAAAACAGCTAGCAGCTGGTTTTTAACGTTTGCAGTTAAAAAATTTGCCATATAACGCTTAGCAAGCGACCTGCTGATCTAACCGATAAAGTCCAACGTCGAGCATAAATTTCAGCCCCGTAACAAAGTATTATAGCATTTTTGAAGAAATTTCGCTAGTGGTTAAAGTCCGAGTGGATGATCGCAAGCGCTAGGCTTGCCTGGCTTGCATACTATTGCGTGCAATCGCTGAAGTCCAGCGATTAACTGCATTAGCTGATCTTCGCCAAGCCCAGAATACTCAGGACCAAAACTTCGCCTCAGAATATTACTTGCCGCCTCTGTTAACTGCATTCCAAGTGGAGTTGGGGCAGTAATGTGCTTTCGTTTATTTCGCGGATCACGCTTAGATACTAATAAACCTTTTTCTGTCAAAATCTTAATCTGACGGCTGACGCTAGCTTCGGTCTGACCAAGGCTATTGGCGATACTACGCTGTTGCACGCGCGGATTCCATTCCAAAACCATCAATATCTTATATTGGCTTAGGCCAATGCCAAGCTGTTCGAGGAGGATTTGATCTGACTGTTTGCCTATTATTGCAGCAAGATGTTCTATTAGATAGCTAAGATTATTGGTTGGCCCCATAACTCAAGCTTAGTCTGGTGACACTTAACATGTCAAGTATCTAGCGCTAGGGCTAGCTCATGCCATTCTTCTAAAGTCAGGGTCTGAGCGCGGCGGCCTGGGTCGATATTGGCCTTGGCGCAAGCAGCTTTGATTGAAACTTTGTCCAGAGCCAGGCCGCCCGACAGGCTGTTAAGGATGGTTTTTCGTTTCTGAGAGAAACCGGCCTTTACTACTCTAAAATATGCCCTTGTTGAAACGTCATTAAACAGCGGGCCAGAACGTCTTTTGAGAATTAGAATTTGTGAATCTACTTTGGGCGGCGGCTCAAAGAGATCTGAGCTAACTGTTCTTCCTAGACTCACTTCCCAAAAATACTGAGCTGTTACGCCCAATATTGATAATTTGCCTGGCTGAGCCGCCGCCCGCTCTGCTACTTCTTTTTGAATGAGCACAGCGGCCTTGCTTGGCGGATTTGTTGTTTCGCTAATTAAACGAATCAGATTACTAGTCAGATAATATGGGATATTGGCGACAATTTTATACCCCGTAGGCATTGTAGTTAGATCGAATTTTAGAGCATCTTCATTTACTAACCGAAGATTTTGCGTAGCCGAGCCAAAATCTCGTTTAGTTAATTTATTAAATAATTCGGTGTCTAGCTCAACAGCAGTTACAATTGCACCACGCTCGAGCAAAATCTGAGTTAAAGTCCCCAGTCCCGGTCCGATTTCTAAAACATGATCATCTGGTTGAACCGAGGCGGCATCAGCCATAGCATCAAGGGCGTCGATATCGAACAGCCAGTGCTGACCAAGCGATTTTTTAGGTGTGTTTGAGCTGTCCATCACCAACTATGTGCGCTTAGCCAGTGCGCGTATGCGGCGTTCCATCCGCCATATCGACTCTTAGCATAGCCAGTACACCATCGAAGCTGGGTCACGGGATTTGTTGCCCAATCTGCCCCAGCGCTAGACATCTTTGATCCTGGAGTAGCTTGGCAGAGCCCATATCCGCCTCCCGAAGGCACATAGCCTGAAAAAGGCGGGCAACCACCCCATTGACCCTGAGCTTTTGTTGGACACCACCCTGATTCGTGGCTGATGATATAGTCAGCTGCAGCATATTCTGAGGGAGCTATTCCAGCCAGAGCCATGTCACCTTTAATGCCACTGAGCGAGCTGCCTACGACCGCGATCTGGGTTACGGGTTGCTTAGTAACTACTTTATTGACCAAAACTCTTGATTGTTCAACGTTGTTAACTAATTGAACGGTATATGTAGCTATCTGTTGGCCTGGTGATCCTTGTTGACGAATCGCCGTCGTCCCGTAGGCCAAATTAGGGTCGTTAATGTTTTGAGTGGGCATTGGAATATCCTCTGTTATGGTCATGGTTTTGCTGCCCGTGCGGATAAATGAAACTTTTTGGCCTGCGGCTATCGGTGTATTTGGCGCTGGTACAACTTGGTCTTTTGGTTCTAGCTTAATGCCCTTTTCTCGCATTAGCCCAGCGACTGTATTGGCATGTGTTCTAAGAGTTACCGGAGTACCATAAAGATCAACTGCTACTGGAGTCGCCCTCTCTACAACAACTTGTTCGCCGATTGCTCCGCTATCAACGAAGTTATCTACAGGTTTTGTGACCGCGCGGTCTTCGGGATAGAGCTGAGTTCCCGACTGTTGGGCAATTGATCTCGGAGTTGTGGCAGCGCTGAACGCAAAAGTTTTTTGACTGCCATCTACGATCTGCACAGGAACAGCCCGGTAAATATTAATTCTAAACTGATCTTGGTTAATCTTTGTTGTCCTGGCAGGCTCAACGACATCGCCCTCGCCAAGTTTTATATTGAGTTTATTTATAAGCTCGCCAACTGTTGAATCCTTAGTTGGCACTATCTGTTTCTGGTTGTCATAGGATAGAATCACGACCTTAGCATCGCGTGCGGGAGGTATTTTGTGCGTACCTTTAGCAACTATAAAACCAACAAGAGTAAGTATCAGTAGGGCAGATGCCGTAATTATCGGAACAGCAAAAGGATGCCGGCTCTTCTTGCGCAAATCATTAGCCCGCTGCTTAAGCGGCTTTTTTAGTTTTACCTCAGCCTTGCTAGCTTCCGCCGGAGTGGCCTCAGACTTCTTAGACTTGGATTTGGGCTTGCTAATATCGTTCATATAGGCCGCATTGGAGCTTTTTTACTCCTTAGCAGTCGTAATATTGTAGCAAATTTAAGAGGTAATTTACAGTCGGTCGTAAAGTTGTTTTTAAAGTTTTTCTAAGGGTGCGAAGCCAATATTCAATTTGCGAGCACCTTTGCCTTTAAAGTAAATCACGGCGACGTCGCCATCTAGCTCCATAACTGTACCCGTGCCAAATACTTGATGCCTGACGCTATCGCCCTCAACTAGGTCTGGGACATAGCGCGGCTCATCATTTGACATCGCTGGCTGAGGTGTTGTTTCAAAACCACTAGGTTTAAACGAAAAGTTAGAGTCCAAGTAGCCTGTAGCCGACTGGTATTCAGCATCAATTTCACTAATAAAACGGCTGGGCGGATTATGTTGGATGCCGCCATAGAGCAGGCGTCCGGACGCGTACATCATGTATAGCTCTTCTCTTGCCCGAGTCATACCGACGTAGCAGAGCCGGCGCTCCTCTTCCATTTCGTTTTGATCATACAAAGCCCGGCTGTGGGGGAAAATTGTCTCTTCCATGCCACTCATAAACACCACCGGAAACTCCAGTCCTTTGGCAGCATGAAGCGTCATCAAAGTAACGGCATTTCCATCAAAATCGGCACTATCTAAATCACTAACTAAGGCCACCTCTTCAAGGAACCCGGCCAAATCCTGGTCTGCATATTCCTGGGCTACACTCAACAATTCTTTGACATTATCCTGTCTAGCTTCGCCTTGCGGACTACCGTCGTTGAGGTAATTAAGATAATCAATTCGACGTAGCAGTGAATCTATCAGACCAGAAACATTGGACTGATCCCCTACTTCGCGCAGGCTTGCAATAATATCAGCCAGCTCACTTAGTGAAGCCTTGGCTTTAGGAGTTAAGCTTTCGCAGTTTTGGACCCCATTGAGAGCTTGTGAGAGAGTAAGACCTTGATCGGATTGCCAAGCGAAGAAATTTTGGAGGCTCTTAGCGCCTATTCCTCGAGTAGGAATATTTACGATTCGCTCAAAACTCACCCGATCTTCAGGTTGAAATATAAGCCTCAAATACCCTAGGATGTCTTTGATTTCTTTGCGATCATAAAACCTAACCCCGCCGACTACGCGGTACGGGATACCATAGTGAACAAAACTCTCTTCTATCGACCGACTTTGAGCATTGGTACGATAAAGTACCGCGTAGTCGCGGAAGCTTCGCTTCCCGCCGTCGACGGCCATCTTAATGCGCCTAATAATCGCTTCGGCTTCTAGCCTCTCAGTGCCGGATTGTACAACCTGGACTGGCAGGCCATCGCCGGCGCTCGTCCAAAGCTCTTTTTGGCTACGCTGCTGGTTTTTGGTAATAACAGAGTGAGCTGCATCCAGTATGTTCTTGGTGCTGCGGTAATTTTGCTCAAGCTTGATGACTGTGCAACCAGGATAATCACTCTCGAATTTTAGGATATTTTTGAAATCCGCTCCGCGCCAGCTGTAAATACTCTGCCAGTCATCCCCCACCACTGCGATGTTATTAAGTGAGCTGGTCAGGAGTTTAACAAGTTGGTATTGGGCAGCGTTAGTATCCTGGTATTCATCAATCATTATATATTTGAACTGCTGCTGCCATTTGGCGCGGAGCTCAGCATCTTTTTTTAGCATACTGACTGTTACATTGATTAAGTCATCAAAATCTAGTGCTGAGGCTTCTTTGAGGGCTTTTTGATACAAAGGAAAAACTTTGGCGGCCGTTTGTTGTGCAGGACTGCCAGCTATAGAAGCATACTCCTCAGGAGATAGCATTTCGTTTTTTGCGCTACTAATAATCGAGCTGAGTGCACGAGCTGGGAAGGTTTTTTCGTCGATCATTAACTGCTTGCTGACTTGTTTAACGGCGGCTTGTCGATCTGTTTCGTCAAAAATTACAAAACTCCGCGGCACACCAACATTCTCACCATCTTGACGTAGAATTCTTACGCAAATTCCATGAAAAGTACCCATGAATGGCATAAAGCTACGGTTCTCAGGATCTTGGCCGAGAATCTCAGCAACACGAGTTCGCATCTCCTTGGCCGCCTTGTTTGTGAAGGTAACGGCCAAAATATTAAAAGGAGTCGCTTTATTCGTAGCGATTAAATAGGCAATTCGTTGGGTCAATGTCTTGGTTTTGCCCGAACCTGCCCCGGCTTGAATCAATAACGGGCCTTCAGTAGTTTCTACAGCTCGCCTTTGCTCAGGATTAAGGCCTACTAAGAGGTCGTCATGCATCAATATATTTTAGCAAGATTATTGCTGGCTAGCTGTTGTAGATAACAGCATGGCTTTAGCTTTGCGGTAGGTTGAGGTCGTCAAAAATTCCTTGGCCGAATTAAGTGTGCCGAACCCGGGCTTGCCATCACGCAGACCCATTAAAGTCAGAGTAAAGGAAGTATTTTGACCACTAGGACTGATAAAACCGGCGTTGAGATTATGAATGGTGTCGCCAGCTTTAATATCGTTTTGGCTAGCAAGATCAGTTATTCCAGAAATAGTTCCGGTAGGACTCTTGTAAAACATTTCCCTCAGATAAACAGTTGTAAACATCTTGTGGGGAAGTTTAGTGTATTTGATATAAAGCACCTGGTAATCGTATTGCTTGGTTGGCGCAGTGAATTCTCGCGGACTAACAAAGTTAGCAAAAAAAGTATTATACGTTTTGATTCCAACTTTTTGATTGGCATCTATTGAGATGTAATCCTTCTCGGCTGATGATAATTCATCGACTTTCCAGGCACTCGGTACCTTGAAGCTAACTTTAGCAACTTTAGCATCGACGGTCTTGAACGATGCTTTTACCAGAGGAGCCGAATTCGTAGGAGTTGAAGATTTGGCAAAGTAACTTGTGTGCGGCACACCCGTCAGCTGGATTAAACCAGCATCTAGGGCTACATCTACCCACGCGCCCGCTAAAACTATTGCTAGCAGGACGCCCAGTATTGTCATCCTAGTACTTCTTCTTTTTTCTTCGGTTGTTATTGGCAGCTCAAATTTCTTACTATCAATAATCTTTTGCACATTTGCTTCGTGCTCAGCCTTTTTGGCCTCCTCTTCAGCAATGGCATCAAGCTCGGCTTTTTCGGGTGACTTGGCGGCATCTTTTTTGTCGCCTAGGTCACTATCGTCTGTTTTACTCTTATCAGTTCCTGAGTTATCAGTTTGTTCTTCCTTATCGCCGTCTTTGGATTCTAAGTCTTCCTTTTTATTATCTGAGGAGGCGCTCTCGTCCGATTCTTCGTTTTGCTTTAGGGGCTGGATAACTTTTTCGCCGCCTTGCACTATCGGTATATCATTAGTAGCTCCACCGCTCTCCACATCGCCGCCGGCCGCTTTTGCCTTTGCTTCGGCCTCGGCTTTCTCGATTTCTTCTTGTTCTTTTTCGGCTTTAGCTTTAACAGCGATTTCGGCCACTGTGTCACTGTCTTTCATTTCGATCTTCTTGGCCTCGCGAGTTGGTATTTTGAGATCTACTTTTTCGTCTTCCATTTCGTTGACACTCTCTTGCCCCAGCACCATTGGATCTTTCATAATTGGACGACTGGTAATAATCGGCACTGATGTGTCTGAAGGTGGTGTAGAGCCGGGCTTCGAAACATCATCAATTGGTTTAGCATTTGATGATTTTGATTTACTTGGTTTGGATTTATCGCTAGCCATTTTGCTTAATCTCTTTGTCATGATGATATTTATAAATCGACCCAATGATTCCTGAGAACTTTGCGTAGTTTAGGCTAGCTCCGCCAACAAGCAAACCGTCACAGCCTTCATTCTGTATATAAGCTAGGGCGTTTTGATCATCTACACTCCCCCCATATAGGATCCGCATCTCGCGGGCAATCTCTTGTCCGTAGGTATCGGCAACAACCTTGCGGATAAAGTCCATGGATGTCTTGATTTGGTCGGGTTTAGCCAGCTCACCGCCAAAAGTACTAATAGCCCAGACTGGCTCATAAGCGATCACTACTCGTTCAACTTCATCCTCGGTCAGGTTAGACAAGGCGGTCGTAACTTGATCATGGAGCACTCGTCTGGTTTCGCCGGCAGTCTTCTCGTTGTGAGTCTCGCCAACACATAGAACCGGCACTATTTCATTACGTACGGCGGCTTGAACTTTGTCGCGGACGATTTCTAAAGTTTCATTAAAATACAATCTGCGCTCAGAATGGCCGACGATAACGTAATGGGCAATGTCCCTAAGCATTGTGAAGGAAACCTCGCCAGTATAGGCCCCTTGGTCTACATACCAGGCGTTTTGGGCGGCTAAGCGAAACTTCCGCCGGTCGATTTGGAGACTTATCGGTTGCAGAGTCAATAAACTCGGAGCCAGTACAATCTCAACGTCGCGGTGCATCTCAATACGGTCATCGAGCCTTTTTACCAGCAAACTCGCCTCGTGGACATTGAGGTTCATCTTCCAGTTTGCTATAACAAGTGTTCTTTTCATATTTCTTATGTTTATTCTACCTTATTTGTCCTCAAGAGCTTCGATACCGGGCAGTTTGTGGCCGGCCATTAATTCCAAGCTTGCGCCACCACCTGTAGAAACATGGCCAAAACTATCTGTTAATTTGCGTGATTCGACATACCCAACAGTATCTCCTCCGCCCACCACAGTGAAGGGTTTATGGCCCATTTCACCTAATAAAGCCTCGATTACGGTCTGGGTACCATGCGCAAACGGACCAATTGGACCATGCAGACTCGCCACCTCTGTGACGCCCATTGTACCGTTCCAAACTACGGTGTTGCAGAATTGGATCGCACCAGCAATAAAAGAAGCACTGAAGGGGCCTATATCTAGGATTTTTTCGTGCTTGTGCAGCTGACTAGCTGCAGCTGGAACGTGCCCTGGATAATGCTCGATGTCGGCCAATACTTGGGTGCTAAAATCGACGATACGTGTCTTGGCTTTACTGTCCATGTCTTCGGCGACTACGACATCAAAAGGCAGGGCAAAGATAAACCGTCGCTTTTTGGCCTCCTCATCAGCCCTGTGCATGATGTCTTTAGCCAACTTAATATCATCTTTTTGGTACAGACTCTCTGCAACATCAATGCCTTTTGCCGCCAAGAAAGTGTTAGCCATCGCTCCGCCAATAGCGATAAAATCGGCGCTTTTGATGAACTTGTCAAGGATTTCGATTTTATCAGCAATTTTTGCACCACCAACGATTGCCATCATCGGCTTGTCAGGCTTGGCCATGACTTCACTGATTGTGTTTACTTCCTTCTCCAGCAAAAGACCGGCCACAGATGGTAGATGCTTAGTTACCGCTACTAGGCTGGCGTCAGCTCGATGGACTACCCCAAACGCGTCATCGACATAGATTTCTGCCAAGCTTGCCAATTGCTGCGCAAATTTTTCATCGTTAGATTTTTCTTCTTCATGGAATCGTAAATTCTCGAGCAGCAATACCTCACCGTTATGGAGGCCTTCTGCCGCCTTTGTCGCAGGTTCACCAACACAATCGGTCGCAAACTCTACTGGACGATCTAATAATTGCTTGAGGCGTTTAGCTACCGGGAACAAACTGTTGGCTGTGTCGCCGGGACCAGTCGGGCGGCCAAGATGTGAACAAATGATTAGTTTGACATTTTTATCTAATAAATAATTGATGGTTGGAAGCGATTGAACTATGCGATAGTCATCTGTTATTTGGCCATCTTTGAGCGGAACATTGTAGTCAGCGCGCAGCAATACAGTTTTGCCTTCTAGGTCAATGTCGCGAATAGTCTTCTTTGTGAACATGCCACCCCTTAACAGTTATGCTTTATTCTAGCATGCGAACCTTGATCGTGTCAGTCGTTCCAACAACGCCGGGATGTCTCCCTGATGCGGTCACAACGATATCGCCACGCTCAAGAACCTTATTCTTACGCAACCAATCTGTTAATTTAGCCGCTGCCTTGGCGTCTACCGGCCGAATATAGCTTTTTACGCCGTATACAATAGCCAATTGTTGCCCCGTCCGTTTATCACTGGTTACGGCGATTAAGGGAGTTTGGGTGCGTAGGGCTGCGATCTGTAGTGCAGTCGCGCCAGACTTGGTTTCAACCACTATGGCTTGAGCTTCGATGTTAGCAGCCAGACTGACAATCGCCCGGCTGATCGAGCCTTGTCTGCTATGGTCCTGGTTATCAGGGAAAACTACCGTAAGTGGTGCGTGTTCCTCGGTGTGCTTGATAACTCTTTTCATTGTTTTGACAGATTCGACGGGAAACTTGCCGCTGGCAGTTTCTTCACTCAGCATTACGGCGTCAGCTCCCACAATAACCGCCGTCGCTACATCAGAAACTTCAGCCCGTGTCGGCTCAGGTGTTTCGGTCATACTGGCTAGCATGTGAGTTGCAACAATTGTCGGCTTAGCATGCTTGTGCCCTAAGCCAATGATTTTACGTTGCATTATCGGTACGCTTTCGGCAGGCGTCTCAACTGCTAAATCACCACGAGCGACCATTACAGCATCTGATTCATTGATGATTGCTTCAAGATTGTCGATTGCTGCTTTTGTTTCAATCTTGGCGATTATTTTGGCGTTACTATTCATGCCTTTGAGCAATAGCCTCAAAGACACAATGTCATCGGCTGACTGGATGAAACTCATTGCAACATAATCAATATCCTGAGTAGTGCCGAACAACAAATCAGCTCGGTCTTTGGCGGTTATGATATCTCCAGCAAAATCAGTGTCCGGGAGATTCATTCCCTTGCGTTTAATCAGAATACCGCTGTTCTCAGCCTTCACTCTGACTATTCCGTCTTTGACGCTAGTAACGACAGTTTTTAGCTTGCCATCATACAGCAGGATGCGCTCACCGCGCTTAACTTTTTTGCTTAGATCGTATTGCGTGGGCAGGTCGCCGGTTTTGGCATAGTCGGCATGGTAGGCGAAGCTGAGGCCTTGGCCTTTTTCGATATTGACAATGCCATCGAAGTCACCCAGTCGGATTTTAGGCCCCTGTAAATCTTGGATTATTGCGACTGGCTTGCCATAATCGCCGGAGGCTTTACGAATCCATTTTATCTGTTGCTCGCGCTCTTTGTTGGAGCCATGGCTAAAGTTTAGTCGAATTGCATTTGCCCCGGCCTTGATGAGATCGAGCACCGTTTCGTAGTCATTGGTGGCAGGACCGATCGTGGCTATGATTTTAGTTCGCTTGAATTGATCTAGCGGGACATTAGGCGCCTGGCCAGTTTGCTCCATTATATATTCGCCACCCTTGTTTAAATAATATATTTCTTCTTATGATTATATTCTGTTTTAGGAGAATCTAAAAGCTATTGCTTAGTTGCAACAATAGATGAAACTTTGAGAATGCCGCGACCGTGCAATTGAAGCTTAACCACACCCGTATATTCGCTATCAAAACAAAGTAACTCTTGGGGCTCAGTAGTGGTGCCGTCGTTTTGCTCTTGATAAGTTTTGGTTTCGGCGTGACTAATCACAGAAACCGCCAAGGTTGTATTCTGATAATAAGTCCCCCAGAAGCAATAAGTCATTTCTTGCGCCAGTTTGAGCCGATAAAGCCCAGAGTCGGTCTGATGTTGGCTGCGGCTAATAAAAGATGGGCTCAGTGAACTAGTGCCCGTTTCGCTAAGGTCGATAGGCACAGGATCTGCGTAGCTCCGAAAAACCCCGAGTCCGCCCGCTAATGCTACAAGACAGACAACAATTAGAGCAACGTCTAGCCTTGTCCTGCCATAAACATGTGTTTTTGTGCTCATGCTCTATTTATAATAAGCTATTTGGCGAATAGGTAGATAACCGCCAGTGTCACCAGGCTCATCAGACAACCGATTAAGGCTATCTCGAGCGCCAGATTAGTGTCGGCTTCAACTCTCTTGAGAGATTTGCCGGCTGTGACGTAATACTTCTTGCCTTCAACGCTGACAGATGCAATCCTAACATTAGATTTTGGTGCCCATGTGACGGCGTTATACGGCTTGTCTTTTGATGCCGTTAGGACGCCGTAAGGAATCATCGCTAGAGAGCCATCTAAGTAACCGTTTCCAGCTATGGGCGTTCCCGTGCGCTTGTCATAAATGATAATAAACGGAGCGATGCTTGTTTCTAGATCTACTTTATTTTTATTGTAATTAAACGGCACGGTGTTGTCATCGAGAGCACGACTGGCATCACTGGCTAGCTGAATACCGACATTATTGGCTTCGGCGCGCTGAAACTGTTGCATTGCTGCATAGAGTGAACCAAAAATAATCACAATTATAAGCCCGACTCCCAACCACGGCAGATTTTTCTTCATGATCAGATTATACCTCGACTTCCATTAAACGAAGCTGAAATTATTTTACAATTATGAAACCGTTGGTGTTAGGATTCAAATCGTCGTGGTAAGAAAAAGTACCGGCTTTGTCAAATTTGTATCGGTAAGAGGAGCCGACACTGAGTTGACCTGATTTCAATGTTGGCAGGCTGTCATTTTTGGGATATGGATTCGAGGCAATAATGACGGGTTGCCCAATCTGGGCACTTTGCCAAATCACCACAGTGCCCTTTTTGATCGAAACGGTCTGCGGCACAAAGCCACTATTTGTGATCAAAACGTCGCTAATATTAGCTGGCGCTGCCTGGACAACCGGTGCATCGACTGGGTTAGTACGATTATTGACAAAAGTTGTTAATGCAACCGCCAAGATAACGGTAATACATAATGCAGCTACAGCTTGCCCGCGCTTCATATTGCGAGCAGCGCGCATGTTTGCTTCATGCTCTTCTATTAACGGATCTGTTTTGGGTTGTTCTGGTTGATTGTCCATCCCCTACTGCACTCCCAATATTAGTTGTGGTTTAGCGTTAGTCTCTTTGGAACTGTAGCCGACTGTGTTGCTTGAACTGCTGTTTACTAGTATGCCATAAGTACCATCCTTGGTGACTAAGCTGCTTATGTCTGCTTCTACCCAAGTGCCACTAGTGACTTGGCCGAGTGTGGCTAGGTTGTTGCCATTCCAAGCGGGTTTAGTATTCCAGGTGACAGTACCCTCACTCCAGCTGTTGTTAGTGATCTGGTGGAAGGCGCCACCATAGCTAGAGCTATTAGTTACGTATAGTCTTATCTTGGCAGACTTAACTGTCTTAGTACCTATACCAGCAACATTGAACTTGTATAGAGAGTACTTAGTTGGGCTGATGATAGATATTAGGCTGGTGTTCTTGCCATAGTTAGAGTTAGGTCGTTTTAGGTTGACGAAGCTGTCGTCAGTAGGTGTGAAGTTTAGTGTAGTAATGACACTTGGTGAGGTTGGGGTTGGTGTAGTAACACTTGAGGTGTTACTAGCAGGACCTTCATTGTTAGCGCCATCTACGGCTTTGACTGTGTAGGAGTAGGTAGTACTAGCAGATACTGTGCCGTCACCATAGCTGGTGGTAGTTATTGGTGTATTGGTGATCTTATTGCCGTTTCTATATACGTTATATCCCTTAATGCCAGAAGCATCGGTGACACTGTTCCAGGTTAGGTTGACTTGGTTAGGGTTGGTTGGGTTAATTACTGCGCTTAGGCCAGTTGGGGCTGGTGGTGGTGTGGTGTCTGGTGGAGCTGGTGTAGTGACAGTAGCTGTTGGTGAAGCTGATGAGACATTACCAGCGGCGTCTATGGCTACTACTGTGTAGTTGTAGGTAGTACTAGCAGTTACTGTGTTGTCGTTGTAGACAGTGTTATTGAGAGTGGCGATGACACTGCCTCCTCTAAGCACTCTGTAGCCAGTTACAGCTATGTTGTCACTAGCTGCAGACCAGCTGAGGGCAACGCTAGTAGTAGATTGAGCTGTGGCATTTAGGACTGCTGGGGCAATAGGAGCAGTCTTGTCATTGTTGACACTTACAGTGTTAGTGATAGTAGTGCTATTAGGCGTAGCTGCATTGTCGTAGGCTACGGCCTTAATGGTGTGGGTGCCGTTAGCAACACTTGGTGTAGTAGTGACCCATGATGTTGTATATGGCGAGGTAGTGTCTTGGGATACTAGAGTGTTATCTATGTAGATGTCTACATGGTTGATGCCGCTAGCATCAGAAGCTGTGGCAGTTATTGTGACTGTGCCAGTTAGATTGGCAGCATTGTTGGCAGGACTTAGGGATAGAGTTGGTGGTGTGGTGTCAGCTGGGGCAGCTACTGTCCAAGTGTAGGTAGGAGGAGTAGTCTCTACGTTATTACTGCTGTCTGTGGCTTGGACTTTGAATGTATGAGAGCCAATGGCTAGGCTAGTGTAGGTCTTAGGTGAGGTACAGCTAGCGAGAGTAGCATTATCTAGAGAACACTTATATGTAGAAGTCTCATTAGCAGAGAAGCTGAAAGAAGCAGATGTGTTGGTGGTGGGGTTAGAAGGTGTAGATGAGATGGTGGTGGTTGGGGGGGTGGTGTCGGTTGGTGGTGGGGTGGTTGTAGTGCCGGTGTATTCGTAGGCGCCTATGTCAGGGGCAGTTCCTCTACTTACGCCATCCCTATCGGATGCGGTGTAGCTACTAGGATTACCTTTATTAATAAGTGCTGTAGCCGTCGACTTTAGGTGCCAGTCGCCGGGTCCTGGATCGTCGCTACCATTTACAAAGGCATTTGTTAACAAATTGGAGTCGGTCTGCACATTAGAGCCGCAACCACCAGATCTGAAAGCATTGTATCGGAAAGTTGTTGTTGATGAGTTCAGGCCGCAAGGAGCGCCGCTCAGGAAGACGTTGTTCTCAAACAATATTGGCCCCACTGCTACATTTGGCGTAGCCCCACCTTGATCACCGGCATTAAATGTACCTTTAAAAGTATTGTTTCGGATTTTTAGGTTGCCGAGGTCGGGAGTTAATCCTGTAGTGCTATCTCTAAATTTAACTGCTTGGACATCTCGGATTGAAGCTGGAGTTGGCCATGTATTCCATTCTCTTTCAAAAATGTTGTTTTCTATAATTCCGTTTACAACATATTCACTTCCGCCGAAGAAAATATCTTCCGAAACACAATGATAAAAATGATTTCCCTTCAGGGTTATGCCTGGATCCCCACTCAGCCCCGACACATACATACATTCCGAATGGGCGCCATCATATGGACTGGTATAGCCGGCATCATAAAAATCGTTGTTTTCAAAAACGAGGTTTTTGCCACCGACATATGCTTGGCCACCTGCTCCCCCATTTGATCTGGTGTCGTGAACTTTGCCGTTCTTAAAGGTGAAGTCTGTCACATCACCAGCATGCATTGCCTGAACTCCACTGGTACAGCCGGCACAATTCACATCCCACCCATCAACAGTTACTCCTGATGTTAGGTCTGACTGGAAATTTTTTGCTACCGCAGGACCCTTAAAAGTCACATTATCCACACCTTTAAGATTGCTTGTACCCCCAGCGTAACCGGCTCCGTTAGTAAAGTCTGTAAAAGTTGGCGTTTCGCCAGTTACTGATTCAAAAACTACGCCGGTAATTCCTGTTCTATTGGCTGGCATTGTTACGTTGCCGTAGTTTCCGCCTTTAACATAGATTTTTTCATTGGATTGGGCAGCATTATAGGCACTAGTCCAGGTGCAAGCTTTTGCGGTATCGTAGCTGGCAACTCGTTGACAGGACCCGCCGTCAGTATCAACCCACAAGTTTGCAGATACTCCAGAGGAGGAAACTCCAGATGTATCTGTAGGTGTGGGGTTACAGCCAGCTGTGGTGGGGTCGCACGGTGGAGTTAGCACTCTAAATGCACTCCAAGGAATACCGTTAAGGCTATTCCTCGACAAACCCAGAGTGTTCCAGTTTGTACTTCCACTATATTCAAGGTTAAGCTTTGACGATCCCGAATTGTCAATTACATACATTCCGTATTTCTGTAGCGCATGAGCTATAGTGATTCCTGCTTGGTTCAAGTTATATGGAGCTGCCGCGAGTTGAGCATCAGTAAGACTAGGGTCTAATTGGAGTCTGGTGCCCTCCGGGATATCTGTACCAGTAACACCACCGAAGCCAGCTCCATCTGATTTTGCAGCAGGATAAACCCAGCTACCGGAGGGAGCTGAATATGCAAATGATAAGGCGTGATCAATTCTTCCTTGTGCTACCTCCCAATAACGAATAAGCCCCGCCAGATACGGTGTTCCTGCTCCTCGTCCACCAACGCCAGGGGTTTGAGTCGCTACATTGCAAGGATTTACCTGGTCGGTTTGCCCGCAAGCTCGCCCATAATAATGTTTGCCATTTGCATCCGTTTTTGTGTGATATTTTGTGTGATTCGTTGCTGCCCAAGATGCTGAAGTGGCTGTATAGTTCGGAGACGAGGTATTTGCATCCACGCTGCCTGGGGTATGACTGGTAGGTCTGAATTGCCAAAATGCCCATTCTTCACCGGTTGTTGGGTTCCAAAATACTACTTGCGCATCATCTCCGGAAGGTATTTGGCTAACACTAAAGTTGTCAGGAATTGGGACGTTAACGGTAGCTTCAGCCTGATAGGCGCCAATTTTTTTAACAAGATAGTCGCCGTTATCATACTGGTAAGCTCTTCCCCAGCCATAGTTGCCTTCTAATATGGAAACCGGCTTAACCGGAGTGCTACTATTTACGATAATTACTACAGGAGTAAATTGTGTGGGATCAGACGTTAGGGGCAGATTATTGTCAGCTATTGCATTAATGTATTTAGTACTATTAGCGGTATCTATAGTTGGATTGTTGCCGATGGGGGTATTCCAAGCCGAGAGTTCGTCGTAAGGTCTGCATTCTCCGGCAGCTTCATTTGGGCAAAGATTAACTGTTGCTGCTCGGCTATTTAGTAGAGCATATGTACCTGCTCCAGCCACTAACACCACAACCAGACTCATACTGATCTTAGAGAACTGGCTTGAGGTTTTTATCTTATTGGATGCGCGTTTCAGCATAGCGGTGTTTTTGTATGACCTTAGCAGGGGCCCCCACACTTTCAACCATAAGTATGTTGTATGGTTGCAAAAATTGCAATGATTTTTACACACAAAAATACCCTAAAAATTTGGGTCAGTAATTAAGGTAAATTATCTCTTGTTTATTTGATTATTTATTTAGCGTGATGGCTACTTCAGCTCTGCTGGGTGTCATACTACGCAATGTGACTTCTATGCCATAAACTTTGTCAGAATACGTTTTACCAACTCCTAGGGGTGCGTCGGCCATCGTTTTGGTTTGCGGATTTGTGTCTATTAGGTATGAATAATCGTCGAGCTTCGTACTTTTGTTATGCCTGATAAAACCTGCTTCGCGGAGTGTGATCCCGCTAAACAATGGGTCTGAGGCGCCAAGCTTAGCATCTTCGCCAAGCGGTTGGCGATAATCTATGTACAAATAATGCTGTTGCCCGTCTAGGTACGCATAAGGTATGCGGATAAGCTGCACCCCGGGCGCCTGCACCTCTGAGGGGTACAAAGTTACCACTTTACTGCGCTTGACCGTCTTGATGTGTTTGAGATCTATCCAGCCAAGCCTAACTTTATTTAGAGCATCGAAGTCTATGGGTTTACCTGCGACTAAGCGTGCCTTGCCCATGGGATCATAGGGATCACCGTAGACGTAAGCAACGCATCGGCTAGTATCACTAAGTTTTAGCGTTACCGGACGGTTCTTTTCGTCTGTGCAGTAGGCATCATTAGTATGGCTTGCACCCAGTTCATGACTGAATTCATGCACATCCACGCCAATAAAATTGGTGTTATTCCTCGAATTAATAAAAGTCGCGTTTCCGAGCGTGGTCCCGTTAATAGTACGGCCATTGTTTGGGTTTTTACATGCATCTTGCCTTGGATAAATATACATATAATTCTTGTATCTTTTAAGGCTATGACCGGTTGCTTTTTCGGCCAACTCATTCGCTTTTTCGCCCAGCTTGATTAGTGTATTGTTTTCACACTTCCGGTAAGAAGCGGGCACTGTCACCCAATCATAAACATCGCCAGTAGAGGCATAAATTCCAGCAAGTTTCATTTTGCCAAACGAAACATTTTTGAAGTAAGCACTCATGGAATCTGTGCCAGTGAATAGAGCTTCTTCTGTTTGAGCCGCAGTAAAAGGACGACGCTGATCATCAGCAAAGTTTACTAGAACTGCAGCTGTCTTATGTGTGCCAACAGCATTTATATAGGTGTTGGAGCGTGGATTATAAGCTGCGCGGGCAGGAAGCACTGCCATAACAGGTATTGCCAGAGCGACGATTATTAAAAGAACAAGTTTGTTTTTGGTTTTAATCATTTGAAGTGATAATAGCACATTTATATGCTGTAGTATCCGTGCTCAATAAATGGTGACCTCACGGGGAATCGAACCCCGATTGCCAGGATGAAAACCTGGTGTCCT
>CAZYJC010000005.1:48710-72451 GCA_964647765.1 uncultured Candidatus Saccharibacteria bacterium | reverse complement strand
ACGGACTTAAAATCCGTTGGCCTTAACGGCCTTGTGGGTTCAAGTCCCACCTCGCCCACCACGAAGTAAACTTGAATTATTGCTGAAAATCTGGTATCATATATGCATGTTAGAATTCATGCCGCGTGCCATTGAAGAGAGTGATTTGCCTGCACAAAGAACAATCGGCTATTTTGCTGCTGCAGTCCGAACTGAAACAAGGCCGGGCCTGGCAGTATTCGTACCTAAGCGACAAAGGGACGGAACCCTCGTTGCGGCAGTGCCTGGACAGGTTGAGTCTGCGGCTCCTTATAAACACAAGGGTGCAATAAGTCCTGGTATCGTTACCGTTTCCCCTGCAGATAGCATAAAGTATGGTTTCATGAGTCATTTAGATGCAAACAATGCGACTCTAGTTCCTTTAGATGTGGTTGCTAGTTTATTGAATGACTCTGACAATCGGAATCGTTGGTTTGCTAGTGCTCAGTGGAATCGGGCAGACCGCCAAGCGAATTATCTGGAACTTTTAGGCGTTGCTTATGAAACGCTGTTTGATGAAGCCCGAGCCATGGATCCTACGAGTGGCCTAAGACATCAAAGTACAGTTGAGGGCAATGATGCCGTTATCTTAGGCAACGGCACAAAAATTGCTTAAGCTCTAGTCGACGATATAATAGGGATATGCAAATCATCGTTGACGGCCGCCTGGTGAACTATCAGCTCACGGGCAAGGGTAAGCTAGTGCTTCTGTTGCATGGTTGGGGCGATAATCTTGAGGGGCTGAAGCCGATAAGCAATGAATTATCCAAAAAATACCAGGTTTTAGCTATTGATTTACCGGGTTTTGGCAAGTCGCAGGCGCCGGATGAAGTATGGAGTCTCGACAACTATGGTAGTTTTATAAAGTCTTTTCTGAATAAGATAGATAATAAAGATATATACGCAGTAATCGGACACAGTAATGGTGGCGCGGTTGCTATTAGGTCTTTAAGCCTAGGCCTGTTGAAGCCCAAAAAGCTGGTCTTACTTGCTTCTTCTGGCATAAGAAGTGGTGGCGGTATCAGGCGGTTTAGTTTAGCTCTTTTAGCTAAGGCGGGTAATATTGCGACAGTTTGGATGCCTGAGCGTCAGCGGCAGTCACTTCGCAAAAGTTTATACCAGACAGCCGGATCAGATTTAATGGTGGTCCCAGAGCTTGAGGAGACTTTTAAAAAAACTGTTCGCCAAGATGTGCAAGCTGATGCAGCGAATATTTCGATTCCCACGCTACTTATTTACGGCGCTAAAGATGATGCTACTCCACCAAAATTTGGCCAGATTTATCATGATTTGATTGATGATTCCAAACTAGAAATCATCAATAACGCTGGGCATTTTGTATTTGCAGACGCCCCAGAACAAGTCAACGACATGATTGAGGTATTTCTAAAATGATAAAGGGCTTGATCAGCTTATATTTGCCAAGTTATCCGCAAGTTATTATTTATATGCTCCAGAGCACCGAATATCAACCAAAAGAGTTTTTGCGGTGGTATTGGCGGACTCAAAACTTCAATAATGTAGCCAAGCGACGCGAGTTAGACAAAACTAGACGAGCCCGCTCATTGCTCAACTTCATGCGCGTAGGCATGATAATCGAAATATTACTCGGTATTTTGCTCGTTTATCTAGGTCTTTACCAGAGCCTCGTAGGCGGAGTCGCTTTTGGGCTTGCGCTTATTTTTGCCTATCCCGTCGTCTGGGCTCATCTGATTGTTTTGCCACTGATAATCGGTAAGCAGTTAATAGCCAAGCCAAGTGCAAAGAAGGCGGTGAATATCTCCGAACAAGTTTTTGCCAACCATCCTGGTAAAAAAATTGCCGTCGCCGGCAGTTATGGCAAAACAACTATGAAAGAACTTCTCAAGACTGTACTTAGTGAGGGATTAAAGGTTGAAGCAACACCTGCCAATAAAAACGTCGCACTTAGTCATGCGAATTTTGCGAAGTCGTTGGCAGGCGATGAAGATGTACTGATTATCGAATATGGCGAGGGAGAGCCCGGCGATGTGGAGCGTTTTGCCACCACCACCCATCCCACTCATGGCGTTATTACTGGTTTGGCGCCAGCACATCTTGACCACTACAAAACACTTCAAGCAGCTGGACAAGATATTTTTAGTCTTGCAACTTACCTCAAAGGCAAAAATGTTTATGTCAATGCCGATTCACCAGAAACTAAGGCATTCATGAATAACGACTATCATAAATTTGACAATAAAGGCGCACTTGGCTGGCAGGTGACAGATACTGAAACAGGCATTGACGGAACTAGCTTCACCATGCAAAAAGGCAAGCAAAGCATGAGTCTGAAAAGCAAGCTAGTAGGCTTGCATCAAGTTGGCTTTTTGGCTTTTGTTGCCGCCCTGGCAGACGAGCTTGGCTTAAATAATCAACAGATCATCGATGGTATAGCAAAAACCGAACCCTTTGAACATCGCATGCAACCTTATGAGCTTAACGGCGCTAATATCATTGATGATACATATAACGGGAATCTAGAAGGCATAAGGGCAGGAACTGCCATACTTAAAGAAGTTGATGCCAAACGCAAAATATATGTTACTCCTGGACTTGTTGATCAAGGAGATGAATCTGAGAGGGTTCACAAGCAAGTTGGTCGGCTTATAGCTGAGGCCAATCCGAATCTAGTGGTTTTGATGAAAAACTCCGCAACTAAATTTATCAAGTCGGGTCTTAAGACGGGCAAATATTCTGGCGAAATACGAGTAGAAGACAACCCCCTGGAGTTTTATACCAACCTGCCACATTTTGTTGCAAGTGGCGACTTGGTAGTCATGCAAAATGACTGGACTGATAACTACGCCTAGGCGCTCTGAGCTTGAGGACCTGCTTCTTCGACATCAGGTCTCGGAGGCTCAACTAATTCCAGTCTAGTTACATTTAAGTCGGTTGCCCAAGACCCCAAAGCTGCCAATGACCGCTCGAGCTTAGCAGAGGAGCTGCCGTAATCAAAAGTTGGTAGCTTCATTTCATTGGCCAATACATCAATAGCCTTAAACTCGCCACTGAGATCATCTTGATCCGGGTTATCAGATTCCTCGGCTTCAGGCCTGCCTACATAGACCACTCCGGCAACAACATTTCCGTTTAAGTTATCGCTGTCTTTGTCGTGCTCTAGATGTCTTCTTGCGCCTGTTTGGTTGACCTCCAAATCATGAACATGCGGTATAAGGCCACCTTCGATTAATTTGGTTTCGATAGCTTTTTTTAGTATTCCTGATAAATTTGGTCCAGCAACGACGATTCTACTCTTGCCGATAAAGTCTGGGCTTGTTTCTGCCACAATATAAACTCCTTTATATATTCATAATAGTAAACCCAAAAGTTGATTTTGCAAGCGTAAGCCGATTTTAATTGTAGCGATAAATTGTATATACTTATTGTAATGGAAACAATTGCAGTTATTTTCGGAGGGCGCTCTGCGGAGCATGATGTTTCGATAATTACGGCACTCAGCAGCATTATTAAGCCGTTAGAATTAACAAAAAAATACCGCATCGAAGCCGTTTACATTGCCAAGGATGGTGCTTGGTACTGGGACGAAAAACTCAAGGATATTAGCTTATTCACGTCCGGAGGTATCCAAGATTTTATCAATCGTAATCAGCCAGCTAGTGTGCAGTTTGACGGTGGTATGCGGCTCGTCAAGGCCAGCGGCATTGCTGGTCGTAAACAAGTTAGGCGAATAGACCTGGTTTTTCCGAGTATGCACGGTACATTTGGTGAAGATGGTGCGTTAATGGGCTTGTTGGACATGGCTGGCATTCCATACGTCGGTTGTGGCCTGGCCAGTAGTGCCGTAACAATGGACAAAGTTTTGGCTAAGCAGGTCGCTTCAGCAAATGGCATATCAGTAAGTAAATACCTAGCCTTTAAGAAATCAGAAATTGAGCGAGGTCTTAACAATACCGTCAAAAAGATTACCGGCGAACTTAAGCTGCCAGTTTTTGTTAAGCCAGCCCATTTGGGATCTAGTATTGGCATTACTCAGGCCAAAACAGAAACAGAATTACGTAATGCTTTGGAAGTGGCAGCTCATTACGACGAAAAGGTTTTGGTCGAAGAAACGGTTAATAATTTGATCGAAGTTACATTGCCGATTATGGGAAACGACCATCCTGAGCCATCATTATTGGAACGGCCGCTTACACAGGCAGAAGATTTCTTCGATTTTGAAACAAAGTATATGCAAGGCGGCAAAAAAGGCAAGGGTAAGGGCGGCAAGGGGTCTAAGGGGTCCAAAGGCTCCCAGGGCTATAGCCAAATACCAGCAGATTTAGCTGAAGGACTATATCAAAAGGCCGAACTTACGGGTCTCGCAGTTTATGAGGCATTAGATTGTAGTGGTATTGCCCGGGTAGATCTGCTGATTGATGAAAAGTCCAGCGAGGTATACTTTAATGAAGTTAACCCCATGCCAGGTGGCCTGTACTCTCACAACTGGAATCGAAAAGGTATCAGTAATATTGAACTGGTTGAAAGACTCGTCGGTTATGCCAAGCAGCGGGCAACAGCCAGAAGATCGCTGACCACCTCATTCAATACTAACTATTTACAGCAGTTCTAAAAATGAAGCAACTCGAGCAAACTTATGCATATTTTCGTGATGGAATCATTCCTTTTAATGACGCCACTCTAAGCATTGCCAGTGCGCCAGTTCTGTACGGATTGAGTGTCTATACGGTCTTCCCAGTTTTTTGGAACCCTATTACCCAGCAATTTCACCCTTTTAGATTAATGGATCACTATAATCGACTGATAAACTCAGCAAAAATCATGGCATTTGATGACTTCGCCAAGAATTGGAGCTATGACCGATTTGAACGAGAAATGAATAACTTAATTGCTAAAAATGATATCGCCGAAGATTGCTTAGTCAGGGTTAATGTTTTTGTAGATGACCAACTCAAAGGTACTCGTATGCATGGCCTCAAACATAGTCTCTCGGCTTTTGTTTATCCCGCCGCCCCGTTGTTGCCAAAACAGGGAGCCCATCTAGGTGTATCCAGTTGGCGGCGAACCCCTGACAATGCCATTCCTTCCAGAGCAAAGATTAACGGGAGCTATGTTAACGCGGCGCTGATGAAGCACGAAGCCGTTATGAGTGGCTTTGATGATGCCATTGCGCTTGATATGAACGGTCATGTGGCAGAAAGCACTGTCTCAAACATATTTTTAGTCTTTAAAGGCGAAGTTGTTACGCCTAACCGTTCGACTGACCTGCTTGAAGGCATTACCAGAGACACAGTGTTTAGGCTGGCTGATCATTTTGGGATAAAAACTAGTCAGCGCGTAGTTGATCACAGCGAACTATATATTGCGGATGAAATTTTTCTGACCGGCAGTAGTATGCAGGTAACTCCTGTAATAAAAATTGACCATCGTCCGATTGGCAGCGGTAAAGCCGGGCCAGTTACTAAGAAACTTGCCGATGCATATCTCAAAATCGGTCGGCATCAACTTGAGTTGCCAGAACTCTAAATTTTGCAATTTTATAGGTGTTAAACGGCTATTTTGGTGCTATAATTTTATTAGATGATTAGTCGAGTTGCCGTCCTGGATGCTGGTGGTCAGTATGTTGACCTAGTTAAAAAAGCTGTTGAACGCCAAGGCATTCCGGCTGATGTTTTGGCGCTTGATACTGACCCCAAATCTTTAACCAAAAAATATGGCGCGATCATTATCTCTGGTAGTCCGGCTAGCTCACATACCGAAGCAGCACCACAACCACACAAAGATTTATGGGCCCTTGAACTACCGATTCTGGGGATTTGTTATGGCATGCAATCCATGGTTGTGGCACTAGGCGGCAAGGTAATTAAAAACGCAATTAGAGAGGATGGCCGAATTACTACTCAAGTAGATACTTCGCATCCTCTGTTTGATGGCTTAAAAGAAGATTTTGTCGGTTTATTCACTCACGGAGATTTTGTTAAGAGTTTGCCAAAAGGTTTCGAGACAATCGGCTCACATAAACTAAGCGACGGCACCACTGCATATTCAGCGATTGCCCTCGACGATAAAATAGGGGTCCAGTTTCATCCGGAAGTATTTGACGATACACCCGAAGGTTACGAATTATTTAAAAATTTCCTCTTCGATATAGCTGAATTGGATCCTGATGATAAGTTTATGGAAACTCGCTTAAATCAGCTCGTTAAGCAGAAGCAGAGGCAAATTAAACAACTGGCTGGGGACAGACACGTTATTGCATTTGTCAGTGGCGGTGTGGACTCAAGCGTAACCGTTGCTCTAGCTGCACAAGCAATTAAACCAGACAAGCTCGATGCCTTTTATATTGATAACGGCTTTATGCGAGACGAGGATGATCTTGTTATCGAAACCTTAAAAGCCGCCGGTATAAATGTCGTCAAGGTTAATGCTATTAAAGAGTTCGAAGAAGCGGTGGTCGAAATTAACTCCGTAACCAGCGGTCCATTAATGTCAGTTACGGATCCAGAAACAAAACGTAAAATAATCGGCAAAGAGTTTGTTGCCGTTCAAAATCGATTGGTTGAGCAATTAAATCTTAAGGAGGCCATGCTCCTTCAGGGCACAAATGCTGCAGATCGCATTGAGAGCGGGCACAGTACTGGCGATAGTCATACGCAGACAATTAAGACTCATCACAACCAAGTCCACGAAGTCCAGGAACTTAAAGACGCCGGACTCTTAATAGAGCCGATTGATGATTTGTTTAAAGATGAAGTTCGCGAGCTGGGTCGACATCTTGGCCTGCCTGACGATTTAGTTGATCGGCAGCCCTTCCCGGGGCCGGGCTTGGCAATCAGAATTATTGCCGAAGAAACTTCTGATCCAGAATTGATCGTTCCACCAGAGCAAATCAAAGTTCAGCAGTTCGTAGATAAAGTCGGGATAAAAAGCCAAGCTCATTTGCTGCCAATTAGAAGTGTTGGTGTAGGCGGAGACGAGAGATCGCACCTGCACGTTGCGGCAATTGATAACGGTAGGTTGTCGGCAGAAGATTTGGCCAAACTAGGCACAGAGCTCCCGGCACATTTCCGAAATCACATAAATCGAGTCATTTATGCGCTCGGACCCCAGCCTCTGGCTGAGCGTTCGCTAACGCGTACACTGCTCACAGCTGATGTTAGGGCTCAGCTTCGCCACGCTGACCGAATTGTCTATGAAGAAATGCGCTCCGCTGGGTTGATGTCTGAAATTAAACAGTTCCCAGTAATTCTGCTGCCATTATCTTTTGGAGTGCTGGGGCAGAGATCAGTGGTTCTGAGACCGGTGACCACGAGCACTTTTATGACTGTTCAGGCTATGTTGCCGGTTCGTGATTTGCCGGTAAGGCTGTTTGAGCGCATATCAGGTAGGATTCTGACCGAAGTAGAGGGCATTACCCAGGTTTTCTTGGATCTTACAAATAAGCCACCAGCAACGACTGAGTGGGAATAAATTTGTAAAAACTCCAAAAAAACATTATAATAAATATTCATGACCACATCTATACTTGGCGCTGAATCAGTGCCGGTTGAAGAAAAGCCATTACTTGAAACAACCTCGTTGCAACAGCTGGAGCAGAGATTGGAACAGCTGCTGAGTAGCGAAATACCAGCCTTTGTTGTTAGGCAAGGTAGTATTGCTGAGAGAAATATCCAAACAAACGCTGACTTAAGAAGCACTGTACAAACAACGCTTAGTCGACAAGGCCATGATTTTAGAACTGACGCTGTGATGCCAGATATAGCTCAGGCACTTCAAAGGCGTGAGGTCGGTACCGGTGCTCTTCATCAAGATTCAAACGATACGGCCACTGCCGAAGTTACGGCGGTGGATATTCACACGACAACTCGAGGAGCAGGCAGAGTGCTGGTTGCAAATGCCGGACCTTTTTTCGCCGTCCAACCGGATAAAAGAAAAGAACCTCCGTATGCAGAAATAAAAAATAAGCTCAATGAAATGCTAGAGCAAGGTACGGTGGACCCGTGGTTTATGGAAGCCGTAGTGTATAGTGCAGATCTTGTGGTCGGAGATAATGTCATATTCGCAGCTTTTAATTCTTATGGTCCTGTCTGGCATAGGTTTGACACAACAGAAGCGCCTCGGATTGCTTGCGCTTCCGAAATCGTAAACCCCAAACAGCCCAACTAGCAAACTATTATTTATTCCTGTTACGATATATAGATGAATCGCTACAATCCTAAGGAGTTAGAGCCAAAGTGGCAGGCCAAGTGGGAGCAAGATGGTATTTATAATGCCAGTGAAGATCCTTCGAAACCTAAAAAGTATGTCCTAGAGTATTTCCCTTATCCGAGTGGCGCGGCTATGCACGTCGGTCACGTTCGTAATTACACAATCGGTGACGCCATAGCTCGCCATGCACGCATGAGCGGGTACAATGTACTGCACCCCATGGGCTGGGACGCTTTTGGTTTGCCGGCAGAGAATTATGCTATCAAGCACAAGATCAGCCCACGCAAAGCCATTGATGATAACACCGCCAGATTCAAAAAGCAGCTTATGCAGATGGGCTTCAGCTATGACTGGACCCGAGAAATCGACAGTACTGACCCAGATTATTACCGCTGGACCCAGTGGTTCTTTTTGCTGCTCTTCAAAAAAGGCTTGGCCTACCAAAAAGAAAGTTTGCAGTGGTGGTGTCCTCACGACAAGACAGTGCTGGCGAACGAGCAAGTTGAGGCTGGCAAGTGCTGGCGTTGTGGTAATGAAGTTGAGAAGAAACTATTAAAGCAATGGTTCTTCAAAATCACCGATTATGCCGATCGCTTGCTTGAAGATTTGGATGATCTCAATTGGTCGGATGGCATCAAAGCCATGCAAAAAAATTGGATTGGTAAGAGTAAGGGCGCAGAAATAACCTTCTATGACGTCGACGATGATGATCAAAAAACGCCTATCAGAGTATTTACCACCCGTCCTGATACTTTGTTTGGGGCGACATTCCTCGTGCTTGCTCCAGAGCATCCGGCAGTAAGCAAGATTACCAGAAACGGCAAAGAAGTTGACGAGTATATTAAGCAAACTCAGCTCAAATCTGATGTCGAACGCCAAGATACAAATAGAGAAAAAACCGGAGTTTTCACGGGTGCGTACGTAACGAATCCTATCAGTGGCGATGTATTGCCGGTCTGGATTGCTGATTATGTATTGGCTGGGTATGGCACCGGAGCAATCATGGCTGTACCGGCACATGACGAACGAGACTGGGAATTTGCCAAAAAATTTGAACTACCAATTACAAGGGTTATATCAAACGAACAGCCCGACGAAGAATGCGTAACTGGCGAAGGTAAATTGATCAATTCTGGCGAAATATTCAGTGGCATGGAATCTGCTCAAGCGCGTGAAGAGATCACGAAGTGGCTCTCAGAGAACAAGGCTGGCGAAGAAGTTATTAATTACAAAATACGTGACTGGTTAATTAGTCGACAGCGATACTGGGGAGCACCGATTCCAATTATCCACTGTCCGAAGCATGGAGATGTAGCAGTACCGGAAGATCAGCTCCCAGTCGTTTTGCCTGAGGTTGAATCATATGAGCCAAGCGGTGATGGTCGAAGTCCGCTGGCTAATGTCGGAAGTTTCGTCAATACGACTTGTCCCGAATGTGGCGGACCGGCTCAGAGAGAAACAGACACCATGGATGGCTTTGCTTGCAGTAGCTGGTATTTCTTGAGGTTTGCTGATCCTCATAATGACAAAGTTGCTTTTGATCGTGATAAGGCTGATTTCTGGCTCCCTGTAGACGATTACATTGGTGGCGCAGAACATGCTGTGATGCATCTGCTTTACGCTCGTTTTTGGACAAAGGTTATGTATGATGAGGGGCTAATAGATTTTGAGGAGCCTTTTAGTACGCTGCGTAACCAGGGCATGATTCTAGCCCCCGATGGTGTCAAAATGAGCAAAAGCAAAGGTAACACGATCGAGCCAGATGGTTTGATTGAGCAGGGATATGGCGCAGATGCTATTCGAATCATGGAGCTATTTATCGGTCCATGGAATCAGATGGCAAACTGGAGTGTTGAAGGGATGGGTGGCGCGCATAGATTCCTCCAGAGAATTTGGACTCTTGTCGATGAATATAATCAGTCAGATGGCGGGACTGCCGAGTCGGAATTACTGCCTAAAATCATGCATAAAACGATCAAAAAAGTCAGCCAGGATCTGCACGAGCTGAGCTTCAATACAGCCATAGCTTCGCTTATGGAATGTTTAAATGAGCTTTACAAAGCCAAAGTTGACGATAAATTTGCCAGCGTTGAATGGCAATGGACGATCGAAACTTTACTTCAATTGCTAGCGCCTTTTGCGCCTCACATAACAGAGGAAATATGGCATGAAATCGGCCATGATACATCAATTCACATCAGCGAATGGCCTAAGCATGATGATAAATTTTTGGTTGAAGAAACTATCACCATTGCTATTCAGGTAAATGGCAAACTTCGAGGCGAAGTTCAGTTGCCAGTTGATGTGAGCGAAACTGATGCCATCGAAGCCGCCAAAAAAGTCGAAAAAGTCGCCGGGTATCTTGAGGGCCAATCAATTAAAAAGGAAATATACGTCAAAGGCCGGCTAATAAACTTTGTCATCTAACTTTGCCCCAGGGAAGCGATACCTTGAGGTAAGCTGGATAATTTGCTAAGCTGTAAGTAAGTTTTTGTAAGTTAAGAGAAGGGATTTACCTAAATGGGCAAACCTAAGAAGCGCACCAGTCCACGCAAGACTGGTACTAGGCGCAGTCACTTGGTTTTGAAATTGTCTCGCAGAGTCAATGCAAAATCACCTGTAAAAGTACGCACAACAAAGCGTGAATCTGCAAAGACTGTTTAAGTTCACTTAAACAATAACGGGACTTTTAACAATATGGCATCAAATCGACATCTTGGACGAATAATAGCCTTGCAAACTCTATACGAAGAAGAACTTCGCGTAGATGCTAAGGACAAAGATTTTGATATTGATGAAGTTTTAGCTCGCAATATCGAGCGCTATAAAGACCAGCTAGATGATGTTCAGTTTATTAACAAGCTAGTTCATGGTGTTAGCAAGGATTCTGCCAAGCTGGACAAAGAGCTCCAGCCAGTCGCGCCAGAATGGCCTATCGATCAGATCGCTCGAATGGATAGACTGGTGCTGAGGATCGGTTTATACGAGCTCGAAAACGAAGCCGATGTGCCACCAAAGGTTGTCATTAACGAAGCTGTCGAATTAGCCAAAGCCTTCGGTGGAGACAATTCATCTAAGTTCGTGAATGGTGTGCTCGGGACGCTGCTTAGACAAAAAGAAGGTGATGAGCTGAAACCAAAGGCCAAAGCCAGTCCCAAATCAAAAAAGTCCACCACAAAAACTAAATCAAGCAAACCAACCAAGAAAGCGAAATAATGCAGAGGCCCAAGCCTTTTAAAGGAATCAAGAAGTTTAGCCTTAAACGTCGACCAGTTATCGACGAGGTTGTTCGTGAAACTACTTCAGGTGGTATTGTCTACCGCAAGGATGACAAGGGGCAAGTCCAAATTTTGTTAATGCAGGATGCTAAGAACCGTTGGACTATACCTAAAGGTCACGTCGAGCCGGGCGAAGAGCCAAAAGGCACTGCTGAACGCGAAATACGTGAAGAGACTGGATTGCAGGATATGAAAGTCCATAACTGGCTAGGCAAAGTGAATTTTCGGTATCGTCGTAACCACACCTTGGTCCTTATGACCATGCACATATATCTTGTTGAAGGCCTTGGCAAAACTGACAAACTTAAGCCAGAAGATTGGCTCAATGACATTAAGTGGCTGTCGGCTTCTGATGCAGTCGATAAAATTGCGTATGATGACATAGGCAAACTAATTCTCGTTGGTATGAAGAAGATTAGGGAAGGTAAGCTTTAGTTCGTGGACGTACAGACGTATCGGCATTTTGCCAAACAAAAGTTGCAAATAGAGTTTAATGATCCAGATCTGCTGGTAACAGCATTCACCCATCGATCATATCTCAATGAGCATAAAAAAACTGTAAAAGAGCATAACGAGCGGCTAGAGTTTCTTGGCGATGCGGTGCTTGAATTAGTAGTTACCGAGTTTCTGTATTCTAACTATGATGAGCCGGAAGGAATTTTAACTAATTGGCGCAGTAGTTTGGTTAGAACAGAAAGCATTGGCGCTGCAGCTAAAAAACTAGATTTTGAGCCTCTTCTCAGATTGAGTCGTGGTGAAAAGCGAGGTACTGATAGGGCCAGGGCGCAAATCTTGGCAAATAGCTTTGAAGCGGTCATTGGCGCCATCTACATTGATCAAGGTTACGAGGTTGCTAAGAAATTCATCGACGAAACAATTTTATCGACTTTTGAAGAAATCCTAGAAACCGGTTCTTGGATGGATCCAAAGTCGCACTTACAAGAGTTAGCACAGAGTCAGGAGTCGTTCACCCCAGTCTATAAGGTTATGGATGAGCATGGTCCGGATCACGACAAAATGTTTGTTGTTGGTGTTTATGTTAACAATAAGTTGCGTGGACAGGGCAGCGGACCGAGCAAGCAGGCTGCTCAGCAAAAAGCCGCAGAATCAGCATTAGAATTTTATAAACGCAATTTACAGGAGCCAACAGTTTGACAACAGAGGCACTTATCTGTAAAATAGAGCCATTGTCTTTAGAAACTCTAAGGTTTAAGGAAGAAAGAGATGCTTAAGCAAACATGTTAGCTATTCGTATGCAAAGGACCGGCCGCAAGGGCCATGCCCAATTCAGGGTTGTGGTTCAAGATTCCCGACGCACTCCAACTAGTGGCAAAGTTGTTTACGCTCTAGGGAGTTATAACCCCCATACCAAAACAGCAATCTTAGACAAAGAAAAGGCTGCTTTTTATCTAGAGCACGGGGCACAACCTTCTGAGCGAGTAGCTCGATTACTCAAGTCTGAAGGTGTAAAACTACCTGGATGGGTAAAACTGTCTGCGGACAAAGAACGAAGCATTAGAAATCCTGAAAAACGACGCAGTACTGCACCTGAAGAACCTGTCGAAGAAGCTTCAGCGGAAGAAGCCCCAGCTGATTCAGCCGAAACAGAAGCCCCAGCGGAAGTTGCTGAAGCGGCAACCGAATCTACTGATGAAACCCCTGCAGAACCTGCAGAAGCAAACGCAGAAGCAAACGCCGCTGAAACAGCCGAACAACCAGAAGAAACAACCGAAGCTGAAGCAGAAGCTCCCGCCGAAGAGCCAAAAGAAGCCTAAATCTTCCATAACCAATTTGGTATAATAGGGTGTAGAAACTAACCCGGGAGACTGACTTATGAGTGAAATCGATCAGCAATTTGTAGAATATGTCGTCAAGTCACTTGTCGGCAAACCAGATGCCGTACAAATCAAACGCACAATTGACGAAAAAGGTGTCTTGCTGGAGTTAACTGTTGACCCTGAGGATCTTGGGCGAGTTATCGGTAAGCGCGGAGCTACTGCGCAGTCGCTCAGAACTTTACTTAGAGCTCTCGGTACTAAGAATGAAGCGCGATACAACCTAAAAATTGTCGATAACGGCGATCCTGATTACAAAAAACCTGAGCGTGAGACAAAACCAGCTGCAGATACTCCCGCAAGTGAAAATGGTCAGACAGAAGATGTTTCTAATAAAGCACCTCAGACTGAGGATGTACCTGCCAAAGAACCAGTTGCTGCTGAAGATGAAGAGCCAACGGAGCAGAATGAAGAGGATAAAACCAGCGATCGACTACGTCAAGCAAGAGAAGAGCTCTCGGACCTTGACGACTTAGATATCTAACCTCAGAAAATACTCAGCGTTCTTTAAGCTTAGTGTTGATAATAATACTCAGCATCGAGTACAATAGTTGTAATCACCGAAAAAGGTGAAACAACAAAAACAAAAAAGCTCGATGCGAGCCATCCCCTACACCATTGGATGGGAGCTTTATGTGACAATGCAACCCCGAGTGCGGGGTTGTTTTGTTTATAAGGTAAAATATATCAGATGAGAATACAGATCATTACACTTTTCCCTGAAATGTTTGAGGGCGTGCTTGGTAATAGTATGCTCTGGAAGGCCCACGATAAAGGACTAGCTAGTTATGAATTCATAAATCTACGAGACTTTGGAAGTGGACCGCGCAAGCAGGTAGATGATACTCCTTACGGTGGCGGCGATGGGATGTTGCTCAAGCCAGAACCGATCGTGCTTGCGATAGAGCAGGCCAAAATTGTCGATCCCGATGCTCGACTATTGCTGCCAACACCGCGCGGCAAACTCTATAAGCAATCTGACGCCAAGCGTCTCGCCGCCAACGACCAAGGGCTGATAATCATCTGCCCAAGATACGAAGGATATGATGAGCGAATCATGGAATGGGTGGATGAGTCGATTTGTATCGGCAACTACGTGCTTACCGGAGGTGAAATTCCAGCCATGACTATTATTGACTCAGTAGTTCGTCTGATTCCGGGTGTGCTTGGGGGAGAAAATTCCGCAGACATCGAATCTTTTCAGGATGATGATCAAACAGTTGAGTTTCCGCAATATACTCGACCGGAAGAGTTCAGAGGACTCAAAGTTCCAAACGTCTTGCTCAATGGCCACCACGCCGAAATTGAAAAATGGCGCCAAAGCCACCGCAAAGTTTAGCGCCAATTCTTGTTTGCGATAATTCTCAGATCGACTTCAAAGCAAGTACCATGTTTAATTGAGCTACTTACTTTAATATTGCCAAAGAAATCTTCCTCAACGTATTGCTTGACTTCATTTAGGCCCAACCCCAGTCCGTTACTGCTTATTTTTTTGGTGCTGTAAAACTGTTCAAACAAACTAGGTATTTCACTGGTTTTTATGCCTTCGCCATGGTCGAAAACCCTCATGATTAGCCAGTGATTTTGTTTAGAAATGTGAATTTTGACTGTTTTTTGCTTCTTATATGCACAAGATCGGTATGAATCAAATGAATTTACGATTAAATTACTCAGAATACGTTGAAATTTTATTGGGTCTCCATACAGAGATAAATCAGGAATTTGATTAACCTGAAGACGTATATCATCCCTAAGGGCAATGGGTCTTAACGCGTCAATAACTTGTCTGGTATGGTTTCTGACGCCGAAACTAATTCTATTATCTTGTCCGAGCAGCTGGGCGCGAGCCGAGTCGATATATTTTTGCATTAATGACAGACTCTTAGATAAATCTGTTGCAGTTCGGCCGAGCTTGTTACGATTATTTTCGACCTGGATAAGGGCCGCAGACAATGGATTTGCCAGATCGTGTACAAGTCGAGCTGTTTGTCTGCCCAGATCAGCAAATTTTAATATTTCGGCTGAACTAGCCCAGTGCTTCCTAACATCAGATTTTGCTGCTTCGATTGCAAATAGATTAAAGCTCTTTTGAGTAACCTGCTTAGTAGACATGAAATTTCCTCCTGTCGCTATCCTTAAGATCAATTTCGGTTAGCAAGCCTATAGCCTAGACCATGGACAGTCTCAATCAGGCGGTCGCCAAATGGCTTGTCAATTTTATCTCTTAAATACTTGATATGTACATCAACAGTATTGGTCCATGGATCGTCTTCGCCATTCCAGGCATATCTGGTTATGAAACTTCTGCTGACAATTGTTCCGACGTTTTCCATCAGACATTCCAATACGGCAAACTCTTTTTTGCGCAGCGGTATACTCAGGCCATCACGTTGCACTGAACGACTCTCTCTGTTGAGCACCAAGCCACTGGCGCTAAGTCGTCGCTGTTTTGGTAACTGATGCTTGCTGGATCTGATTATTGCTCTCAGCCTTGCTTTTAGCTCCCCTAAACTGAACGGTTTTGTTAAGTAATCATTAGCACCAGCATCCAACAATTTAATCTTGGTTAAAATCTGACTATCTCCGCTCAAAATAAAAATAGGGGCTTTGCAGCCCCTATCACGTAGTTCCTGGCAAATTGCCAGACCCTTAAAGTCTGGCAAGTCGAGGTCGAGAATAATTGCACTGTACTCTGTTTTGTCGGCAAGGTCGAGACCTATTTGGCCAGTGAGAGCACGATCTGCACGGTATTCATCTCTAAGAGCGATGGCCAAAGCGGTACTTATGGCGTTGTCGTCATCGATGATAAGTATCTTGCTTGTGGGCTCCATGCGCATGATTATGCACCCCGATTATTAAAAAACAATTAAAAAAATCGTTTTTGAGATATTACTACAATATTGCATAACTGTCCACATTTTTATTAGCCCCTGTTGTTAGGATAAAATACAGTAGTGAACCTAGTTAAAGTTAACGATAATAGACAGCGAAATTATACATATCCATTATCTGCTGCTATTGGCGAGGATTTTGACCCAGAGTTTAAGCCTGACTTGAGTCCAAAGGAAATGTTAGACTTGGGTGTTTTTGGGGGGAATTATTTTGAGGGTGAAGTTGAAGAGTATCCTGCAAGTTGGTTTGTCGGGGATAGAGTCAGCGACCATGGCCATGATCCAAAATTGAATTTTTTTAAAGTAGATGCCAGCCAGCCTTTGGGCGAATGGCAGCGCAAGGGGTGGATATATTTTGAAGACCCAAGGGGATGGTTCCAGTGGTACTGTCGTTATTATATGGGTAGGCGTATTCCTGATGAGGACCAGCGTCAGATCAAGCGCTGGAAGGCAATCAGGCGTCACATCAGTCAGCTCCAAAGAGCATGCCATCAAGGTGATTTGAATTGCCGCCCTCGCCAGAGGCAAGCATTGCTTCACTGGGCCTATGATAGTCGTAAATATTAGTCTTCGTGCGGATCAACCTTTGAGATGCGGATCAACCTTTGAGATGGTTGAAGCGCTCGGCGACTTCGTCCCAGTTCACGACATGCCACCAGGCGTTAATGTAATCGGCTCTTTTATAGGTGTAGTCGAGATAATAAGCGTGCTCCCAAACATCGAGACCTAGTATCGGTTCCGGTCCGCCAGTCATTAACGGAGAATCTTGATTAGGTGATGTAATAATCGACAGATCAGGCTGTAGCCATGCCCAGCCACTTCCAAAGACCGCTAAAGCTTTGGCTGCGAACTCATCCATAAATCCCTGGTAGGAGCCATATTTCTGATCGATAGCTGTTGCCAGATCGCCGGTTGGTTGTCCGGATGACTCTGGTGTCATGAATTTCCAAAAAAGACTGTGATTATAATGGCCACCGCCGTGATTTCGGATGGCAGTCCGAACATTGTCTGGTGCAGATTCTAGTTTCCTTAGTAATTCTTCGAGTGATTTGTTTTGGAGTTCCGGGGCTTGATCAAGGGCAGCATTTAATTTGTCGACATAAGTCTGATGGTGCTTGCTGTGATGCAGCTCCATTATGTCTTTGCTTATATATTTGCCAAAAGCGTCATAGCCATAATCAAGATCAGGTAATTTGTACATGGATTTCCCCCCGTTTAGCTATAATAAGTCTATCATGCACAGGCAAGTAAGCGGAGTTGTGACCGAATATAAAGGGAATGGACGGAAGCTGGGGTATCCAACGGCCAACTTTAGCGTTGATGAAGACGTAAAAGATGGCGTCTACTTCGGCTATTCAGACTTAATGACATATAAAAATCATCCCGCTCTAATATTTGTTGGTATTCCAACTACCATGGGAGACACCGAACGGAGGGTAGAGGTGCATTTGCTTGGGATTCCTGATCAGGACTATTACGGGCAAAAAATTACTGCTTCCTTAAGATACTACCATCGCGGTAATAAGACTTTCCGATCGATAGATGAGCTATTGGGAGTCATGCACGCGGACGAAATCGCCGCCAAAAAATGGTTTGATCTTGAGCGTACAGCCTAGTAAGAAATTAGGCTGATTCAATCTGTAATTGTAACTATAATGGAAGGTAGGAAGGGGCATTCAATGAAATCAATTAATGAACTAGTAGATTTGAGCGCCAAAACCGCTATCGTAACTGGTGGAGCTAAGGGCATTGGTCTAGGGATTGTTAGGCGACTCAGCGAGGCAGGTGCGACGGTTGTAATTGCTGATTATGACATTGATGTGGCACGTTCAGCGGCTGAAGAGCTAAGTCAGCAAGGCCGAAAAGTTAAAGATTACGAGGTAGATGTTGCCGAAGAGGACCAGATCAAAAGCTTGATCGATTATTGTACGGAGGAGTTTGGGAGTGTTGATATAGTTGTAAATAACGCCGGAATATACCCGGCAAAACCAATTGCCGAGATGACCAAAGCTGAGTTTGACCGCGTGGTCCAGGTGAACCTAGATAGCGTATTTCTGATGACAAAATATGCCAGTGAGGTCATGAAGCAGCAAGGCAGCGGCAAGATTATCAACATCACTTCGATTGATGCATTGCATCCGTCTATGGTTGGCTTAGCGCACTATGATTCTTCGAAGCACGGAGTCTGGGGATTTACCAAGAATACGGCGCTTGAGTTGGCTCCGTTCAATATAACTGTGAATGCCATAGCGCCAGGGGGCATTCAGACACCTGGCGTGGAGGCTATGCAAGGAGCCCAAAAAATCCCTAAAGGTGTTGATATGGCCGCACTGAGTCAAGCCTTTTTGGCAAAAATTCCACTGCACAGGATGGGTGACCCGGACGAGATCGGTACCGTAGCCTTGTTTTTGGCAAGCGGCTTAAGTAGTTACATGACCGGAGAACAGATTGTAGTCGATGGGGGTGCGCTCTTGAGTTAGTCCATCGAAGAGCTAAGGATTAGAAATGGTAGAGCAAACTGTCGGGACAAGAAGAATACGCGAAGAGCTTCGCGAAGCCGGTATGACTGATTATGGCCTAATGAAGTTTGGCGTTAGATATGTAATGCATCTGATCCGAGATGACGAGCATATTCATGGCGTAGTCTACGGTCGCTACCGAAGCGGCGAGGGCATCCTAGCAATGACTGAAGGCATGTTAATCGCCACCGACAGAAGAGTTATGTTTATTGATCACAAGCCAGGATTTACAGATTTTGATGAGATAACATACGACATGGTCGGAGGTGTGCGGCATCAGAGATTCGGTCCTTTTAACACTGTTACACTTCACACCAGAATGGGTGATTTCGCCATCAGTTATACAAATACCCGTTGCTCAGAAATTTTTACGGAGTATATTGAGTCTAGGCGCATATCGCGCGACGCTTCGATGCCTATAATAACTCCAGCGACTAACCATGAAGCCATTGCCATGCAAGGGCCCAAGACTAGGAAACATCACATGCCAATACCATTCCTCGACAGCCAAAGCCTCAAGTTTCTCAAAGAGCACGACGTGGCCGTGCTATCGACCGTAGACAAGGAAGGAAATGTTAGCGGCGCAGTTGTCTACTATATCGTAGACCAATTGAATCAAATCTATATTGTTACCAAGAGCGAAACTAAGAAGGCGACCAATATACTTTCTAACAGCAAAGTTGCTTTGACAATTTATGATGCGGCCGCTGCAGAAACCCTCAGCATCAGGGGTAGGGCTGATTTTGAGCAAGATGAAGAAATTATCTCCTATGTATTTAATCAGATAGTTCAACCTAAAATATATAAAGGCGTCAAAACTCTGCCCCCCGTGACCCATCTCAAAAAAGGTGTTTTTACGGTCATAAGAATTGTTCCACGTTCTGGTAAATATATAGACTACAAACAACCTGACCTTATACCTTAAGCTTTGTTGGTATAATAATTACTGAACAAGTTGAGGGAATTGATGGGACTCAAGTCTTTTGCAAAAAAAAGATCAAAAAGATTCTGGGTTATCACGGCTATTTTTATAGTTGTCCTTGTCTTGGTGCTTTTGGTTGCAAAAAACCTGACTGATCCTTCAGAAGGCGTAGTAATAGAATCCAAGAAGTCTACTGCCAAAGTTATTAATCGTGAAATATCTGTCCGCACCGACGGTAAAACCGTTTCGTTTAGCCGACCGGCGAAGTTTAAAGAAATGCCTACGCCCGAGCTCTCGTCCCAAGATGTCGAGAAGTTCAATTATCTAAACCCTGAGACTATTTCTCAGAATCTTACCATCCAGATAAGGAAACTACCTTCCGGTGTTCTAAGCAATGACAGTTCTTATAATTTGCGTAAAATAAATCCTGCCAAATATAAGATTGAAACCAAAGAAATAAACGGAAATACTTTTGTGATCTTTACTGACGTCGACGGGGGCTATAATAAAGTTGCATTTACTACAAAGAATGGACTGGAGGCCAATATTGCCATAACAACGTCTAATGCATCTGCTGTCGAAGATATTAACAAGACTTTTGACAAAGTGTTGGGGAGGTGGGAATGGCGTTAAAGCTAATTTACGGTTTAATTGGTAGCGGTTTAGTTTTTGCCGCAGCCAGTTCCAGCACCAACTTCAAGCTGAACGACTATAACTTGGGCGGCGGTGGCACGGCTCAGAGCTCGAGCACCAATTACAAATTACAAGCCACAGTTGGCGAAAACGCCGGCAGCACGACCTCCAGCACTAACTTTAAGATCAAATCTAGCTCCATCGAGGCGCGCCAAGCCTTCGTGCCGCCGGCACCGACCTTAAGTAATGGCGGTGGAACCTATTTTAATCGCCTTAACTTCGTTATAAACACCGGCAATAATCCCTCAGACGCCAAGTTCTCCGTTGCCGTTTCTACTACCAGCAACTTTACCGTAACAAACTATGTACAGGCCGACGGGACTCTTGGCGGCAGCCCTGTCTACCAAACTTACGCCCAGTGGGGTAGTGGATCAGGTACAGACGCAATTGGTTTAAGCGCCTCAACCACCTACTACTTCAAAGTTAACGCCACCCAGGGCACATTTACGCAATCCGCCTACGGTCCTTCCGCAAATTCAAGCACTACCGTAGCTAACACAATAAGTTTTAGTCTAAGTCCAAGCTCGCTCAACATGGGTAGTTTACTCGCCGGATCAATAATCAGTAGCCCATCGAATATCTCACTAACTTTTGCGACCAATGCGAGCAATGGCGGGTCTATTTATATGTCCGGGCAATACACAGGGCTCCGAAGTGCCACCGAGAGTTATACTATTGCTGTTTCGCCGCCAAGCGGAGATCTTTCTTCTTTGGGCGAAGGGTTTGGTCTTCAAAATCTAACACCTAGTTCGCCAATGGCTGCCGTTTCTCCGTACAATGGTGCAGGCAATGTGGTCGGGGCGGTTTATACGACGTTTCAGCCAATTTTGTCGGCAAATACATCAGTTAGCAGCGGAACATCCACTGCTGTACTTAAGGCGAAATCATCTGTTTCTACTCCTACTGCTACGGACTATCAAGACGTACTAACTTTTATCGCTTCGGCGTCATACTAAATATCTTGCCAAATGTTTTTGAAGTGCTTATACTTTTAACTAGTTAAGTTTGGGATGACAATACAAATGGCAAAAAAATTTTTGAGGGCTTATTTTGCGCTTATAGCGTTGGCTTTCCTCGGCGGTATGCTGACATATTTTGTTGATACGGCAAATGCTGCAACTTTGACAAACTCTTACATTAGGCTAAATCGTATGGCTGCCGGCAGTCAGAGCAGTTTTAGGCTAGTTTTTAAGACTGTGGGATCGGGTGCTACATCTGTTTCGGTAAACTTTAACGGTGCTGATGCGACAACCTGGACTGGCTCCTCAGGCGCAGTCAATGCTACTCAAACGGTTTCATCAGGTTCTTGTGCGTCAGAAACGGGGGCAACCGCATTACCAGGTTCTATAACGGCGTCAGGATCAGGATCCACAGTAACTATTTCGAATGTAACAGCATTGTCCGCTACGACTTCATATTGCGTTGACCTTACTTCATCTACTGCTCTGACTATGGCAACAGCCGGAGAGTATCATCCGGTGATTACAGCTGGTGCAGACTCAGTAACTGTAGCTGTTCGAACTGTCAGCAACGATCAAATAGTTGTTAGCGCGACTGTGCCCCCTACGTTTAACATGGCTTTAAGTGGCAATACTGATTCGTTTACGAGTAACCTAGTCCCTGGTAGCGTTGGTGTAACTACAGGCAGAACTGTTACTGTCAACACAAATGCTAAGAACGGTTGGTTTGCTTGGGCTAGCAGTAGCAATGCCGGGTTAACCTCAGCAAGTGCGTCAAATACAATTGCTTCTACAACGCCTGGGACTGGTGCCACACTAAGCGCCGGTACAGAAGGCTATGTATTCGGCATCACCAGCATTACGCAAGGAAGCGGGGGTGGAACAACCAGCGCTGTAGCAGCCTATAGTTCAAACGGCACAACAACAGGTAGCGGTTTAGATACTTCTATCCGTCAGATTGCATCATCTACAGGTACAGCTAACGGCGCTGTGCTTACGGTAAAAGAATTAGCTGCTATTTCATCTACTACTAAAGCAGGTGCCGACTATACCGATACCATTACAATCATCGGTGCAGGTTACTTCTAGAGTTTTCCACAACAATAAAAAAATACAGTTGACAGTCCGCTTGTAGGTGTTTATGCTTACAACGTAAAACCAAATATAAAATGGAAACAAAAACGGAGCTATTATGCTTAAATCACGCATTTCCCAAACGAAGGTATTAGCTGCTGCTTTCTTAATGGTTGCGGCCAATATTCTATATATTGCTGCACCAGCAAACGCGGCAACGTTATCGAATACGTACATTCGAACAAATAGAATGACGGCTGGTTCTCAGACCACTTTTAGACTGGTCTTTAAAACTGTTGGTGCCGGTGCAACCACTGCGTCAATCAACTTCAATGGTGCTGACTCAAGCACTTGGACAGGTTCATCGGGAACAGTAAACACTACACAAGCCATCACTTCCGGATCTTGTGCAGCCGACACTGGCGCAACTGCGCTTCCAGGCTCACTAACTGCTTCAGGTTCAGGTTCAACAGTTTCTATTAGCGGTATTACGGCTTTATCTGCAACCACTGCATATTGTGCTGATTTTACAACTGGTACAGCTTTGACTCTGCCAACCGCTGGCGAATACCACCCAGTAATTACTGTTGGCTCTGACAGCACAACTATAGCACTCCGAACTATCTCAAACGACCAAATCGTAGTTAGTGCTACAGTTCCTCCAACATTCAACTTAGCACTTAGCGGAAATACCGATTCATTCACTAGCAACCTAAGCCCTTCATCAGTAGGTGTAACTACTGGACGAACCGTTACAGTTAACACTAACGCTAAAAATGGTTGGTTTGCATGGGCTACTAGCAGCAACTCAGGCCTAACTTCTGCAACTGCTGGACACACTGTGAACTCAACTACACCTGGTTCAAATGCAACCCTATCAGCTGGTACAGAAGGTTATGTCTTCGGTATCACAAGCATTACCCAGGGTACTGGTGGTGGTACTACTTCAGCAGCAGCAGCTTACAGCTCTAATGGTACAACCACAGGTGGTGGACTAGACACAACAGTACGTCAAATTGCTTCTTCAAATGGTACTGCCAACGGCGCAGTCCTTAACGTAAAAGAATTAGCAGCAATCTCATCAGTTACCCAGCCAGGTACTGACTACACTGATACTATTACAATCATCGGTGCAGGATACTTCTAAACCAAGTAATCTGAATTAAAAGAGCCCGGTTATCCGGGCTCTTTTAATTAGTGCGAATAACAGGCTATAATACAACCCATGCATGAGGGTAAATTCATGCGGTGGATATTCCCCGCTAGTGCTGTTGGTGTAATCTTTTTGCTATTCTTTGCCGTTCGCGTAAATGCCGCCCCTCCAGGCGCAGATGCAGCCTTCAACATTACCTCCTCCCCCCTCCC